>NZ_MUBA01000404.1 GCF_002154575.1 Streptomyces bobili
GGGTGGAGGTCGGCTGCGAGGGTGCTTCGGCCGGGGCGTCGGGATCCGAGTCGGGATCCGGCTCTCGATCCGGCTCGGACTGAGGACCGGGCTGAGGACCGGGCTGAGGGCCGGGCTGAGGGCCGGTGGGCTCCTCGGGCTCGCCCGACGGCTCCGCCTCCGCGCCGATCCGTATCGTTCCCACGTCGTCGCCGAACTCCCGCAGCCGCGCCGTGTCCTGCGGCTCGGTCGGTTCGGCGGTGGCGGACGGTGCCGGCCAGCCGGTCAGGGTCGCCGCCTCCAGTGCCTCGGCAACCTCCGCCGGGGCCGGCCGCTCGTCGGGGTCTCGGGCGAGGAGACGTACGAGGAGAGGGGCGAGGGGACCGGCCTGTTTCGGCTCGGGGAGATCGGCGGCGAGGATCGCGGCGAGCGTGGACTCCACCGTCGTACGGCGGAAGGGCGACCAGCCCTCGACGGCGGCGTACAGCAGGACGCCGAGGGACCACAGGTCCGAGGCGGGGCCGGCGCCGCGGCCGGACATCCGCTCGGGGGCGATGAACTCCAGGGAGCCGACGAACTCGCCGCTGACGGTGAGGGATTCCTCGCCCTGGATGTGTGCGATCCCGAAGTCGGTGAGGGCGACCCGGCCGTGCGGGCCGAGCAGCANNGGCGTGCGCGGCGCGCAGCGCGCCCAGGACGGCCAGGCCGATCCGGGCGGCCTCGGCCGGGTCCAGCGGGCCGCGTCGCAGCACCTCGTGCAGGGACTCGCCGCGCACCAACTCCATGACGATCCACGGCAGGCCGTCCGACAGGCCCTCGCCCTCCTCGACGACGACGTCGTGGATGGAGACCGCGGAGGGATGGTCGACGCGGGCGGCGGCGCGGACCTCCCGGTAGAGCCGGTGGGCGGCCCGGCGGTGGAACTCGTCCTGCGGGTCTCCGGGCAGCCGGGGTTCCTTGACGGCCACGTCGCGTTCCATGAGCAGGTCGCGGGCCCGCCACACGGTGCCCATGCCGCCCGAGCCGATGCGTTCGAGCAGCCGGTAACGCCCGCCCACGGTACGGCCGTTGACGCCCTCGCGCTCCCCGTCGTCACTCATGGCACATGACTACCACGAGCGGCGCGTCAGAGCTTGTCCACCTTCAGGTGGGCGATCGCGGTGGCCGCGACCTCCTGGCCCCGCTTCGTGAAGTCGCCCTTGCCGGGGTAGGCGATGGTGAGCTTGTACATGTCGCCCGCGGTGGACTTGTAGTACAGCGTCCGCATCTCGCGGGGAAGGGGGTTCTGGGTGTCGGTGCTGGTGTAGGCGACCGTGTTCTCGGCGGCCGGCCTGCCCTGGTACTCGGCGTTGGCGTCCGGCGAGGTCTTCGGTGCCTTCGGCATGTCGAGGCCGTAGTCGCCGTTGGTCTTGAAGTCGTCGTTGTCCTCGTACATCTCGGCGGCCGCGGAGTCCTTGATGGCGCCGCCGGTGTCCTCCGCCTTGCGCTCGACGGCCAGGACGACCGAGATGGCGCCGCTCGGGTCGGTGAAGCTGACCCGGTGGTCGTCGTCCGTCTCCTCCGGCTTGCCCAGCACGTAGTCCTTCGGTACCGCAAGTGTCGCGGTGACGTCCTTCTGGGCGCTCGTCCTCCAGCCGGCGGGCAGTCCGCCGCCCGAGGGGTCGGCGACCACCAGCCAGGCCGCGATCGCCGCGGCGACGACGGTCGCGCCGAGCCCGGTCCAGAACAGCCTGGTGCCGACCCGCAGGCCCCAGCCGGCGCGCCCGGCAGTGGCCCTGACGGACCAGCCGCCGATCGGCCCCTGTGCGTCCGGGGCCAGGACCACGGGCTCGGTGACCAGTTGGGTGCGCGCCGGGGCGGGCGCCCAACTGGTCA
>NZ_MUBA01000405.1 GCF_002154575.1 Streptomyces bobili
GCTGCACTCCCGCCCGGGCGGCGGCGGCCCCTACCTCGACCCCGCCCGGCCGGCACCCCCCGTGCTCGGCGCGGGCCGCGGCGCCCGGCGCCCCGCGGGGCTCGGCACACAGCCCGTCAGCGGGAGACTCGATCTGTCCGGCCCTCAGGGCGCCCAACTACGCACGGCGATCGCGTCGGTGCACCGGATCTGCCCGGAGTTCGCCCCGGTGCAGGTACTGCGCCGCAGCGGCCGCTCGGTGCTCCTGGTCGGTACGACGGGACGCAGCACGGCAGTCGCCAAGTGTTTACTGGACCACTCCCCCGTATGGGCGGAGCGGATCCGCCACGAAATAGCGGCGTACCGCACGTTCGTCCGGCACCGCCCCCCTGTGCGGGCGCCGAGGCTGATCGCGGCGGACCCGGACAACTGCACCCTCGTCATCGAACGGATGCCGGGACGCGTGGCGGCTCTGCAACGGCACCCCCTGGACGCCCCGCCCCGCGCGGACATCCGGGCGGCGCTCGGCGCGATCTGCCAGCTCAACAAGTGGCGGCCGACGGCCGGCACCTTCGACGCCCCCCTGGACTACGCGGCCCGGATCTCCCGGTACCACGAGCTGGGCCTGCTCACCGACCGGGACCTGGGAGACCTCCAGAAGCTGCTGCACGGCATCGCGGCGACCGCGGGCCGGCAGGGCATGGGCCAGTTCTGCCACGGCGACGCCCTCCTGTCCAACATGCTCCTGTCACCGGCCGGTCCAGTGCTGGTGGACTGGGAGCACGCGGGCTGGTACCTGCCGGGCTACGACCTGGCGACGCTGTGGTCGATCCTCGGCGAGGCGCCGGACGCACGCCGTCAGATCAGCCAGATCGCCCAGTCGGCGGGCCCGGCCTCGCGTGACGCCTTCCTGGTCAACCTGATGCTGGTGCTGACCCGGGAGATCCGTACCTACGAGACGGCCCTGCAGCGTTCGATGTACGACTCGGCACCCGCGGTGCCGGGGCCGGCCCATCCGGGGGCCGCGCCGACCGGCGAGGAGCAGCGGCTGCTGCTGCGGCGGCTGCACGACGACTGCCAGATGGCCCGCCGGGCCGTCCGGGCGGCGGTCGGCACCCGCTGAAGCGGCACTCGCCGCAAGGAAGAGCAAGGTCCGCGGTGCGCCACAGCGGCGGCGCACCGCGGACCTTCCCATGTCCGGGTCCACGACGCCTCGAGGCGGGGGCCACTGGTGTAGGCCGGTGACGCCCCGCAGGCGGCGGACCCACCCGCCACGAAACTCGCCCGACCCCTGTTGACATGGGAAATCGTCTGCCTGTGCGCATGATTGACGGATCGTCGGCAAGCCGGTACCACTGAGCCACGTCCGGCCCCGCACGCCCCGCCCCGCCCGCTCGTCCCAGGAGGCCGCATTGCGAGGATCCGTCACCTTCCCCAGACCAGCACGCACCCCGAGATCCGTACGCACGCACAGAGCCGCCGGCGCCGTGGCCTCGGCGGCTCTGCTGTTCCCGCTGCTCGCCGCGTCCCCTTCCCCGGTCGTCGCGGCGGAGTCCGCGACGACCGGGCTGCAGGGGGCGTTCGCCGCCGCGTCCGCCGAGTACCAGGTGCCCCAGAGCGTGCTGCTGGGCGTCTCCTATCTCCAGTCCCGCTGGGACGCGCACGGCGGCGCGCCGAGTGTGACCGGCGGCTACGGCCCGATGCACCTCACGGACGCCCGCACCGCCCTCGCCACGGCGCCGCACCACAGCGAGGGCACCGAGGACCCGCGCGGTGACGACGCCCGTACCCCGCTGCGCCCCGAGGCCCCGCTCCCGGCCGACTCGGAGATCCCGGCCCGGCTGCGGACGCTGCCCGAGGCCGCGGAGCTGACCGGCCTGAGCCGCGAGGAGTTGCGCACCGACCCGGCCGCGAACGTGGCCGGCGGCGCCGCCCTGCTCGCCGCCGCGCAGCGGGCGCTCGGCGAGCCGCTGACCGCCGATCCGGCGGACTGGTACGGGGCGGTGGCACGCTTCTCCGGCGCCGACGACACCGCGACGGCCGCCGCGTACGCCGACGACGTGTACGCCGTGATCCGCGGCGGCGAGGAGCGCACCACGGACGCCGGCCAACTGGTGGCACTGCCCGCGCGGCCGGGCCTGGCGCCCGACACGGGGCAGCTGCGACGCACCGGTCTGCGCACGGCGTCCGCGGCCGGCACCGAGTGCCCGGGTTCCGTCTCCTGCGAGTGGATCCCGGCGCCGTACGAACAGTTCGGCGACAACGACTACGGGAACCACGATCTGGGCGACCGCCCCGCGGCACAGTCGATCAAGTACATCGTCGTGCACGACACCGAGGGCGGCTGGGAGGGCGTCCTGGACCTGGTCCAGGACCCCGCCTACGTGTCGTGGCAGTACTCGCTGCGCTCCACCGACGGTCACATCGCCCAGCATGTGAAGGCGAAGGACGTGGCCTGGCACGCGGGCAACTGGTACATCAACTCCAAGTCGATCGGCCTGGAGCACGAGGGTTTCCTCGCCTTCCCGGACTCCTGGTACACGGAGGCGATGTACCGGTCGTCGGCGCGGCTGGTGGCGTACCTGGCGGAGAAGTACGGCATTCCGCTGGACCGGCAGCACATCCTGGGACACGACACCGTGCCCGGCCCGACCGCCGCCACCGTGCCGGGCATGCACACCGACCCGGGGCCGTACTGGGACTGGCGGCACTACTTCGAGCTGCTCGGCCGGCCCTTCGAGGCCACGGCGCGCAAGAACGCCGGCCTGGTCACGATCCTGCCGGACTACACCGCCCACCAGCCGGTGTACACGGGCTGCACGGACAAGGGCGAGCCGTGCGTGGCGCACGGGTCGAGCGCGGTCCGGCTGTACTCCGACCACGACGAGAACGCGCCCCTGATCAAGGACATCGGCCTGGGCACGACCCCGACGACGGGCGTGAACGACCTGTCCTCACGCGTCTCCACCGGCCAGCGCTACGCGGTCGCCGACCGCTTCGGCGACTGGACGGCGATCTGGTACCTGGGCCAGAAGGCCTGGTTCAGGAACCCGGCGGCGCAGCCGACGGCCGTGCCCGCGAACGGGCTGGTGGTGACCCCGAAGGACGGCGTGGACAGCGTCCCGGTCTACGGGCGCGCCTACCCGGAGGCGTCCGCGTACCCGGCGGGCGTGCCCGTCCAGTCCGTGTCGCCGCTGCCCTACCGGCTGCCGGCCGGCCAGAAGTACGTGGCCGGTGACAAGGTGCCGGGCGAGTACTACTACGCGGTCACCTTCGCCACCGACGCCCACCGGGTGGTCGTGGGCAAGGACCTCTACTACGAGATCCAGTACGGGCACCGGGTGGCGTTCGTCCGGGCCGCGGACGTGCGGCTGACCTCGCCGTAGCCGCCGAGAGCCGCAGTCCGGATCAGCCCTGCTGGAAAAGCTCCGCCGGGAGCGGCTTCAGCAGGGCGTACAGGTCGTCGGTGATGGGGCGGTCCCAAGCGGCGATGGTCACCAGGACGTTGTCGCTGCGGTCGAACTGCACGCAGGAGATGCGGCTCTCGGAGAGCTTGAGGCGGCGCACGATGAGGAGGTTGTCGCCCTGCATCACCGGCATGTCCTCGGTGCCCACGACGGTCACCTCCTCGTCGTTCTCCAGCGCGAGCAGCAGCTGGGCCACCTCGAAGGGGACCTCGTCCGCGGCGATCTCACGGGCCGGCGAACCCTCGGGGAGGTTGCCGATGATCATCGCGGGGCCGCGTCCGCCGAAGAGGTCGTAGCGCAGGAAGACTCCCTGGCACGAGCCGTCGGGGGCGGGCAGCAGGCCGGCACCGAGATTGCCGGGCCAGTCACCCGGATCCATGGCCAGGACGTCGAAGTCGGGCCCGGCGGGCGTGGCACTGCGGCGGCGGAGGAACGACATGCCGCCATGGTACGTGTACGGAGGCGGTCGGCGTCGGCCGGGCGCCCGCCTGCTACCGGTGGGTTTCCCGGCTTCCCGAGGCACGGTTTCGGCGGTCGGGCCGGCGGCGTCGGCGTGACCGCCGGCGATCGGGAGATCGTCGACGCCCCCCGCTGTGACCGCCGTGCCGGACGGTCGGTGCGAAGTCGAGGGCGATGCGGTGCCGCGGCCGGTTCCGCTCACTCCTCCGCGGGCGTCGGCGGCACCACCGCCACCGGGCTCGCCGCGTGCAGCAGGACGGCGTGGGTGACCGAGCCCAGCATGCGGGCGGGGGCCAGCAGGCGTCGGCGGTGCCGGCCCACGACGACCAGCTCGGCGTCCCGGGAGGCGGCGACGAGCTGGCCGGCCGCGTCGCCGGGGGC
>NZ_MUBA01000406.1 GCF_002154575.1 Streptomyces bobili
GGTGCCCCAGTTGGCGAAGTACAGATGCGCGTCGTAGCAGCCTTCCACCAGTTCCTGCGGGTCGCCTTTGAAGTCGCCCCACTGATAGGTGTTCACGAAGCTGTGCCGCGTGAGGTCGGCACGCGTCGACAACGCCCGGACGTGAGCGAGCTGCCCGTCGGTCAACGGCTTGTCCGCCATGAACTGATAGTGCTGGAACTCCGACACCAGTGACCCTCCGCCTGCCGTGCTCCACTCCCCCGGTAATTCTGCTCCTTCACGGGCGGAGGATCGACCCAACGATGTATATCTGCACCTTGTTTCAGACCGCGTTTGAGATCTCGTCGTAGGACAATCGGGCGGTGACGCGACCCCCGAACTGTGACCGCTCCCTTGAAGAGCTTGAACGCGACCGCTGGCCAGCCCCGTCGGCCGAAGCCACCCGTCTCATCGCTACTGCACACGCCTTGCGGCGTCGGCCGATCGGCGAGCTGACAGTCGAGGACATGCGTCTGTTGATCGGGCAGGACATAGGACTGCCCTGCCTCTTGCCGCTGGCCCTAAAGGTGCTGCGGGACAACCCGATGGCAGAGGGAGACATGTACGGAGGTGATCTGCTGTCCGCGGTCCTCACCAGGAACCCAGCGGTCTGGACTGAGGCTTCTGGACTCGGCGGAGAGCTTCGAGCGATCGTCTCTGAGTTGACCGACCTGCCACCTGACCTGCAACAGAAGGTTGATCGGTTCATGAATCCGTAGTGCGCTGACGCGGGATGTTACCCATGGGCGGGCGGACCGGGGTATCTATGAAACTTTTCGCGTGGGCGGGCGCGGGCCCTGCCGTGTCGCCGGTCGGCCGCGGGTGAGGCTGCGGAACATGAGGCCGATCATCGCCCAGCGGATCATGGTTTCGGAACGGGCCGGGCTGGTCTCGTAGTCCCTGGCGAGCCGGCGGTGGGCGGTGCCTGGACATCGGGCGGCCGCCCGA
>NZ_MUBA01000407.1 GCF_002154575.1 Streptomyces bobili
GGACATCGGGCGGCCGCCCGAGCACGACCTGCGCCGGATCATGGACGCGGTCTTGTATGTGGACCGAACCGGGATCCCCTGGCGCTACCTTCCCCACGACTTCGCGCCGGGGGAAACCGTCTACGGATACTTCGCCGCCTGGCAGAAGGACGGCGTATTCGACCAGCTCAACGGTCTGCTGCGCCGATTGGTCCGGGAGGCCGCAGGCCGGGATGCCGAGCCGAGCGCGTGCGTGCTGGACGCACAAAGCGTCAAGACGTCCGCCAACGTACCGGCCGGCGGCCAGGGCATCGACGCGGGCAAGAAGATCGCCGGACGCAAGCGCCACATCGGCGTCGACACCCTCGGGCTCCTCCTCGCGGTCTGGGTCACCGCGGCCAGCGTCTCCGACAACGCTGGCGGCATTCACCTGCTCTCTCACATTGCCAAGGCCCACCCCCGAATCACCAAGGCCTGGGCCGACACCGGCTACCGGACCAAGGCGATCGAACACGGCGCCAACCTCGGCATCGACGTCGAGGTCACCCGCCGCGACCCGGGCCAGAAGGGCTTCAAGGTCATCCCGCGGCGCTGGATCGTCGAGCGGACCTTCGGCTGGCTCATGAACCACCGCCGCCTGGCCCGCGACTATGAAACCCACCCGCACCGCTCCGAAGCGATGATCCGCCTCGCAATGATCGACCTGATGAGCCGCAGACTCACACGAGAGTCGACTCCGAACTGGAAGGACTCATAG
>NZ_MUBA01000408.1 GCF_002154575.1 Streptomyces bobili
TCGTAGCGGTGGGGACGACGGCCGTGCGGGCCGTGGAGTCGGCGGCGGGGGCGGACGGGGTCGTCCGCGCGCGTGCGGGGTGGACGGACCTTGTCGTCACTCCTGAGCGTGGGGTGCGGGTGGTGGACGGGCTGCTGACGGGGCTGCACGAGCCGGAGGCCTCACATCTGCTGATGCTGGAGGCGGTGGCCGGGCGGGCGGCGATCGACCGTGGGTACGAGGAGGCACTGCGCGGTTCGTACCTGTGGCACGAGTTCGGGGACGTGCATCTCCTCCTGCCGGAGGACCCCGCTCACACAGAGCATTGCGTCAGCAACTGCTGGTGAGAAAACCTCCGCGCTCCTGTGAGCCCGCACATAGGGCGCACATCACGTACTAAGGACACTAGGAGTCAAAAGGGACCCGCCTGAACGGGACAGACGGCCTGATCTGTCCCGTTTTGCCCTTACCCGATCCACTACCCGACTTAGTACGTCACACCTTTGCCTGGGCATTTTGCGGCCGCTAACAATGGCTCTCGTCGCTCAGCGCCGCGGGTTTCTCCCCGCGGCGTTCGTGCCGAAAGCACCCGCCGCCGGACGACGAGAGCGACCTCCGTCTACTCGAAGAGGTCCCTTCCGCCATGCCCAAGAACACTCACAAGATCGCGATCGCTGGTGTCGCCACCCTCGGCGCCGCCGCCATCGCCTTCACCGTGGTTCCGGCCGACGGTCAGACGACCACCACGGACTCCCTCTCCTCGTCCCGCGTGGCCTACAGCTCCGGCCAGGTGCGTGACGTCAAGGCCAGCGTGACCGACCAGCTCGCCGTCTCCAGCCTGAAGGTCGAGGCCATCGAGGCCAAGAAGAAGGCCGCCGCCGACGCGGTGGCCGCGAAGAAGAAGGCGGCTGCCACGGCCGCGGCGAAGAAGAAGGCGGCTGCCGCCGCCGCGAAGAAGGCCGCCGCCGCGCGCAAGGCCAAGGCCGCCGCCGCGAGCCGGTCCGCGAACCGTCCCGTGGTCAAGCAGGTCGTCGTCAAGAGCTACCCGAACAACCTTGACGGCTGGATCCGCGAGTCTCTCGCCATCATGAAGAAGAAGGGCATCCCGGGCTCCTACCACGGGCTGCACAAGAACATCATCCGCGAGTCCTCGGGCAACCCGAAGGCCATCAACGACTGGGACATCAACGCCATCAACGGCATCCCGTCGAAGGGCCTGCTCCAGGTGATCCCGCCGACCTTCAAGGCGTACCACGTCCCGGGCACGTCCTGGAACATCTACGACCCGATCGCCAACATCACCGCCGCCGCCAACTACGCGGCCGACCGGTACGGGACGATCGACAACGTCAACAGCGCGTACTGAGCGTCCTGAGTACCGCAGAGACCCCCACGCGCCGAAGGGCGGCACCCCTGACCGGGGTGCCGCCCTTCGGCGTCGCAGGACCGCTCGCGACTACTTGCGCATGACCTCGGGCTCGTGGCGGCGCAGGAAGCGGGCCACGAAGAAGCCGCAGATCACGCCGAGGACGAGCAGCGCGGCCATGTCCATGCCCCAGGCGCCGACGGTGTGCTCCCACAGCGGGTCGGCGTCGCCGCCGTCCGCGGGCGGACTGATCTTGTTGAAGTCCAGCGTGGCGCCGGCCGCGGCGACCGCCCAGCGCGACGGCATCAGGTACGAGAACTCGTTGACGCCGACCGCGCCGTTCAGCGAGAACAGGCAGCCGGTGAACACGACCTGGATGATCGCGAACATGACCAGCAGCGGCATGGTCTTCTCGGCCGTCTTCACCAGCGAGGAGATGATCAGTCCGAACATCATCGAGGTGAAACCCAGCGCCATGATCGGGATGGACAGCTCGACCATGGTGGCGGTGCCGAGGACCAGGCCCTGTGCCGGGATCTCCCGGCTGGAGAAGCCGATGACGCCGACCAGCAGGCCCTGGAGCACGGTGATCACACCGAGCACGAACACCTTCGACATCAGGTACGCCGAGCGCGACAGGCCGGTCGCGCGCTCCCGCTCGTAGATCACTCGTTCCTTGATCAGCTCGCGGACGGAGTTCGCCGCGCCCGCGAAGCAGGCGCCGACCGCGAGGATCAGCAGGACCGTGGTGGCCGTGCCGTTGGGGATGATCCGGCCGGACTTGGGATTGACCGGGTTGGGCAGCAGGCTGTTGCCGGAGTCGATGAGGAGGCTCACCGCGCCCAGCACGGCCGGCAGGATCACCATCAGGCCGAGGAAGCCCTTGTCGGAGACGATCACCGACGTGTAGCGGCGCACCAGTGTGACGAACTGGGACATCCAGCCCTGCGGCTTCGGCGGCTTCATCGCCTGCATGGGCGTCATCGATACGGGCTGCGGGGCGATGGCGTCGAGGTCCGCGGCGTACATCTGGTAGTGCTGCGAGCCCTTCCAGCGGCCCGCCCAGTCGTAGTCGCGGTAGTTCTCGAAGGCGGAGAAGACGTCGGCCCAGGTGTCGTAGCCGAAGAAGTTCAGGGCCTCCTCGGGCGGGCCGAAGTAGGCGACGCTGCCGCCGGGCGCCATCACGAGCAGCTTGTCGCAGATCGCCAGCTCGGCCACCGAGTGGGTGACCACCAGGACCGTACGGCCGTCGTCGGCGAGGCCGCGCAGCAACTGCATGACATCGCGGTCCATGCCCGGGTCGAGGCCCGAGGTCGGCTCGTCGAGGAAGATCAGCGACGGCTTGGTCAGCAGCTCCAGGGCGACCGACACCCGCTTGCGCTGGCCACCGGAGAGGGAGGTGACCTTCTTCTCCTTGTGGATGTCCAGCTTCAGTTCGCGCAGCACCTCGTCGATACGGGCGTCGCGTTCGGCGGCCGTGGTGTCGGCCGGGAAGCGGAGCTTGGCCGCGTACTTGAGGGCCTTCTTGACGGTCAGTTCCTTGTGCAGGATGTCGTCCTGCGGGACCAGACCGATGCGCTGGCGCAGCTCGGCGAACTGCTTGTAGAGGTTCCGGTTGTCGTAGAGGACGTCACCCTCGTTGGCGGGCCGGTAGCCGGTCAGCGCCTTGAGCAGGGTGGACTTGCCGGAGCCGGACGGGCCGATGACCGCGATCAGCGACTTCTCCGGGACGCCGAAGGAGACGTCCTTGAGGATCTGCTTGCCGCCGTCGACCGTCACCGTCAGGTGGCGCGCCGAGAAGGAGACCTCACCGGTGTCGACGAACTCCTCGAGGCGGTCGCCGACGATCCGGAACGTCGAGTGGCCGACGCCGACGATGTCGGTGGGGCCGAGCAGCTGCGAGCCGCCCTTGGTGATCGGCTGGCCGTTGACGTACGTGCCGTTGTGCGAGCCGAGGTCGCGGATCTCCATGCGCCCGTCGGGCGTCGAGTGGAACTCGGCGTGGTTGCGCGAGACCTGGAGGTCGGACACGACCAGGTCGTTCTCCAGGGCACGGCCGATGCGCATGACGCGGCCGAGGGAGAACTGGTGGAACGTGGTCGGGCTGCGGTCGCCGTAGACCGGCGGCGCCCCCGCGCCGACGCCGGGCCCCTGCTGCTGCGGGACGGGCGCGTCGACCTTCCGCGGCGGCTCCCATCCGGGCTGCGGCTGCTGCGGCATCTGCGGCTGCTGCACCTGCGGCTGTGGAGCCTGCGGCTGGGGCGGAGCCTGCTGCGCCCAGCCCGCGTTGGCGCCCTGCGCGGCGTACGGCTGCTGCGCCTGCGGCTGCTGCTGTGCGACGGCCGCCTGCGCGCCGGAGAGGTTCAGGCGCGGGCCGTCGGTGGCGTTGCCCAAGTGCACCGCCGAGCCGGGCCCGATGTCCACCTGGTGGACGCGCTGGCCCTGTACGAACGTTCCGTTGGTGCTGCCGTGGTCCTCCAGTGTCCAGCCACGGCCGTTGAAACTGACCGTGGCGTGACGCCAGGAGACCCTGGCGTCGTCGAGGACGACGTCCCCCTGCGGATCCCGTCCGAGGGTGTATGACCTGGACGGATCGAGCGTCCAGGTGCGTCCGTTCAATTCCAGTACGAGTTCCGGCACTCCATGCCCCACTGAGTAGTCCCCCGAGTTACCCCCATCACAGGGAGTCTAGGGATGTCGAACATCGTCGGGAACTATTTCAGGCCCGGCCCCCTGACCGAAAGTCGGGCCTTGCGTAGACGGCCCGCCGAGGTCGCGCGGTCTCATCGGCCGTTGCCGTTGACGGGGTTGAAACCGGGCCGGAGAGTGGTAAACGCACGCGAGGGGGACGGAAGCGGTGATCTTCACCGCTCCGCGCCGCGGATCGGGGGGTCTGCATGAGTGCCGGCACGAGCGTCGACGACAGCGGGAGCACGGCGTACGGCCAGGGTGTGCCGTGGCTGGACGTGCTGCTGTCCGCGATCGCCGCGGTGAGCTGGGCGTTGATCGGGATGGCGGGGACGGCGGCGCTCGGCCTGCATCTGCTGGGGGCGGACACCGCGGGTTCGCTGGGCCCGATGACGGCGGCGGTCGTGGCGCTCGGGGCCGGCGGCTCCGTGACGCCGTCGGGCGATGTGTCCTCGTTCGGACTGACGGGCGCGGAGGCGCACACGGCCATCGACATCGCGCCACTGGGCGTGAGCCTGGCCGGAGCGCTGCTCCTGTCGTGGTTCTTCCTACGGTCCTTGCGGACGGCCGGAGTTGTGGTCGCACCGGCCGAACTCCTGGCGCGCGCGGGCACGGTGGTCGCGCTGTTCACCGCCATGATGGGCGGGCTGGCCTGGGCAGGGCACGATGTCATCACGATCGACGGCGGATCGCTGGGCCTGGACGACGTGCCCGGCGGGGGCGGCGGCGTCGAGGTCCCCGGGCTGGGCGATCTCGGCGACATCGGCGGGCTGCTGCCCGACCGGCTCGGGGATCTGGTCGACGCGCGGGCGGCGGTCGGTTTCACCGTGGACACGGCCGCGACGCTGCTCGGCGGGCTTCTCTGGTCGGCGGCGGTGCTGCTGATCGCCCTGCTGGCCTCCCGCCGTACGCCGCTGCCGCCGGGCTGGGACGCCGTACACCGGGTGGTACGGCCCGCCGTGTCCGCCGTCGTCACGGTGCTGCTGGTCGCGGTGGCCGCCGGGTTCGCTGCGGCGGGGTACGCGGCGATCGGTGACGACCACCCGAAGCGGATCGCGGGCGCGGCCCTCCTCGGGGCGCCCAACGGGGTGTGGCTGGGCGTGGACGTCGGCCTGTTCGTGCCGTGGGACGGCAGGGCGACGGGTGTCCTGACGCGGGTGCTGCCGGATCCGCTCGACGACGTGCTGGGCGCCGGCTCCGACCAGTCGGTGACGCTGGGGCGGCTGGCCGAACTGGACGGCCGCGTATGGCTGTTGGCGGTCGCTGCGGCGGCGATGATGCTGCTGGCGGGGGTGTTGACGGCGGTACGGAGCCCGGTGGGACCGGTGCGGGCGGGTGCGGCGGATCCCGGTTCCGGTGCGGTGCGCGGCACGGGGGTCGCCGGTTTCGCCGGGTGGTGCGCGGTGCGGCTGGCAGTGGTGACCGCGCTGGCGCTGCCCCTGCTCGCCCTGCTCGCGGACGTGTCCGTCGACGCCTCCCTGTCGGTGCTCGGGTTCGACGCCTTCGGCGCGGGCGTGGAGTTGCACGGGCAGCCCGGCATGGCGCTGCTGCTCGGCGCCGCGTGGGGCGCGGGTGCGGGGGCGGCCGGTGCGCTGCTCGCCCGCGCGACCGGGGCGGCGGGAACATGGGCGACGGCGTTGGCACTGCGTGACACCGCCGCGGGGCGCGAGGAGTCGGTCCCGGTACCTGGACCGGTCGGGCAGCGTCCGTACGAGCACGGTCCGGGGCGGACGGC
>NZ_MUBA01000409.1 GCF_002154575.1 Streptomyces bobili
TCCTTTGTACTCACCCGAGAGACTCTCTCAGGCTTTCCTCCGGGCGCTTCCCTTCGGTCTTGCGTTCCCAACTCTATCAGCGATTTTCCGTCTCCCTGACCACCGTTCCGCAGGCATGCGAAAGATGATCCAGAGATAAGATCTGACAAGTTGGGTGCTGCTCGGTTAAGCGCGCTTGCTTACGTCGCTCACCCTTAAGCAGGAGTACGACTGTACACGGGGCCGCGGAGCGCGTGCAAATCGATTAGGCTAGTGGTCTAGACCACGGATCGGGATCACTCGTGCGGAACCGGTACTTCGTATGACATACCCTGCTGCACAGTGCGCCGTCCGGGACTGGCAGTGACGGCCCATATACATCTCCACCCCTGGGAGGCTTCCCATGACCACCGTGACGTCCCCGTTGGCAGGACGCGCCATCGGACTGGCGGCAGTGCCCGATCCGGTCTTCTCCGGGGCCATGGTCGGCCCCGGCACGGCCATCGACCCGGTACGCGAGCCTTCCGAGGCCGTGGCACCCGTGGACGGAGTCATCGTCTCCCTGCACCCGCACGCCTTCGTCGTCGTCGACGCGGAGGGACACGGCGTGCTCACTCACCTCGGTATCGACACCGTGCAACTGAACGGCGAGGGCTTCGAGCTCCTCGTGAACAAGGGCGACACAGTGACGCGCGGGCAGGGCATCGTGCGGTGGAACCCGGTCGCGGTCGAAGAGGCCGGCAAGTCCCCGGTGTGCCCCATCGTGGCGCTGGAGGCGACAGCCGACGCCCTCGGTGAACTCCGTGACGACGGCGACGTGAAGACTGGCGACGCTCTCTTTTCCTGGCGCTGAGCCGATGCCGTCGTATGCGGAGCGGCACATAGGGACAACCACCGCGGCGGCGGGGCCCGCCGCACTATCGGAGACGGGTGAGATGGAGACAACGCTGCGAGGCGTCGGTGTGAGCCACGGTGTGGCGATCGGCGAGGTTCGGCACATGGGAACGGCGGTCCTCGAACCGCCCGCCAAGCAGATCCCGGCCGAGGAGGCGGAGCGTGAACAGGGGCGCGCCCGTCAGGCCGTGGATGCTGTGGCAGCCGATCTGATGGCACGCGGCAATCTGGCGGGGGGCGAGGCCCAGGCGGTGCTCGAGGCCCAGGCCATGATGGCCCAGGACCCGGAACTGATGGCGGACGTGGACCGGCGTATCGCCGTCGGCAGTACGGCCGAGCGTGCTGTGTACGACGCGTTCGCCGCGTACCGCGAGCTGCTGGCCAATGCCGGGGAGTACCTCGCCGGTCGGGTGGCTGACCTCGACGACGTGCGGAATCGTATCGTCGCCCGTCTGCTGGGCGTTCCGATGCCGGGTGTCCCGGACAGTGACGAGCCGTACGTGCTGGTCGCGCGGGATCTCGCACCGGCCGACACCGCGCTGCTGGATCCGACGCTGGTGCTCGGTTTCGTGACCGAGGAAGGCGGTCCGACCAGCCACAGCGCGATTCTGGCGCGGGCGCTGGGTGTGCCGGCTGTCGTGGCGCTGCCGGGTGCCGGTGAGCTTGCCGAGGGGACGGTCATCGCCGTCGACGGCAGTACGGGCGAGGTCTTCGTGGACCCGACCGAGGAGAAGAAGGCGCAGCTGGAGGCGGCGGCTGCGGCGCGGAAGGCGGCGCTGTCCGCCTCGACCGGGCCGGGTGCCACCGCCGACGGCCACAAGGTGCCCCTCCTGGCGAACGTCGGGGGGCCCGCCGATGTGCCGGCCGCCGTCGAGGCCGGTGCGGAGGGCGTCGGCCTGTTCCGTACCGAGTTCCTCTTCCTCGACGACAGCAAGCAGGCGCCTTCGGAGGAGAAGCAGGTCACGGCGTACCGGCAGGTGCTGGAGGCGTTCCCCGAGGGGCGTGTAGTGGTGCGGGTGCTGGATGCCGGTGCGGACAAGCCGCTGGACTTCCTGACCCCGGCGGACGAGCCGAATCCGGCGTTGGGCGTGCGGGGGCTGCGGACCCTGCTCGACCATCCCGATGTGCTGCGCACCCAGTTGTCGGCGCTGGCCAAGGCAGCCGAGGACCTGCCGGTCTACCTCGAGGTGATGGCACCGATGGTCGCGGACCGTGCCGACGCGAAGGCCTTCGCCGACGCGTGCCGTGCGGCCGGTCTGCGGGCCAAGTTCGGTGCCATGGTGGAGATCCCGTCGGCCGCTCTGCGGGCGCGCTCGATTCTGCAGGAGGTGGAGTTCCTGTCGCTGGGGACGAACGACCTCGCGCAGTACACCTTTGCTGCGGACCGCCAGGTGGGTGCGGTGTCGCGGCTCCAGGACCCGTGGCAGCCCGCGCTGCTCGACCTCGTCGCGCTGTCCGCCGAGGCGGCGAAGGCCGAGGGCAAGAGCTGTGGGGTCTGTGGTGAGGCCGCGGCCGATCCGCTGCTCGCGTGTGTGCTGACTGGTCTGGGTGTCACCTCCCTGTCGATGGGGTCGGCGTCGATTCCTTATGTGCGGGCGACGCTGGCGAAGTACACGCTCGCGCAGTGCGAGCGGGCCGCGGCGGCCGCCCGTGCGACCGACAGTGCCGAGGACGCGCGAGCTGCGGCGCAGGCGGTGCTGTCCGGCGAGTAGTCGGGCCGTGCCGGTGTCGGGCTGGTGAGGAGGGGCGCTCCGCCTTCGCGGTGGAGCGCCCCTCCTGTGCGTCAGTGGTGATGACCCTGGGTGGGCCCCCGCTGTCCGTCCTGGGTGAGGTCGGGCGGTACGCAGTAGTCGACGCCGGACTCCGGGGCGATGAGGTCGCCGGATTCGGCGTCGGTGCAGTAGGCGTCGAAGACCTCGCCCGCGGTCAGCGGTTCCAGTCCCTCGCCTCGCAGCCGCCAGCCGTAGACCCGGTCGGGGGCGTCGAAGGAACTGGTACGCATGACCAGGCCGCCGGGGCTCCGGGTGGCGACGCCGAGGGCGAGGATCGTCGTGAACTCGAGGGCCTCGGCCTCGTCCAGCGGAGTGGTGCCGTCGGCTGCCTCGTCCGCGTGGAGGACGGCGACGAGGGTTTCGGGTGTGCCGGTGACGCTGCACACGAGGTGGCTGTTGCCCGGCGGTGCGGTGTCGAGGATGCGGGCGACGAGGTCGGAGGCCCGGGTGAAGGCCGCCCTGCCGAGGTCCTCGCCGCAGGTGGCGCAGGCGCCGAGGCGGGCGAGGAGGGTGGCCGCGTACTCCCAGGTCGCCTGCCGGACGGCTTCGTCGACCAGGGCGGGTACCAGGTCGGCCAGCGGCTGGCCCTCGTACGGCAGAGTGGGGCCGGTGGTCGCGAGTTCGGCCGTGAAGCGGGTGCGGTGGGCGGGGTTGTCGGGGTCGAGGCCCTTCGCCTCGCAGAAGTCGGCGTACTCCTGCGGGTCGAAGAGGGCGACAGTGGTGTGCGTGCCCTGGAGGGCGCGTGTTTTGAGGAGGTCTTCGACCTGTCGTAGGTAGGTGGTGTGGTCGTGGAACGTGAAGGTGCGATAGCGGCGCATGGCGCGGAAGTCGTGTTCGTCGGTGAGCAGGCCGATGGTGCCGGCGATCTCACGGCGCAGGACACGTCGCATGGTCCAGTGGTCGGTGTGTGCCGCCATGGTTTCCCCCTGTGTGTGCACGGTCGATCAATGCTCACTCACAGTAACCAACGGCACTGACAATGGGGGCCGAGCTGGACTTTTGTGCTGTTCAGGATCGTTTGCGGGCTAGGTCCTCGTAGAAGTGCAGCAGGTCGAGGTTGTCGATGGAGCCGGGGTTGACCGCCTTTTCCAGGGGGGTGCCCTGGAGGAGGCGCTTGACCGGGACCTCGATGCGCTTTCCGGTGAGGGTGTGCGGGACTCCCGGAACCTCGATGACTTCGTCGGGGACGTGGCGCGGGGAGAGTTCCTCGCGAATGGTCTGCCTGATGCGGTCGAGGAGCGCCTGGTCCAGGACGGCTCCCGGTGTCAGGTGGACGAAGAGCGGCATCCAGTAGCCGCCGTCGGGCTGTTCGATGCCGATGACCAGGGATTCCTTGATCTCGGGCAGGCGTTCCACGGCTTCGTAGATGTCGGCCGACCCCATGCGAACGCCCTGCCGGTTGAGCGTGGAGTCGGATCGGCCGTGGATGACGACGGAGCCGCGTGAGGTGAGGGTGATCCAGTCGCCGTGCCGCCATGCGCCGGGGTAGGTGTCGAAGTAGCTGTCGTGATAGCGGCTGCCGTCGGGGTCGTTCCAGAAATACACCGGCATGGACGGCATGGGGTTGGTGACGACGAGTTCGCCGACTTCGTCGATGACGGGCCGGCCGCTCGGGTCCCAGGCCTGGAGGTCGGTGCCGAGGCAGGGTGCCTGGAGTTCACCGGTGTACACGGGGAGGATCGGGACGGCTCCCGCGAAGCAGGAGCAGACGTCCGTGCCGCCGCTGACGGAGGCGATCCACAGGTCCTCGCGGACTTCGTCGTGCAGCCAGCGGAAGCCGTCGGGCGGCAGGGGTGAGCCTGTGGTGGCGACGCAGCGGACCGTGGAGAGGTCGAAGTCGCGGGCTGGGTGCACGTCGGCCTTGCGGCAGGCCATGACGTAGGCCGCCGAGGTGCCGTAGAGCGTGGCTCCGGTGCGCTCGGCGATGCGCCACTGTGCGGCGGTGTCGGGGTAGCCGGGGCTGCCGTCGTAGAGGACGAGCGTCGTGCCGGTGAGGAGGCCGGAGACGAGGAAGTTCCACATCATCCAGCCGGTGGAGGTGTACCAGAAGAAACGATCCTCGGGGCCCAGGTCGCAATGCAGGCCGAGTTGCTTGAGGTGTTCGAGGAGGATGCCTCCCTGGGACTGGACGATGGCCTTGGGCAGGCCTGTCGTGCCGGAGGAGTAGAGCACCCACAGGGGGTGGTCGAAGGGGACCTGCTCGAAGGAGGGTTCCTGGTCCGCGGCGGTCAGGTCCGACCAGTCCAGTGTTCCTTCGGGTGTCTCGGTGCCCAGGAGGGGGATGTGGACGACGGCGCGCAGGGTGGGCAGTTCGCCCCGGAGTTCCGCGACGACGTCGCGGCGGTCGTGTTCCTTGCCGCCGTAGCGGTAGCCGTCGACGGTGAACAGGACGACCGGCTCGACCTGCTGGAAGCGGTCGAGGACGCTGCGGGCGCCGAAGTCGGGGGCGCAGGAGGTCCAGACGCCGCCGACGGCTGCCGTGGCGAGGAGGGCGACGACGGCCTGGGGGATGTTCGGCAGGTAGGCGCTGACCCGGTCGCCGGGGCGGACGCCGAGGCGGCGCAGTTCGGCGGCGAGGGAGCCGACCTGGCGGCGCAGTTCGGACCAGGTCACCGGGCGGGGTTCGTGCGTCTCGTCGACGTACAGGAGGGCTGGTTCGTCCGCGCGGGTGGTGCCGGCGCGCAGGGCGTGTTCGGCGTAGTTCAGGGTGGCGCCGGGGAACCACTGGGCGCCGGGCATGGCGCGGTCGCCCAGCACGCGCGCGTAGGGCGTCGAGAACCGTACGTCGAAC
This sequence comes from Streptomyces bobili, assembly GCF_002154575.1. GTDB lineage: Bacteria > Actinomycetota > Actinomycetes > Streptomycetales > Streptomycetaceae > Streptomyces > Streptomyces bobili. Next base: position 5,437 of record NZ_MUBA01000409.1, read on the forward strand.
CACTCCGTGACGGCCGTCCAGAACGTTTCCAGTTCGGAGACCGACCAGCGGTGCAGGGCCGGATAGCCGCCGTCGGACGGGGCTCCGTGGCGTTCGGCGGCCCAGGTCTGGAATCTGGTGACCTGGGC
>NZ_MUBA01000041.1 GCF_002154575.1 Streptomyces bobili
CCCCGACGCCCCCGCCACGGCGATCTGCACCCCCTGATCGGCGAGAGCCTGCAGTTCGGTGCCGGCCCGGTCGTCGTGCGCCGGCGGCTCGTCGGTGATCAGGCGGGTGATGACGTCCGTCGGCACGGTCTGGAACATGGTGTCCGTGCCGAGCTTGGTGTGGTCGGCGAGGACGACGACCTCTGCGGCGGCCTGGACGAGGGCCCTGTCGACCGAGGCCGACAGCATGTTGGAGGTGGACAGACCGCGCTCCGCGGTCAGCCCGCTCCCGGACAGGAAGGCCCGCGAGACCCGCAGCCCCTGGAGGGACTGTTCGGCTCCGCTGCCCACGAGGGCGTAGTTGGAGCCGCGCAGGGTGCCGCCGGTCATGACGACCTCCACGCGGTTGGCGTGGGCCAGCGCCTGGGCCACCAGCAGGGAGTTGGTGACGACGGTGAGTCCGGGGATCCGGGCGAGCCGACGGGCCAGCTCCTGGGTGGTGGTTCCGGCCCCGACGACGATGGCCTCGCCCTCTTCGACGAAGTTGGCCGCGAGGTCGGCGATGGCGGTCTTCTCGGCGGTCGCGAGATGGGATTTCTGCGGAAAGCCGGATTCGCGGGTGAAACCGCCCGGCAGTACCGCACCGCCGTGCCGGCGGTCGAGGAGTCCTTCTGCCTCCAGTGCGCGCACGTCCCGCCGTACGGTCACTTCGGAGGTCTGGACGACGCGGGCGAGTTCACGGAGCGACACGGCTCCGTTGGCTCGCACCATTTCGAGGATCAATTGGCGACGTTCTGCAGCGAACACGAAACTGACAGTAACGCGGACGACCGTCTGCTTTCAGCTCTTTGCGCCGAATAACAGAAATTGTTCGCACAGCACCACACGAAGTGGTATAGGGCCCCAGTCACCCCGCCTATGCCACTCGCACGGGCCGCAACTCCCCGTGACCAGCGGGGAGTCCACTTCGGCCGCCCGATGGGGACTAGAGGTCCCCGCCCGTCTTCCGGGTGTGCAACTGCCGTGCCACTTCCGCGATCGACCCCGAAAGGGACGGGTACACCGTGAAGGCGTTCGCGATCTGTTCCACCGTCAGATTGTTGTCGACGGCGATCGAGATGGGGTGGATCAGTTCCGAGGCGCGCGGCGCCACGACGACACCGCCGACGACGATCTCCGTACCCGGCCGGCAGAAGATCTTGACGAAACCGTCGCGGATGCCCTGCATCTTGGCGCGCGGGTTGCGCAGCAGCGGCAGCTTCACCACGCGGGCGTCGATCTTGCCGCCGTCGACGTCGGCCTGGGAGTAGCCGACGGTGGCGATCTCGGGGTCGGTGAAGACGTTGGAGGAGACGGTCTTCAGGTTGAGCGGGGCCACCGCGTCGCCGAGGAAGTGGTACATGGCGATACGGCCCTGCATGGCGGCGACGGAGGCGAGGGCGAAGATGCCGGTCACGTCACCGGCGGCGTACACGCCGGGGGCGGTGGTGCGCGAGACCCGGTCGGTCCAGATGTGGCCGGACTCGCGGACCTTGACGCCCGCCTCCTCCAGGCCGAGGCCCGCGCTGTTGGGGATGGCGCCGACGGCCATCAGGCAGTGCGAGCCGGTGATGACCCGGCCGTCGGCGAGGGTGACCTCGACGCGGTCGCCGACCCGCTTGGCGGACTGGGCGCGGGAGCGGGCCATCACGTTCATGCCGCGGCGGCGGAAGACGTCCTCCAGGACGGCGGCGGCGTCCGGGTCCTCGCCGGGCAGCACGCGGTCGCGGGAGGAGACGAGGGTGACCTTGGAGCCGAGGGCCTGGTAGGCGCCGGCGAACTCGGCGCCGGTGACACCGGAGCCGACCACGATGAGTTCCTCGGGCAGTTCGCGCAGGTCGTAGACCTGGGTCCAGTTGAGGATGCGCTCGCCGTCGGGCTGGGCGTCGGGCAGTTCGCGGGGGTGGCCGCCGGTGGCGAGGAGGACGGCGTCGGCGGTGAGGGTCTCCTCGGTGCCGTCGGCTGCGGTGACGACGACCTGGCGGGAGCCGTCGAGGGCCTGCATGCCGTTGAGCCGGGCGCGCCCGCGCAGGACGCGGGCGCCGGCCCGGGTGACGGAGGCGGTGATGTCGTGGGACTGGGCGAGGGCGAGCCGCTTGACGCGCCGGTTGACCTTGTCGAGGTCCACGCCGACCACCCGGGCCGCCCGCTCCATCGGCGGGGTGTCGTCGGCGACGATGATGCCCAGTTCCTCGTAGGACGAGTCGAAGGTGGTCATCACCTCCGCCGTGGCGATCAGGGTCTTCGACGGCACGCAGTCGGTCAGCACCGACGCCCCGCCCAGACCGTCGCAGTCGACGACGGTCACCTCCGCGCCGAGCTGGGCGGCCACGAGGGCCGCCTCGTATCCGCCGGGTCCGCCACCGATGATCACGATCCGAGTCACGTACTCCATTCTCCCGCACGAACGCAGGTGCTACTTCCCCGGGGGGCCAAGGGGCGGTACGCCCGTGGCCACCGGGACCACGGAAGACAGCGGTGACGTGCGCACCGGCTGCCGTAGTCTCGTCGCATGTCGCTCTACGCCGCGTACGCCGGCAACCTCGACTCGCGGCTGATGTCCCGCCGCGCTCCGCACTCGCCGCTGCGCGCCACCGGCTGGCTCAACGGGTGGCGGCTGACGTTCGGGGGCGAGCAGCTGGGCTGGGAGGGCGCGCTCGCGACGATCGTGGAGGATCCCCTCTCCCAGGTCTTCGTCGCGCTGTACGAACTGGCGCCGCCGGACGAGGAGTCGCTGGACCGGTGGGAGGGCGTGGGCCTCGGCATCTACCGCCGGATGCGGGTGCGGGTGCACACCCTGGACGGCGAGGAACAGAGCTGGCTGTACGTCCTCAACGGCTACGAGGGCGGCCTGCCCTCCGCCCGCTACCTGGGCGAGGTCGCCGACGCGGCGGAGTCGGCGGGGGCACCGCACGACTACGTGATGGAACTGCGCAAACGCCCCTGCTGAGCGGCTCGGCCCCTCCTTCGGCGGAACTCCGCCGGAACTCCGCCGCGACTTCGTCGGAAACGACAAGACAACGATCGGCATCCCGTGGGCTCTGTCATCTACGCGCGTAGGCCCGGACCGGCTACCCTCATCGCGTGAACGCATCTCTTCTCCCGGACGACATCCAGGGCGACCCCCACGCCGCCGCCGACGCCGCAGCCGCGCGCCTGAGCGAACTGACGGGCGCCGAGACCCATGACGTGGCCCTCGTGATGGGCTCCGGCTGGGCACCGGCCGCGGACGCCCTGGGCGTCCCCGACGCCGAGTTCCCGGTCACCGAGCTGCCCGGCTTCCCGCCGCCGGCCGTCGAGGGCCACGGCGGCACGATCCGCTCGTACCGGATCGGCGAGAAGCGCGCCCTCGTGTTCCTCGGCCGCACGCACTACTACGAGGGCCGCGGGGTGGCCGCGGTCGCCCACGGCGTCCGTACGGCGGTGGCGGCCGGCAGCAAGACGATCGTGCTGACCAACGGCTGCGGAGGACTCCGCGAAGGCATGCGGCCCGGTCAGCCGGTGCTGATCAGCGACCACATCAACCTCACGGCGACCTCCCCGATCGTCGGCGCGAACTTCGTCGACCTGACCGACCTGTACTCGCCGCGGCTGCGCGCGCTGTGCAAGGAGATCGACTCCACGCTGGAGGAGGGCGTCTACGCCCAGTTCCCCGGCCCGCACTACGAGACGCCCGCGGAGATCCGCATGGCCCGGGTGATCGGCGCGGACCTGGTCGGCATGTCGACGGTGCTGGAGGCCATCGCGGCGCGGGAGGCCGGCGCCGAGGTGCTGGGCATCTCGCTCGTGACGAACCTCGCGGCGGGGATGACCGGCGAGCCGCTGAACCACGAGGAGGTCCTCCAGGCGGGCCGCGACTCCGCGACCCGCATGGGCGCCCTCCTCACCCAGGTCCTGTCCCGCCTGTAAGAACCACAGCCCCCGGACCCCGGGGCCCATGCCCACCCGGTCGGCCAGGCGCCGATCAGGCACCTCAGCCCGTCCGGCGATCGAGGACGAGGCCCGTTCAGGGCCGCAGCGGGGGTCTGGGGGCGGCAGCCCCCGGCTTCGATGGGGGTCCCCCGCTCGAGCGAAGCCGAGAGTGGGGGAGGGAAGGGGCGGCGGGGGCGAGACAACTCACGTACGAATCGAGAGGTTGACCACCCGTGCACGACGACCTGATCGCTCGCGCCCGCACCTGGCTCGCCGAGGACCCCGACCCGGAGACCCGCGACGAACTCGCGGCCCTCCTCGACGCGGGGGACGTCACCGAACTCACCGCCCGCTTCGCCGGCACCCTCCAGTTCGGCACCGCCGGCCTGCGGGGCGAACTCGGCGCGGGCCCCATGCGCATGAACCGCGCCGTCGTGATCCGCGCCGCCGCAGGCCTGGCCGCGTACCTCCACCAGCAGGGCAGCCGCGACGGCCTCGTCGTCATCGGCTACGACGCCCGCCACAAGTCGGAGGCGTTCGCCCGCGACACGGCCGCCGTGATGACGGGCGCGGGCCTGCGCGCGGCCGTCCTCCCCCGCCCGCTGCCGACCCCCGTCCTGGCGTACGCCATAAGGCATCTGGGCGCGGTCGCCGGCGTCGAGGTCACGGCCAGCCACAACCCGCCCCGCGACAACGGCTACAAGGTCTATCTGGGCGACGGCTCGCAGATCGTGCCGCCCGCCGACGCGGAGATCGCCGCCGAGATCGACGCGATCCGCTCCCTGGACGACGTTCCGCGTCCGGACGGCGGCTGGGAGGTCCTGGACGACTCGGTCCTCGACGCCTACCTGGCCCGTACGGACGCGGTCCTGTCGGCCGGGTCCGCCCGCACCGCGCGCACCGTCTACACGGCGATGCACGGCGTCGGCAAGGACGTCCTGCTGGCCGCCTTCGCCCGCGCCGGGTTCCCCGAGCCGGTGCTGGTCGCCGAGCAGGCCGAGCCCGACCCGGAGTTCCCGACGGTCGCGTTCCCCAACCCGGAGGAGCCGGGCGCGATGGACCTCGCGTTCGCGAAGGCCCGCGAGACGGACCCCGACCTGGTCATCGCCAACGACCCGGACGCCGACCGGTGCGCCGTGGCCGTCCGGGACGGCGAGCGGTGGCGGATGCTGCGCGGCGACGAGGTGGGCGCCCTGCTCGCCGCCCACCTGGTGAGCCGTGGAGCGCGCGGGACGTTCGCCGAGTCGATCGTGTCGTCCTCCCTCCTCGGCCGGATCGCCGAGAAGGCCGGACTGCCGTACGAGGAGACCCTGACCGGCTTCAAGTGGATCGCCCGCGTCGACGGCCTGCGCTACGGCTACGAGGAGGCCCTCGGCTACTGCGTCGACCCCGAGGGGGTGCGCGACAAGGACGGCATCACGGCCGCCCTCCTCGTCACCGAGCTGGCCTCCGAGCTGAAGGAGCGGGGCCGCACGCTGCTCGACCTGCTCGACGACCTCGCCGTCGAGCACGGGCTGCACGCCACCGACCAGCTGTCGGTGCGGGTGGAGGACCTGACGGTCATCGCCCGTGCGATGGAGCGGCTGCGCGAGCGGCCCCCGACCGAGCTGGCCGGGCTGGCGATCGTCCGCGCCGAGGACCTGTCCAAGGGCACGGACAGGCTGCCGCCCACCGACGGGCTGCGCTACACGCTCGACGGCGCGCGGGTGGTCGTACGGCCGAGCGGTACCGAGCCGAAGCTGAAGTGCTACCTGGAGGTCGTGGTTCCGGTCGGCTCGCCCGCCGGCCTCCCCGCGGCCCACACCCGCGCGGCGGAACTGCTCGCGGCCGTGAAGCGCGACCTGTCGGCGGCGGCCGGCATCTGAGCCGCGCAGGGGGGTGCCACCGCGCGGTGGCAC
>NZ_MUBA01000410.1 GCF_002154575.1 Streptomyces bobili
TCACAGGGTGACCTCTCACCGCCCGTCCGCCTCGCGGCACGTCCTCGGCCGGCCGGTGAGAGGTCACCCTGTGACCGGCAGCAGAACTGTTCTCGGGGCCGGGTGGCCGCAGCCTTGCGCTGGAATCCCTGGTTCTCCGGGATGCCGGCGGTCCCGTCGGAGGCGCAGCATGGAGTGAGGTTCTGCGTCGGCGCCGAGCGCGCTGTCGGAGTCGGAGGGTGGGTGGAGGGAGGAGACGATGGCCCACGAGGCGGCGCCCGACGCCGGAGATTCCGAGACGCGAGGGTCCGCGGCCGGTGCGGGCCGCCCGGTGCACGGGGGACTGCTGGACGTCTTGAACGTCGCGGCCGTCGTGGTGGACACCGACGGGAGGATCGCGTTCTGGAGTCCGCAGGCCACCGAAACCTTCGGCTACACGGCAGGGGAAGCGTTGGGGCAGTACGCGGCGCGGCTGCTGCTCAGCGAGGACAACCGGAGGCGGGCGGTGGAGCTGTTCGCCACGGTGATGGGCACCGGGCAGAGCTGGGCCGGGGTGTTCCCCGTCCGGCACAGGGACGGCACGACCCGGCTGGTGGAGTTCCGCAACGTACGGCTGCTGGACTATCTGGGGGACGTGTACGCGCTGGGCCTCGCGGTCGATCAGACGGCACTGGACGACGTCGAGAGCCGGCTGGCGCTGTCGGAGCAGTTGGTGTCGCAGGCGCCGGTGGGATTCGCCCTGCTCGACACCGATCTCCGGTACCGGCTGATCAACCCCGCGCTGGAGCGGATCAACGGGGTTCCGGCCGCGGAGCACATCGGCCGCCGCCCCCGCGACATCCATCCCTACGACGGAGTGAGGACGGTCGAGTCGGCCCTTCGCCACGTGCTGGCGACCGGCACCCCGCTCATCGACCAGTACATCGTGAGCCGCACCCGGGCAGACCCCGACCACGACCACGCCTGGTCGGTGTCGTACTACCGGATCCAGGGCCCCGCGGGCCGGGTGATCGGGGTGGCGTCCTCGGTCGTCGACGTCACCGAACGCCACCTGGCGTCCGCAGAAGCAGAGCGGGCCCGCCGGCGACTGGCGGTGATCGCCGACGCCTCGGCCCGCATCGGGACGACACTCGGGGTGGAGCGGACCGCCCGCGAGCTGGCCGAGGTCGCGGTCCCCGATCTCGCGGACGTGACCGCCGTCGACGTCCTGGACGACGTGCTCTCCTGCCGCACCCACACGCGCCGCCCGAAGGAGGAGGGACCCGAGCTGTTCCGGGCGCTCGCCGTCGCCTCCGCCTTCCCCACCGACACCACCGGGGCCGCCGACCCGGTCGGCGAGGTCGCCGCCTACGGCCCGCACCGGCTCATCACTCAGTGCGTACGCACCGGCCTGCCGATCCTCGTGGCCCACTGCGACGAAGCCGACCTGCGGCGCATCGCCCGCGATCCGCAGGCCGCCGACACTCTCGCCCGCGCCGGCGCGCACTCCTACCTCGCCGTTCCACTGATCGCCCGGGGCGACATCCTCGGCGCCTTCGACCTCCTGCGCATCCGCAACCCCCACCCCTTCGACGGCGATGACGTCCTGCTCGCCCGCGAACTGGCAGCACGGGCCGCCGTCGCCATCGACAACGCCTGCTGGCACCAGAACGTGCGGAACGCGGCGGAAACCCTCCAGCGCAGTCTCCTGCCACCCGCGCCGCCACAACGCCCGGGTCTGAAGATCGCCTCCCTCTACCGGCCGGCCCAGGCGGTCAACGAAGTCGGAGGCGACTGGTACGACGTCATCCCTCTGACCGGTGACAAGACCGCCCTCGTCATCGGCGACGTCATGGGCAACGGCATCGACGCGGCGGCCACCATGGGCCAACTGCGCACGGCAGCCCGCGCCTACGCCGCCCTCGACCTGCCCCCCGACGAGATCCTCCACCACCTCGACCAGCTCACCCACGGCATGGAGCACTACATCGCCACCTGCCTCTACGCCACCTACGACCCCCACACCAGGCACTGCCGCCTCGCCAACGCCGGCCACCTCCCCCCGGTCGTCGTGCGTGCCGGGCACGAACCCGAACTGCTTCACCTGCCCGCCGGAGCCCCCCTCGGCGTCGGCGGCGTCGGCTTCCACACCGTCACCGTCGCCCTCCGACCCGGCGACCGGCTCCTGCTCTACACCGACGGCCTCGTCGAAACCCGCGACGCCCCCATCGACGAACGGCTCGACCTCCTCCTGAGCGCCCTGCGTCCCACCGAGGCGCTCCTGGACGCCACTTGTGCCCATCTTGTCGACGCCATGCGCCGCCCCGACGAGGCGGACGACGTCGCCCTCCTGCTCGCTGAGATCCGGCGGCTGTGACGGCTCCGCCCCACCTCGCCGACCGTGGTCGGATCGTCCGGAAAAACGTTTTCGGCTCACGGCAACCTTTTGCGTGGCCTGTGACGACAAGGGGTCGGATCCGGCCACTCCGGTAGCTGGGTCCGGCTTTTGTTCGGTGAACGGCACGCAAGGAGAACACCTCCCCGATGAACAACCCCACGAACGGCGAGCGCCGCGGGCGCCACCGCCGTCGCTGGACCGCGACCGGCCTGGTGATCGGCGTCCCCGCCGTCCTCGTGCCGTATCTCCTGTTCGCGCAGGAGGACTCGCAGGCCGCCACCGTCGACGGCAATGCCTACTACCGGCTGGTCTCCGTTCGCAGCGGCAAGGTGATGGACGTCAACGCCTTCTCCACCGCCGACGGCACCCGTATCCAGCAGTGGACCGACCAGGGCACCACCAACCAGCAGTGGAGGCTGAAGCCCACCGGGGACGGCTACTACGAGCTGGTGAACCGCAACAGCGGCAAGATGCTGGGCATAGCGGGCAGTTCGACCGCCAAGTCGGCTGCCGCCGAGCAGCAGACCGACAGCTCCTCCACCTCCCAGGAGTGGCGGATCGACGATGTGAGCGGCGCCGTCACCTTCACCTCCCGCAGGAGCGGCCACGTCCTGGATGTCTCCGGAGGCTCAAAGGCCGACGGCGCGGCACTCATCCAGTATCCGGGCAAGGGCAGCACCAACCAGCAGTGGAAGCTGGTGAAGACGGCCGAGACCCAGGTGGCCGGGACCGGCGGGGCGCAGGCCACGGGCGCGTCCGGACCGTATGCCTGGAAGAACGCCCAGGTGGTGGGCGGCGGTTACGTCACCGGACTGGTGTTCAACCCGCGCGAGAAGGGCCTGCTGTACGCGCGCACCGACATGGGCGGCGCCTACCGCTGGGACGCCGCGGCCGAGCAGTGGATCCCGCTGACCGACTGGGTCGGCGAGAAGGACTGGAACCTGCTGGGCATCGACTCGATGGCCACCGACCCCGTCGCCCCCGAGCGGCTCTACGTCGCGGCGGGCACCTACACCAACGGCTGGGCGGGCAACGCCTCGATCCTGCGCTCCACGGACCGTGGCCGCACCTTCGAGCGCACCGACCTGCCCTTCAAGCTGGGCGCCAACGAGGACGGCCGCGGGGCGGGCGAACGGCTGGTGGTCAACCCCTCGGACAACGGGACCCTGCTGCTCGGCACCCGCAAGAACGGCCTCTGGCGCAGCACCGACCACGGTGTGACCTGGAGTCAGGTCTCCTCGTTCCCCGTCAAGGACGGGGCGAGCAGCGGCGCGGGCATCTCCTTCGTGACGTACGACCCGAAGGACAGCAGGACGGTCTATGTCGGCGTCGCCGACAAGTCCACCTCCCTGTACCGCTCCACCGACGGCGGCAGCACCTGGCAGGCCGTCTCCGGACAGCCCGCCGGCCAGCTGCCGCAGCACGGCGTGCTCTCCGGTGACGGCTCGCTGTACCTGACGTACACCGACGTCGTCGGCCCCAACGGCGTGACCGCCGGCTCGGTGTGGAAGTACACGCCGGCCCGTGGCACGTGGAAGAACGTCTCGCCGTCCCAGGGCAGTTACGGGTTCTCCGGTCTGGCCGTGGACCCGCAGAAGCCGTCCACGGTGATGGTCACCACCCTCGACCGCTGGTGGCCCGAGGACGAGATCTACCGGACCACCGACGGCGGTACGACCTGGAAGGCGCTGGCCGACAAGTCCGTGCGGGACGCCTCCGCCGCTCCCTACGTCGGTACCGGCACCGGGCACTGGATGACCGCCCTGGCCATCGATCCCTTCAACTCCGGGCACGTGCTGTACGGCACCGGCAGCGGCATCTGGCGCAGCAAGGACGCGGCCGCCACCGACAGCGGCGGCACCAGCCACTGGACCGTGGGGGCCCGAGGGCTGGAGGAGACCGCGGTGCTGGACGCGGTCGCCCCGCCCGGCGGCGCCACCGTCATCTCGTCCATGGGGGACCTGGGCGGCTTCCACTACGGCTCCTCCAACTCCCTGACCAAGGTGCCCGCCGGGCGGCTGGACAACCCGATGATGGTCACCAGCACCGACATCGACTTCGCCCAGTCCAACCCCTCGCTGATGGTCCGCGTCGGCCGTGGCGGCAAGCAGGACGGTGCCTACTCCACCGACGGCGGCAGCAACTGGAACGGCTTCACGTCGGAGCCGGTGGGCAGCGCCGACAGCGGGCAGGTCGCGCTCTCCGCGGACGGCTCCGCCATCGTCTGGACCGAGGCCGGTCAGGCCCCGTACCGCTCGACCGACAAGGGGGCGAGCTGGTCGAAGGTCAACGGCCTGGGCAACGGAGCCGTGGTCGTCGCCGACCGCTCCTCGGCCAAGACCTTCTACTCACTGGCCGACGGCACCCTCTACGCCAGCACCGACGGCGGCGCGACCTTCACCGCCCGCGCCACCAGCCTGCCCGCCGGCCGGCTCGCGGCGGTCCCCGGCGTCGCCGGGGACCTGTGGATCTCCGGCGGCGGCAAGGGGCTGCTGCACTCCACCGACGGCGGCCGTACCTTCACCGCGCCCGCAGCGGTGCAGTCCGCGTCCGCCCTCGGCTTCGGCAAGGCCGCACCGGGCACCGCCTACCAGGCCCTGTACCTGATGGGCACCGTCAAGGACGTCACCGGCGTCTTCCGCTCCACCGACAAGGGCGCCACCTGGGTCCGCGTCAACGACGACGCCCACCAGTGGGGCAACATCAGCGGCGGCGGCGTCATCACCGGCGACCCCGACACCTACGGCCGCGTCTACGTAGGCACCAACGGACGCGGACTCCAGTACGGCGACCCGTCCTGACCGTAAAACCCGAGCGGGGCCGCAGCCACGACGGTCTGCGGCCCCGCAAGGGCCAGAAACGCCTGCCGCGCCGGTCCACGGTTCATTCCGCCGTCGGCTCGTCGTGGGTCCGACCGGACTCAGCGAGGCGAAGGTGTCCGCGCCGCGGGGTCGTCCGGCGCGTGGACCGGGGCAGTGTGCTGGGCCACGATGCGGCTGCCGCCGGAGGTGCCGTGGACGGCGAGGGCGATGAGCGGGACCAGGGTGAGTACGGCGATGACCGTGCCGACCAGGGGCGGGCCGGTCAGTCCGAGGGAGGAGTCGAGGGCCACACCGGCGATCCAGGATCCGCCGGCCACGCCCACGTTGAAGGCGGAGGTGGTCAGCGCCGAGGTGAGGGTGGGGGCGTCGCCGGCGAACCGCATGGCGAGCGCGGTGACGACGGGGTTCACCGCGAATCCGGTCAGGCCCATGAGGAAGACGAGGAGGGTGGCCGTGACCGCGTTGGTGGACAGCGGGATCAGCAGGAGCAGGACCAGGGCGGTGGCCGCCGCGGCGGTGATGGTGGTGCCCATCGGGCGGCGTTCGCCCAGACGGCCGCCGGTGGTGGTGCCGCCCAGGGCGCCGACACCGAAGGCGATGAGGACGAACGGGACGGCGCCCGCGGGGATTCCGGCGCGGTCGGTCAGCAGCGGCGTGACGTAGCTGTAGGTCGCGAGGACACCGCCCATGATGAACATGGCGGCGCTCAGTGCCAGCCACAGCCGGCCCTGGCGCAGGGCGCCGAACTCGGCGCGCAGCGAGAGGGCCGCGTGCTGTTCCTGGGCGGGGATGAAGCGGCCGATGAAGACGGCGGCGAGCGCGGAGAGGGCGGCCAGGGCCCAGAACGGGCCGCGCCAGCCGACGATCTGGCCTGCGAAGGAGCCGATGGGTACGCCGACGACGTTGGCGAGGGTCAGCCCGCCGATCATGACGCCGGTGGCGCGGGTGGCCTTCTGTGGGCCCGCGGCGTCGGTGGCGACGACGAAACCGACGGACCAGAACGCTCCGGTGGCCAGGGCGGTGACGATGCGGGCGGCGAGGACGACGGTGAAGGAGGTGCTGAGGGCCGCCACCGCGTGACCGACGCTGAAGACGGACAGGGCCAGGATCAGCGTCTGCCGTTGGGGCAGGCGTAGGGTGGCCATGGCCATGGTCGGCGCCCCGATGATCATGCCGACGGCGAAGGCGGTGATCAGCAGCCCGGCCTGGGCCGTGCTCACACCGAGGCCGGCGGACAGTTCGGGCAGCAGTCCGGCGATGACGAACTCGGTGGTGCCCATCAGGAACGTGCCTGCGGCGAGCACCCAGACGACGAAGGGCAGCTTGCCGGGGATGGTCCCGGATGTGGAAGTCATGCGTGTGATCTCTCCTGGCATGGATTTCGGGCGGATCGTGGTGGTGGCCGTGGCCGTGGCCGCGGCCGTCACGGCGGGTCGAGGACGCGGGGAGGGTCAGGACGCGGCTTCGATGGTGATCCGGTCGGCCCCGGAAAGCAGGTCGGCGTCGGCATCGATGTGGCCGAGGATGAGCAGGTCGGCGTTGGCGGAGTCGCCGTCGCGGTAGAAGAGTGCCAAGTTGCCCCAGGGCGCGTAATAGGTGAGGTCCCCGGCCTTCGGCGCGCGCGGCTCGGGAGCGCCCGAGGTGGTCAGCCTGCGCGGCAGGTCGGCGATCCGCTCTGTCTGGTGGAAGTCCTCCAGATCCAGGGCGAGCGGGAGCAGCTCGGCGAAGTCACCGGCAGCCGGACTGTCGTTCAAGGAGGCGTCGACGGGGCGGCCGTCGAGGGTGACCCGGATGTCCATGGCGGTGTTCCTCTCGGACGGTGTGGTGCGTGCCCCGGCCGTCGGTGTCTGCTGCCGGGCGGAGGACGCGGAGGATGTCGTGTGCGGGGAGGCCGGCGAGGTGTCGCTGCATGCGGCCGCGGTCAGCAGGACAGCGGTGGCCATGGCGGCGCGGGCGAGGACACGGAGGGTGGCCGAGTTCATGGTGTCGCCTCCGGGCGTCGGTCGGGGAAGGGCTCGGCGTAGTGGCGGAAGCCGCCCCGCTCGGCGTGGATGTCGTACAGGCGCTCGGCCAGCACGTCGGGGCTGCTGTGCTCGGCGTCGGGCCTGATGGCTCCAGGGATGATCAGCTGGGCGGCGTGGATGTTCTCCGGGGCGAGCGCGTCGTGCAGCATTGCGGCGTAGGCGCTCTCGGCGGCGAAGGCGATCGAGGTACCGGCGACGTTCGGGTTGGGGCGTACGGCGCTGGAGCCGTTGACGAACAGCAGCGTGCCCCGGCCCAGCTCCCGCATACCGGGCAGGACGGCGTTCACCGCGGTGACGGGGCCCTTGACGGAGAAGGCGAGGGGCGCGTCGAGGTCGTCGGCGCCGGTGTCCAGGACCGATCTCATGAAGTCGGCCCGCGGTACGGGGCTGTACTGGAGGATCTCGATCGGGCCCAGCGAGGTCCCGGCCGCGGACAGGGACGCGGTCAGGGACCTCGCTGGGCCCGATC
>NZ_MUBA01000411.1 GCF_002154575.1 Streptomyces bobili
GTCCGGCTCCGGCAAGTCCACCCTCGTGCGCTGTCTGACCCGGCTGATCGAACCGACGGCCGGCGCCATCGCCGTGGACGGCGAGGACGTCCGCGCGATGGACCGCACTCGTCTGCGTGAACTCCGCCGCCACCGCGCCGCGATGGTCTTCCAGCACTTCGGCCTCCTCCCGCACCGCACGGTCCTCGACAACGTGGCCTACGGCCTGGAGATCCAGGGCGTCGGCAAGGCCGAGCGCCGCGAGCGGGCCCGCGAGGTCGTCGCCAAGGTCGGCCTGGAGGGCATGGAGCACCGCAGGCCGGGCCAGCTCTCCGGCGGCCAGCGCCAACGGGTGGGCCTGGCGCGGGCGTTGGCGGTCGACCCGGAAGTCCTCCTCTTCGACGAGCCGTTCAGCGCGCTCGACCCGCTGATCCGGCGGGACATGCAGGAGGAGGTCATCCGCCTGCACCGCGAGGAGGGCCGCACGATGGTCTTCATCACGCACGACCTGAGCGAGGCGCTCAAGCTCGGCGACCGCATCGCCCTGATGCGCGACGGCCGTGTCGTCCAGCTCGGCACCCCGCAGGAGATCGTCGGCTCGCCCGCCGACGACTACGTCCGCGAGTTCGTGCGTGACGTGCCCCGCGAGCAGGTCCTCACCGTCCGCACGGCCATGCGCGCCGCGACCGCGGCGGAAGCGGGCCACGGTCCGGCCGTCGCCCCCGACGCCACCGTCTCCGAGGCCATCGAAGCCGTCGCCCGCGCCGGCACCCCGGCCCGGGTGATGGACCGGGGCCGTTGCCTGGGAGTGGTCGACCCGGCCGCCCTGCTGGGGGTCGTGGCGGGGACGGCACCCGGTGCCGCCACGGGGGCGGAACCGCGTAAGGAGGCGGTCTGATGGCGACGGCCACCGCACCGGCCCTCCGGGTCGCCCTCCCCGGCGTCCTGAAGCACCGGGCCCTCCACAAACTCCTCCTCCTCGCCGTCGTGGCGGCGGTCCTCGCCCCCCTCGCCCACGCCCGCTGGCACAGTGGCACCTGGCCCGCCGCCCTCACCGTCGACCTGACCGACCCGCTGACCCGCGTCAGCGACTGGATCATCGACAACCGGGACAGCCACCCCCTCTTCCTCTACTTCTTCGGCCACATCAGCAACGGCGTCGTCCTCTGCGTACGCGCCGTCTACCTGTTCCTGCTGGCCGCGGGCTGGGCCGGCGTCACCGCGCTGGGCGCGTTCGTCGCCTGGCGCACGGCGGGCGTACGGCTCGCCCTCGGCACCGCCGCCGCGTTCCTGGCCTGCGGTCTGCTCGGCATGTGGGTGCCGACCATGCAGACCCTCGCCCTCATGGCCGTCGCGGTCCTCGCGTCCGTCGTCACGGGCGCGCTGCTGGGGCTCGCCGCCGGCCTGTCCGACCGGATGGACCGCGCCCTGCGCCCGGTCCTGGACACCATGCAGGTGCTGCCCGCCTTCGCCTACCTGCTCCCCGTCGTCCTGGTCTTCGGCATCGGCGTCCCGGCGGCCGTCCTGGCCACCGTCGTGTACGCCGCCCCGCCGATGGCCCGCCTCACCTCGCTCGGTCTGCGCGGCGCCGACAAGGAGGTCCTGGAGGCGGTCGAGTCCCTCGGCGCCACCGCCCGCCAGCGCCTGCTGAGCGCCCGCCTCCCGCTGGCCCGCAGGGAACTCCTCCTCGGCCTCAACCAGACGATCATGATGGCGCTGTCGATGGCGGTCATCGCGTCGGTCATCGGCGGCGGCGGTCTCGGGGACCGCGTCTACCAGGCGCTGGCCTCGGTCGACGTGGGCGCGGCCCTCGCCGCGGGCATCCCCATCGTGCTGCTCGCGGTCGTCCTGGACCGGGTGACGGCGGCCGCCGGACGCGGCACCGAGACGGCCCACGGCCGCCTCACCACGTACGCGCCGCTCACCACGTACGCGCTGCTCGCCGCCGTCGCGGCCCTCGCCGTCGCCGCACGGCTGGCAGGGCGGCCCGACTGGCCGGACGCGTGGACGGTCGCCGTCGCCGAACCGGTCAACCGTGTCGTCGACTGGATGACCGACCACCTCTACTCGGGCGTGCCCGTCGTCGGCGGCACCGCCGACTGGGCGGGCCGCTTCACCACCTGGGTCCTGGACCCGGTCCGCGACGGCCTCCAGGGGCTGCCCTGGTGGTCGGTGCTGCTGCTGGTCGCCGCGCTCGCCTGGCTGACCGGTACCTGGCGCACCGCGCTGACCGCCGTCCTCGCCATGACCGCGATCGGTGTCCTCGGCGTGTGGGAGCCGTCGCTCGACACGTTGTCGCAGGTCCTCGCGGCGGTCGCCGTCACTCTCGTGCTGGGCTTCGCGACCGGCGTCGCGGCGGCCCGCAGCGACCGCGTCGAACGGCTGCTGCGCCCCGTCCTGGACGTCTTCCAGACGATGCCGCAGTTCGTGTACCTGATCCCGGTCGTCGCCCTGTTCGGGGTCGGCCGCGCACCCGCCGTCGCCGCGGCCGTCGTCTACGCGCTGCCCGCCGTCGTCCGCATCACCACCCAGGGCCTGCGCCAGGTCGACCCGGCCGCCCTGGAGTCCGCCCGCTCGCTCGGCGCGACCGGCGGCCAGCAACTGCGCCAGGTCCAGCTCCCGCTGGCCCGGCCCGCGCTGCTGCTCGCCCTCAACCAGGGCGTCGTCCTCGTCCTCGGCGTCGTCATCATCGGCGGCCTGGTCGGCGGCGGCGCCCTCGGCTACGACGCCGTCTTCGGCCTCGCCCAGGGCGACCTCGCGACCGGCCTGGTGGCCGGCGCCGCGATCGTCTGCCTCGGCCTGATGCTCGACCGCGTGACCCAGCCGGCCGTCCGGCGCGCGCAGAAGGGAGCCTGACATGCGACTCCGTACGACCACGGCCGCCGCTGCGGCGGGCCTGCTCCTGCTGACCGGCTGCGGCGCCGCCGACATGACGCAGCAGGCCTCGCCCTTCGCCAACGCCAGGGGCGCCAGGACGGTGACCCTGTCCGTCCAGTCCTGGGTGGGCGCACAGGCCAACGTGGCCGTCGCCCAGTACCTCCTGGAACACGAACTCGGCTACCGCGTCGACACCGTCCAGATCGACGAGGTGCCCGCCTGGGACGCCCTCAGCCAGGGCCGCGTCGACGCGCTCCTGGAGGACTGGGGCCACCCCGACCAGGAGCGGCGCTACGTCGACGACAAGAAGACCATCGCGCGCGGCGGCGACCTCGGCGTCACCGGGCACATCGGCTGGTACGTCCCCACGTACTTCGCCGAGGCCCACCCCGACGTCACCGACTGGAAGAACCTCGACAAGTACGCCGAGCGGTTCCGCACCCCGGAGAGCGGCGGCAAGGGCCAGCTGATGGACGGCTCCCCGTCGTACGTCACCAACGACAAGGCCCTGGTGGAGAACCTGGACCTGGACTACCAGGTCGTCTTCGCCGGCTCCGAGGCCGCGCAGATCACCCAGATCCGCCGCTTCGCCCAGGAGAAGAAGCCCTTCCTGACCTACTGGTACTCCCCGCAGTGGCTGTTCGAGAAGGTCCCGATGACCGAGGTGAAGCTGCCCGCGTACAAGGACGGCTGCGACGCCGACCCGGAGAAGGTCGCCTGCGGCTATCCGCAGACCCCGTTGCAGAAGTACCTCAACGCGGACTTCGCGCGGACCGGCGGCAGGGCGGCGGCCTTCCTGAAGAAGTTCCGGTGGACCACGGAGGACCAGAACATGGTGTCCCTGCTGATCGCCGACCAGAAGCTCACGCCCGAGCAGGCGGCGAAGAAGTGGGTGGACAGCCACGAGTCCACCTGGCGCGCGTGGCTGTCCTAGACGCCCTCGTCCCGGACCGGGTCAGCGCAGGAGCGCGGCGATCTCCGTGACCGCCGCCGTCGCCCGCCGCTGCAACCCGGGCCCGAACGTGACCCGACTGGCCCCGAGTTCGCCGAGTTCGGCGGGCGAGGGGCCCTCGCCGATCCGCGCGAACACATTGACCGGCACCCGCGTCCCGGACCGCAGCAGCGGCAGTACGGCGACGGGGGCGCCGATCGGATACACGCAGTCGGCGCCCGCCTCGACGTACAGCGCGGCCCGTTCGATGGTCCGGGCCGGGTCGGACTCGCCGCGCAGGAAGGTGTCGATCCGGGCGTTCACGAAGAGCTGGTCGGCGGCGGCCGACCGCACCTCGGCGAGCCGGTCGGCGTGCGCGTGCGCGTCCTTGAGGCCGACCCCGTCGGAGTGGCTGCCCGAGTTCCTGTGAGAGTCCTCCAGGTTGCAGCCCACCGCACCCGCCTCCAGCAGCCGTTCGACCAGTTCCTTCGGCGGCAGGCCGTAGCCGTCCTCGACGTCCGCGGACACCGGTACGTCCACGGCGCGGGCGATCCGGGCGACCGCCGCGAACATCTCCTCCGCCGGTGTCTCCCCGTCCGCGTAACCGAGCGAGGCGGTGACCCCGGCGCTCGGGATCGCCAGCGCGGGGAAGCCGGCGTCGGCGAGGGCGCGGGCGCTCGCCGCGTCCCACGGCCCCGGCAGGACCAGCGGGTCGTCGGGGAGCCGCCCGCGGTGCAGGGCGCGGAAGGTCTCGGCCTTGGTCACCACGACGTGCTCCCCGCCGACGCGTCACGGACACCGGCCGTGCGTGCCCCGGTCCTGCGGACGGTCACCGGTGCTGCCCCGGCCGGTAGTGCCCCGGCACCAGCCGGCAGGTCACGCCGAACCGGTTCCACGCGTTGATCACCGTGATCGCGGCGATCAGCTGCGCCAGCTCCGCCTCCTCGAAGTGCTTGGCGGCCCGCTCGTACACCGAGTCCGGCACGAAACCGTCCGTCAGAACCGTCACCGCCTCCGTGAGCGCCAGCGCCGCGAGCTCCTTCTCCGTGTAGAAGTGCCCGGACTCCTCCCAGGCGCTGAGCTGCACGATCCGCTCGACGCTCTCCCCGGCCGCGAGGGCGTCCTTGCTGTGCATGTCCACGCAGAGCGCGCAGCGGTTGATCTGCGAGGCGCGGACCTTCACCAGTTCCAGCAGCTTCGCGTCGAGGCCCTTCCGGGCGGCGGCGTCCAGCCGGACCATCGCCTTGTAGACCTCGGGCGCCAGCTCGGTCCAGGCCAGCCGGGGCGTGTGCTCGGGGGCGTACTCCACGGTCGCAGTGCCGTCGTTCGCGTTCGTCATGTCGCCGATCTCCATGTCGTCGATCTCCATGCTGTCGATCTCCATGGCTTCGACCCTAGGAGCGAGGCTGCCCACGGGTATGGTCCATTTCCATGGCGAAATCGTGGGCCACTCTGGGTGTCGACCTGCACCTCGAACCGACCGGTCCGGGCGTGCGGCGCGGCCTGACCGACGCCCTGCGCGAGGCCGTCCGCGGCGGCCGGCTGGCCCCCGGCACCCGGCTGCCCTCCTCCCGCACCCTCGCCGCCGACCTCGGCGTCGCCCGCAACACCGTCGCCGAGGCCTACGCCGACCTGGTCGCCGAGGGCTGGCTGACCGCACGACAGGGCTCCGGCACACGGGTGGCCGACCGGGTGGTGCTCCCGCCGGCCGGCACGGCACGGGCGCCCAGGGAACGCCACCGCCCGGCCTACGACCTGCGCCCCGGCAGCCCCGACCTGGCCTCCTTCCCGCGCGCCGAATGGCTCAGGGCCGCCCGCCGCGCCCTCACCGCCGCCCCCAACGACGCCCTCGGCTACGGCGATCCGCGTGGCCGCGTCGAACTGCGCACCGCCCTCGCCGGCTACCTCGCCCGCGCCCGCGGCGTCCGCACGGACCCCGGACGCGTCCTCGTCGTCGCCGGGTTCGCACACGGACTCCAGGTGCTCGGCAAGGCTTTGCGCGCCCGCGGGGTCCACACGGTCGCCGTCGAGTCGTACGGCCTCGACGAGCACGAGAAGCAGCTCACGGCGGCCGGACTGCGGACCGTCCCGCTGCCCTTCGACCACCTCGGCACCGACCCCGACGGGCTCGGCGACGCCGGAGCCGTCCTCCTCACGCCCGCCCACCAGTTCCCGATGGGCGTCCCCCTGCACCGCGACCGGCGCGCGGCCGTCCTGGACTGGGCGCGCCGCACCGGCGGACTGGTTCTGGAGGACGACTACGACGGCGAGTTCCGCTACGACCGCCAGCCCGTGGGCGCCCTCCAGGGCCTCGACCCCGACCACGTCGTCCACCTGGGCACCGCCAGCAAGTCCCTCGCGCCCGCCCTGCGGCTCGGCTGGGCCGTACTCCCGCCGGGCCTCGCCGAGCAGGCCGCCGTCGCCAAGGGCGGCATCGACACCTGCGGCGTACTGGACCAGCTGACCCTGGCCGAGTTCCTCACCTGCGGCGCCTACGACCGCCACGTCCGCTCGGCCCGCCTGCGCTACCGCCGCCGCCGCGACGCCCTGGTCACGGCCCTGGCCGAACACGCCCCCGACACCCACGTGACGGGCATCGCGGCCGGCCTGCACGCCGTGGTCGGCCTCCCGCCCGGCACCGAACAGCCGGTGATCCAGGCCGCGGCCTGGCAGGGCCTGGCCCTGCACGGCCTCTCCCGCTTCCGCCACGAATCGGCCCGCACGGTCCCCCTGGACGCCCTGGTCGTCGGTTACGGCACCCCACCCGACCACGCCTGGGCAGGAGCCCTGAACGCACTGTGCCGGGTGTTGCCGTGACCGAGCAGGACCCCCCGGGCCGTCGCTCGCATGGTGGACGTGGCGTCTTCGCAGGCCGGTCACCCCGGTAGGCTGGCGGGCAGGCCGTGACTGGCGCGCTGGGATGGGACGGACCATCGGGGAGCGGCCTGGAGTGACCGAGTGCCGTGCGCCTGGGCCAGACCGAGACCGTGACCGCTTGCACGCCACGCCACCCGGAGGCCGACGTCATGTCAGAGCAGCAGCCCCTCTCCACCGAGTCCACCGCCTTCCGCGCCGCCCTCGACGTGATCCGCGCCGTCGAGCCGCGCGTCGCCGACGCGATCGGCCAGGAGGTCGCCGACCAGCGCGAGATGCTCAAGCTGATCGCCTCCGAGAACTACGCCTCCCCGGCCACCCTCCTCGCGATGGGCAACTGGTTCAGCGACAAGTACGCCGAGGGCACCGTCGGCCGCCGCTTCTACGCCGGCTGCCGCAACGTCGACACCGTCGAGTCCCTCGCCGCCGAGCACGCCCGCGAACTCTTCGGCGCCCGTCACGCCTACGTCCAGCCGCACTCCGGCATCGACGCCAACCTGGTCGCCTTCTGGGCCGTCCTCGCCGACCGGGTGGAAGCCCCCTTCCTGGAGAAGACCGGCGTCCGCCAGGTCAACGACCTCTCCGAGGCCGACTGGGCGGAACTGCGCCGGGCCTTCGGCAACCAGCGCATGCTCGGCATGTCCCTGGACGCCGGCGGCCACCTCACCCACGGTTTCCGCCCGAACATCTCCGGCAAGATGTTCGACCAGCGCTCCTACGGGACGGACCCGGCGACGGGCCTGATCGACTACGAGGCGCTGCGCACGTCCGCCCGCGAGTTCAAGCCGCTCATCATCGTGGCCGGCTACTCCGCGTACCCCCGCCTGGTGAACTTCCGGATCATGCGGGAGATCGCCGACGAGGTGGGCGCGACCCTGATGGTCGACATGGCGCACTTCGCGGGCCTCGTCGCGGGCAAGGTGCTGACCGGCGACTTCGACCCGGTCCCGCACGCCCAGATCGTCACGACGACCACCCACAAGTCGCTGCGCGGCCCGCGCGGCGGCATGGTCCTGTGCGACGACTCCCTCAAGGACCAGGTCGACCGCGGCTGCCCGATGGTCCTCGGCGGCCCGCTCCCGCACGTCATGGCGGCCAAGGCCGTCGCTCTCGCCGAGGCGCGGCAGCCCGCGTTCCAGGACTACGCCCAGCGCATCGTCGACAACTCCCGCGCGCTGGCGGACGGCCTGATGCGGCGCGGCGCGACCCTCGTCACCGGCGGCACCGACAACCACCTAAACCTGATCGACGTCGCCACGTCGTACGGCCTCACCGGCCGCCAGGCCGAGACGGCCCTCCTCGACTCGGGCATCGTCACCAACCGCAACGCCATCCCCGCCGACCCGAACGGCGCCTGGTACACCTCCGGCATCCGCATCGGCACCCCGGCGCTGACCACGCGCGGCCTCGGCACGGCCGAGATGGACGAGGTCGCGGCCCTCATCGACCGCGTCCTGACCACCGCGGAGCCGGGCACCACGAAGTCGGGCGCCCCCTCGAAGGCCTCCCACGTCCTGGACGCGAAGGTCTCCGACGAGATCTCCCGCCGCGCGAGCGACCTGGTCGCGGGCTTCCCGCTGTACCCGGAGATCGACCTCGGCTGACATCGGCACCCCGGGCAGCCCCGCACGGCTGCCCGGGACCCGTTCCGGGCGGTCCCCGCGCTCTGAGACAATGATGGACATGGCCTCAGACCGTCCCCGCGTGCTCTCCGGAATCCAGCCCACCGCAGGCTCGTTCCACCTCGGCAACTACCTCGGCGCCGTCCGTCAGTGGGTGGCCCTCCAGGAGTCCCACGACGCGTTCTACATGGTCGTCGACCTGCACGCGATCACGGTTCCGCAGGACCCGAAGGAGCTGTCCGCCAACACCCGGCTGGCCGTCGCGCAGCTGCTCGCGGCGGGGCTCGACCCGGACCGGTGCACGCTCTTCGTGCAGAGTCATGTTCCCGAGCACGCCCAGCTCGCCTGGGTCATGAACTGCCTCACCGGCTTCGGCGAGGCCTCCCGCATGACCCAGTTCAAGGACAAGTCGGCCCGCCAGGGCGCCGACCGCGCCTCGGTCGGCCTGTTCACGTACCCCATCCTCCAGGTCGCGGACATCCTGCTGTACCAGGCCGACGAGGTGCCGGTCGGCGAGGACCAGCGGCAGCACATCGAGCTGACCCGCGACCTCGCCGAGCGCTTCAACGGCCGCTTCGGCGAGACCTTCACGATCCCGAAGCCGTACATCCTCAAGGAGACGGGCAAGATCTACGACCTTCAGGAGCCGTCGATCAAGATGAGCAAGTCGGCGTCCACGCCGAAGGGGCTCATCAACCTGCTCGACGAGCCGAAGGTCAGCGCGAAGAAGGTCAAGAGCGCGGTCACCGACACCGACACCGTCATCCGCTACGACGCCGAGAACAAGCCGGGCGTGAGCAACCTCCTCGGCAT
This sequence comes from Streptomyces bobili, assembly GCF_002154575.1. Taxonomy (GTDB): domain Bacteria; phylum Actinomycetota; class Actinomycetes; order Streptomycetales; family Streptomycetaceae; genus Streptomyces; species Streptomyces bobili. Next base: position 9,097 of record NZ_MUBA01000411.1, read on the forward strand.
CTACTCGACGCTCACCGGCACCAGCGTCGCGGAGCTGGAGCGGCAGTACGAGGGCAAGCTGTACGGGGCCCTCAAGACGGACCTCGCCGAGGTCGTCGTCGACTTCGTCACGCCCTTCCGGGACCGTACCCAGCAGTACCTGGACGACCCGGAGACGCTCGACTCGATCCTGGCCAAGGGCGCGGAGAAGGCCCGCGCCGTGGCCGCGGAGACCCTGTCCCGGACGTACGAGCGGGTGGGCTTCCTGCCCGCCAAGCACTGAGCCGGGCACCGAACCGGTACCGAGGGCGCACCACCGCACACACGGTCCAGGGGCAGAGCGCTGCACATCACTTCCGCAGCGCCTGCCCCCAGGGCGGCCGTGGCCGTACAGTCGATAGCCGTACGACTGAGTACGAAAGCCGTACGGCCGGGCACGAACCGGCACCGGGCCGGTGCCCGGCACATCCGACGCGACGAAGGAGACGACGTGGGGACCGTAACGATCGGTGTGTCGATCGCGGTCCCGGAGCCCCACGGCAGCCTGCTCCAGGAGCGGCGCGCGGGCTTCGGCGACGCCGCGGCCCATGGCATCCCCACGCACGTCACGCTGCTGCCGCCGACCGAGATCGACGCCGGCGTCCTGCCTGCCGTCGAGGCGCACCTGTCCGCGGTGGCCGAGGCCGGCCGCCCGTTCCCGATGCGGCTGTCCGGTACCGGCACCTTCCGGCCCCTGTCGCCGGTGGTGTACGTGCAGGTGGTCGAGGGCGCCTCGGCCTGCGCCTGGCTGCAGAAGCAGGTCCGTGACGCCTCCGGGCCGGTCGCCCGCGACCTCCAGTTCCCCTACCACCCGCACGTCACGGTGGCGCACGGCATCGACGAGGCGGCGATGGACCGCGCGTACGAGGACCTCGCCGACTACCGGGCCGAGTGGTCCTGCACCGGCTTCGCCCTGTACGAGCAGGGCCCCGACGGCATCTGGCGCAAGCTCCACGAGTACGCCTTCGGCGGCCCGGTCGTGCCCCCGCAGGCCGCCCACCTGGACCGCGGCTCCCTCCCCGCCCACTGAGCCGAGCGGGCCCGGCCCTACACCGGCAGCCTGCGGAACAGCCCGCGCGGCAGATGCCGCAGCCCGGACATCACCACGCGCAGCACCCCTGGCACCCACACCGTCTCCGAGCGGCGCCGCAGCCCCAGTTCGACGGCCGCCGCGACCTCCTCGGGGGTGGTCGCCAGCGGCGCCTCCTCCAGCCCGGCGGTCATCCTCGTCCGCACGAAGCCGGGGCGTACGACCATGACGTGGACGCCCGTCCCGTGCAGCGCGTCGCCCAGCCCCTGCGCGAAGGCGTCCAGGCCGGCCTTGCTGGAGCCGTAGATGAAGTTGGCGCGGCGGGCCCGCTCGGCGGCCACCGAGGACAGCACGACCAGGGAGCCGTGGCCCTGTGACTGGAGTGCGCGGGCGGCGACCAGGCCCGCCGACACCGCGCCCGTGTAGTTGGTCTGCGCGACGCGCACGGCGGCCACCGGGTCGCGTTCGTCGCGGGCCTGGTCGCCGAGGACACCGAAGGCCAGCAGCACCAGATCGATGTCGCCCTCCGCGAACACCTTGCCGAGCGCGCTCTCGTGCGACTCGGGGTCCAGGGCGTCGAAGGCGACGGTGCGCACGTCGGCGCCGAGGGCGCGCAGGTCCGCGGCGGCCGACTCCAGGGCGGGTGTGGGGCGTCCGGCGAGCCAGACCGTGCGGGTGCGGCGGGCGATCAGACGGCGCGCGGTGGCGAGCGCGATCTCGGACGTGCCTCCTAGGACGAGAAGGGACTGGGGGAGGCCGAAGGCGTCCTTCACGACTGCTCCTGGGGTTCTGGAGGTGCTTCTCGGACGGTGGGTCTAGAGGGTGAGCCGGCGCGCCAGGTCGGACACGAACACCCCGCGGGGGTCCAGCTCCGCGCGCAGCGCGCGGAAGTCGTCCAGCCGCGGGTACATCGCGGTGAGCAGGTCGGGGCGCAGCCGGGAGTCCTTGGCGAGGTAGACGCGTCCGCCGGCGGCGGCGACCTCCGCGTCGAGTTCGTCGAGGAAGGCGCCGAGGCCGGGCAGGTTCGCCGGGATGTCCAGGGCGAGCGTCCAGCCGGGCACGGGGAAGGAGAGCCAGCCGGGGTCGGCGTCCCCGAACCGTTTGAGGACGGCGAGGAAGGACGGGCAGCGGCGGCGCGCGATGCGGCCCACGATCCGGCGCAGGGTCTCCTCCCGGCCGTGTCCGACGACGAACTGGTACTGCACGAAGCCGCCGCGGCCGTAGACACGGTTCCAGTGCGGGACGCCGTCGAGGGGGTGGAAGAAGGCGGACAGCCGCTGGAGTTCGCCGCGGCGCGCGCGGGGCGCCCTGCGGTACCAGAGTTCGTTGAACAGGCCCACGGTGCGGCGGGTGAGCAGCCCCTCGGGGACGTACGCGGGCGCGGCCGGGAGCCGGGTGGGGCGGAAGGACAGCGGGGCGCTGCGCGCGCGGGCGGGCAGCGCGGCGAGCGGCGCGTGGTC
>NZ_MUBA01000412.1 GCF_002154575.1 Streptomyces bobili
CGATGCCGATGATCCGGCGCGACGACACGGGCCGCCCGCGCCGGATCATCGGCATCGTCCGGGACGCGAGCGACGAACTGCGCGACCTCGCCGCGCACCGCGAGGAGACCGCCCTCGACGACGCGCGCCGAGAGCAGACCAACGTCGTCCAGCTCACCACCGCCGCCCTGGCGCACGCGCGGACCGTGAAGGACGTCATCGACGTCCTCAAGGACACCCACGGACTGATCCACCTGGGCGCGACCAGTCTCGTCATGGGCCTGGTCGAGGCCGGCCGGATCCGGCTGATCGCCGAGGGCCCCGAGGGCAGTTTCGTGCCCGGCACCCTCGTCACCCGGATAGACGAGCCGTACCCGATGAGCGAGGTGGTGCGCACCCTCACCCCCCGGTTCATCGAGTCGCCCGACGAGTTCGCGGCCGGCTACCCGGTGCTCTGGCCGCACCTCACCGACCTGAAGATCACCTCGGCCGCCTATCTGCCGCTCATCGTCCAGGCCCGCCCGATCGGCGCGATGGGCCTGCTCTACAGCGACCGGCACGGCTTCACCCCCGAGGAACGCAACATCCTCGTCGCCCTCGGCAGCAGCATCGCCCAGTCCCTGCAACGGGCCATGTTCTACGAGCAGGAGAAGGACATCGCCCAGGGCCTCCAGCAGGCCATGCTGCCGCGCACCATCCCCAGCGTGCCCGGTGCCGACGTCGCCGTCCGCTACCGCGCCGCCACCATCGGCGGCTCCCACGGCCGCGACATCGGCGGCGACTGGTACGACCTGATCCCGCTGCCCGGCGGGCGGGTCGGCGCCGTCATCGGCGACGTCCAGGGCCACGACACGCACGCCGCCGCCGTCATGGGCCAGCTGCGCATCGTCCTGAGGGCCTACGCCTCCGAGGGGCACACCCCGGCCACCGTGATGGCCCGCGCCTCCGTCTTCCTCCACGAACTCGACACCGACCGCTTCGCCACCTGCCTCTACACCGAGGCCGACCTCGCCACCGGGGTCGTCCAGATGGTCCGGGCCGGCCACATCGACCCGATGGTGCGCGCCGTCGACGGCACCTGCCGGCGCATCTCCGTCCCCGGCGGGCTGCCGCTCGGCCTGTCCGCCGAGTTCGGCCGCCTCGACTATCCCGTGGCCACCCTCGAACTCGACCCCGGCCACACCCTCCTGCTGTGCACCGACGGGCTGGTCGAGCAGCCCGGCGCCGACCTCGACGACGGCATGCGCGCCCTCGCCGAGCTGATCGCCACCGGCCCCGACGACGTACGCGCCCTCGCCGACCGGCTCATCGAGGTCGCCGAGGAACGTGGCGGTGACGACGACGTGGCCCTCCTGCTGCTGCGCCGGCGCGCCCCGGACGCCCCGCAGGCCGGCAGCAGGCTCCAGCAGCACGTGGCGCCCGGCGATCCGGAGGCCCTCACCCAGGCCCGGCACATGATCCGCGCCGCCGTCCGCACCTGGGGCGCCCAGGAGCGTTCCGACGACGTCGAGCTGGTCGCCGACGAACTGGTCACCAACGCCCTCATGCACACCGAAGGCGCCGCCATCGTCACCCTGCGCCTCCTCACCGGCGGCGGCCGTCGGCTGCGCGTCGAGGTCGAGGACTCCTCCAGCGCCCTGCCGCGCCGCCGCGAGGCCGGGGACTCGGGCGTCTCCGGGCGCGGACTGCTCCTTGTCGAGCTGCTCTCCGACGTGTGGGGCGTGGAGGCGCGCGGCGGCGGCAAGTGCGTGTGGTGCGAGTTCGCCATGCCGGAGCGGAGCTGAACCCCCGGCCCGCGGATGGCACTCTGGACGTATGCCGGAACTCCCCGAGGTCGAAGCGCTCAAGGACTTCCTCACCGAGCACCTGGTCGGCCACGAGATCGTGCGGGTCCTGCCCGCCGCGATCAGCGTGCTCAAGACGTACGACCCGCCCCTGGCCGCCGTCGAGGGCAGGGCGGTCACCGCGGTGCGCCGGCACGGGAAGTTTCTCGACCTGGAGACCGACGACGGGCTCCACCTCGTCACCCACCTGGCCCGCGCGGGCTGGCTGCACTGGAAGGACCGCCTCCCCGACGGTCCGCCCAAGCCCGGCAAGGGCCCCCTGGCCCTGCGTGTCGCCCTGGAGACCGGCGAGGGCTTCGACCTCACCGAGGCCGGCACGCAGAAGCGCCTCGCCGTGTACCTCGTACGGGACCCGCAGGAGGTGCCGGGAGTCGCCCGGCTGGGCCCCGACCCGCTGGCCGCCGACTTCGACGAGGAACGTTTCGCCGCCCTGCTGTCCGGCGAGCGGCGGCAGCTCAAGGGCGCGCTGCGCGACCAGTCCCTGATCGCCGGCGTCGGCAACGCCTACAGCGACGAGATCCTGCACGCGGCGCGGATGTCGCCCTTCAAGCTGGCGGCCTCCCTCACCCCAGCGGAGACCCGCACCCTCTACGAGGCCCTGCGTGCCACCCTCACGGAGGCGGTGGAACGCTCGCGGGGCGTGGCGGCCGGGCGGCTCAAGGCGGAGAAGAAGAGCGGCCTGCGCGTCCACGGCCGTACCGGCGAGCCCTGCCCGGTCTGCGGCGACACCGTCCGCGAGGTGTCCTTCAGCGACTCCTCGCTCCAGTACTGCCCGACCTGCCAGACGGGCGGCAAGCCGCTGGCCGACCGGCGGATGTCACGGCTGCTGAAGTAGGGCGCCAGGTCTCGGCCTGCTAGCCGGCCTTGAGGACGACGAGCGTCTCGCCGTTCATCGTCCGTACCTCGTAGCGCGCGATCTGGTCGGACTGCATGGTCGCGCCGCCCTTCATGGTGTTGGGCCGGGCGTCGTGGTCGGGAACCATCCAGCTGGTGACGATCTCCTCCGAGCCGTCATGGCCGATGACGATCAGATGGCAGGCGCGCGGTCCCGCCGCGTCCTTCACCTCCAGTTCGACCTGGCTGCCCCAGACCTCGTCCCCGGCCGTCACCTGCGCCCACACGCCGGACTTCTGGTCGGTCGCGGCCACCACCCGCACCGGCTCCGCACCGCTCCCGCCGCCACCGGCCATCATGGCGAGCGCGGGACCCGCGACGGCGACCACCACGGCCGCGGCCACCGCGTACAGCAGCCGGCGTTTGGCGGCCCGGCGCCGGGTGGCGACCTCGCCGAGGAGCCGGTCGAGGAGCTGCGGACCGGGTCCGGCGAAGGGGTGCACGGCGCGCGGGGTCGCCCTCCGGTACAGCATCAGCTGCCGGGTGGTGGCGCCGAACTCGGTGACCTCCGCCGCGCAGCGAGGACACTCCATGAGATGGTCCTCGAAACGGAAGGCCTCCGCCTCGTCCAGCACGCCCAGCGCGTACGCGCCGACGTCGCGATGCCTCTCCAGGGACCTCATGCCGAAACCTCGTGCCGTTGAGTGCCAGTGGGGTTACTCCTTGCTCCCACCGGTACGCACCAGTCAGCGGAATCACTCAAGTCGCGTACCGAATCGTGACCCAGATGTTCGGAGCGGTCCGGCCCATGGATTGGTCCGAATCCAGAACGGCTAGAAAAGGTGGATCGCGAGGTGTCCGAGCGGCAGACCGAGCTGCCAGGCGGGCGTCCAGATCTTGGGTCCCTCGTCCTCGCCGGGGGGCGCGCCGCCCGGCACCGCGTTGAGGTCGGGGGCGAGCAGTTCGGTCTCCTCCAGCCAGCGCCAGGCCGCCGAGGCCAGCTCCAGATCGGGGTCCGGTCCCTCCGACTCGGCTGCCTCGGCCGCCAGTTGAGCCATGCGTCCGGCGACCCAGTCCTGCCAGGGCTGGTCGTACGCGGTGAGCGAGAGCCAGGTCTCCAGCTGGGTGACGACCCGGATCCCGGGCAGTTCGCCTTCGGTGTCGGACAGGAAGACGGTGAGTGCCAGGGCGTCGCGTCCGGCGCGGAACTCGAAGGACGTCGGCGGCATGAGATCGCCGGTCCGCAGCAGTTCGTCGGCGATGTACTCGGCGTACAACCAGGCCATGGGGACCGTCAGTTCCCCGCCGCCGGTGCCGTCCGTGCTCTGATGACCTCTGTGCAGCATCCCTTCCTGCCTTCCTCCGGTGCGTGCGCTTCCTGCGGCGCCGGAAAACCGGCGACCGGGCCCCATCCGGAACACGGATAAGGACACCCGATTACTCAACCGGGGTCCAAGGCAAGGCGCTTTACGGAGGTTTGACTCGACCGTGGGTTTCAGCCCAGGTCGGGCGCGTAACCGGGAAGCACCCGGCGCAGGGCGCGCAGCGCGTAGTACGCGCGGGACTTCACGGTACCGGGCGGGATGCCGAGGGCCGCGGCGGCCTCCGCCACACTCGCCCCCTGGAAGTACACGAGCACCAGGACTTCACGGTGCTGCGGAGTGAGTGTCTTCACAGCCTCGCGCACATCGAGGGCGGCGGCGGCCCGGTCGGCGTGGTCGCCGCAGACCGGCGCGTTCTCCAGCACCGCGTCCCCGACCTCGGCGGGCCGGGCCTGCCGGGCCCGCCGCGCGTCGATGGCGAGCCGCCGGCCGACGGTGAGCAGCCAGGGCCGTACGGAGTCGAAGGCGTCGGTGCGCAGCGCCTCGGGGTGCTGCCAGGCCCGCACCAGGGTCTCCTGGACGAGGTCCTCGGCGCGCTGGCGGTCGCCGTCGCACAGCCTCAGCAGCAGCGCGAAGAGCGGCCGGCCGTGCTCGCGCTGGAGCGCGGCGAGTTCGTGTTCGGCGGTCGTCGTCCTGGCGGTGAGGGTCCCGGCGGTCATGGGCGTATGGCACCGCAGGGCGCCGGTTCGGGACAGAGCGCGCGCAACGGTCTGCGGCGGACGGTCGATCGCGTCGACGAACGGTTCGACGAACGGTCCGGGCTACGCCGATCGCGCGCATCCGGCCCCGGCGGCGGGAGCGCCGGGGCCGTACGTCTCCACCCGTGGATTACTACTGATACGTGCGTAAATATGACTTTCCATATAGAATGAGGTGATTCGGTGATCGCGCGCAGACACCAGGTGGCCCTGGCCCTGACGGTCCTCCTCACGGCCGCCGCGGCCTGCCAGGCCCATGACCGCGAATCCGCCTCCGGACGCCCGGCACCCTCGGCGGACCGCGGCTTCAGCCTCGTGGCCACCGGCGACATCCTCCCGCACGGCTCGGTCATCGAACGGGCCCGCTTCGACGCCGGCGGCACCGGTCACGACTTCGGCCCGATGTTCGCGGGCATCCAGCCCGTGGTGGCCGGCGCCGACCTGGCGCTCTGTCACCTGGAGACCGTGTACAGCCCGGCAGACCCGGCCGCCGCCTCCATGCCCCAGCTCGCCGGCGCCCTCGCCGCCACCGGCTACGACAGCTGCTCCACCGCCTCCGACCACAGCCTCGACACGGGCCCCGACGGCGTACGCCGCACCCTGGACGCCCTCGACTCCGCCGGCGTACGGCACACCGGCACCGCCCGCTCCGCGGCCGAGGCCGCCGCCGTCCCCCTGCTGCGCGCGGGCGGCGCGAAGGTCGCCCACCTCGCGTACACCTACGACACCAACGGAGTGCCGCTCCCCGAAGGACAGCCCTGGGCGGTCTCCCTGATCGACGAGAACAAGATCGTCGCCGATGCCAGGAACGCCCGCCTGGCCGGCGCCGACGTGGTCGTCGTCTCCCTGCACTGGGGCACGCCGTGGCAGGACGCCCCCGACGACCGGCAGCTCACCCTCGCCAGGACCCTCACCGCCTCCCGCACCGGCACACGCCCCGACATCGACCTCATCCTGGGCGGCCACGCCCACGTGCCCCAGGCGTACGAGAAGGTCAACGGCACCTGGGTCGTCTACGGCCTGGGCGACCAGGTGGCCGGCGAGACCCCGAACCGCGCCGGCGTCGTCGACCCGCGTGCCAACCGCTCCAGCGTGGCCCGCTTCGGCTTCGCCCCGCCCGCCCGGCCGGGCGCCCGCTGGGAGGTGACGAAGGCCGCCTTCGTCCCCGAACTGTTCGACCTCGACGCGGGCCGCGTCGTCGACCTCGACAAGGCCCTCGCCCGGGGCGCCGACGTGCGGGGCGTCCGCGACCGCGTCCGCGACCTCGTGCTCAGCCGCGGCGGCGCGCAGGACGGACTGGTGA
>NZ_MUBA01000413.1 GCF_002154575.1 Streptomyces bobili
GCCCCGACGGCAGGACGGTCCAGGAGATCGCCCCGAAGGCCCACGGCAAACTGCCCGTCACCAAGCAGACCCTGGCCCAGATGGACGACGCCCTCGCCGGCGTGGCCACCCGCGGTACGGCGGCCTGGCGCTTCGGCGGCTGGCCGCAGGACAAGATCGAGATGCACGCCAAGACCGGCACCGCCGAGGTCTACGGCAAGCAGACGACGTCCTGGTTCGCCACGTACACCAAGGACTACTCGATCGTGATGACGATCTCCCAGGGCGGTACGGGTTCCGGTGCCTCCGGCCCGGCCGTGCGGAACATATACGACGCTCTCTACGGTGTCTCGGACACCGGAGTGATCAACAAGAAGAACGCGCTGCTGCCCACCCCGCAGAAGGCCCTGCCGAAGATCAAGACGGACGGCACGATCGCCTCCCCGAANNCCGGGTACGGGCCCGAGCGGGCCGGCTGGACGCGGATCTTCGCCCGCGACTCGCTGGCCCGGCGGCTGGACTGGCCGATACTGCTGGCGGCCGTCGCGCTGTCGCTGATCGGCTCCCTGCTGGTGTACTCGGCGACCCGCAACCGCACCGAGATCAACCAGGGCGACCCCTACTTCTTCCTGTTCCGGCACCTCGTGAACACCGGTATCGGGCTCGCCCTGATGATGGGCACGGTCTGGCTGGGCCACCGCACCCTGCGCA
>NZ_MUBA01000414.1 GCF_002154575.1 Streptomyces bobili
GTGCCGCCCCAGGCGGCACGCGTGCCCGCGGGCTGGGGGGTGGGGTGGGGGACGCGTGGACGTACCAGCCGCACTCCCGGCGCCTGTGGGCGTCAGCCCTTTACTGCCCCCGTCAGCATCCCCTTCTTGAAGTGTTTCTGGACGAACGGGGAGAGCACGGCCACCGGCAGCAGAGCCATCACCATGACCGCCATCTGCACGGCCAGCGCGGACAGTTGGCCCGTCTTGATGGCCTGGCCCATCCCGACCGGCGCCTCCTGCTTCTGCACGAGCTGGATCATGACGTTCTGGAGCGGCATCATGTCCTGGTCGTTGAGGTACAGCGAGGCGTTGAACCAGGCGCTCCAGTACCCGACGGCGTAGAACAACGTGATCACCGCCAGCACCGCACGCGACAGCGGCATCACGATCTGCCAGAGGATGCGGAAGTCTCCCGCCCCGTCGATCCGCGCGCTGTCGATGAGTTCCTGCGAGATCCCCATGAAGAAGCCGCGCAGGACGAGGATGTTGAAGACGCTGAGCGCGCTCGGGAGGATCAGCGCGAGGTAGGTGTCGGTCAGGCCGAGGGACTGCACCAGCAGGTAGGTCGGGATGAGGCCCGCGCTGAAGAACATCGTCGCGAGCAGGGTCATCAGGATCCAGCGGTGGGCGAGTGATTCCGAGCGGGACAGGCCGTAGGCGCACAGCACGGACACCGTCATGGAGAACGCCGTACCGACGACGGTGATCAGGACGCTGATGACCGCCGCCCGGGTGACCTGGCCGCCGCTGAGGAGTTCCCGGTAGGCGATGAAGTCGATCTCCTTGGGGATCATCACCAGGCCGCCGGCCTGGTCGATGGTCTTCCGTGAGGAGAGACTGGTGACGAGGACGATCCACAGCGGGAAGACGATCGCGAGGCAGGCGAAGCCGAGGGCGATGCCCTTGCCGGCGAGACCCGCCCTGCTGGGCTCCTCCTCCCACACGGGCCGCGGCGGGGCGGCCCAACGGCCCGGTGTGCGCACGCTGTTGTCGGCCACGGGCCGGTCGGTCACGGTGCTCACTTCTTGTACACCCCCTGCTCGCCCATGAGATGGGCCACCTTGTTCGCGATGAGTACGAGGCCGAGGCTGATCACGCCCTTGATCAGGCCGGCGGCGGCCGCGTAGCCGAAGTCCTGGTTGCGGACGCCGTTCCACCACACGAAGGTGTCGAGGACCTCCGAGGCCCCTGGTCCCACCGCGTCGCGTTGCAGCAGGATCTGTTCGAACCCGACGGTGAGGGCGTCGCCGACGCGGAGCACCAGCAGCAGGGCGATGACCGGCCGCAGGGCGGGGAGGGTGACGTGCCACATGCGGCGCCACCGGTTGGCGCCGTCCATCGCGGCGGCCTCGTACAGGTCCGGGTTCACCGAGGCGAGGGCGGCGAGGAAGACGATGATGCCCCAGCCGGCGTCCTTCCAGACGCTCTGCGCGGTGATGAGGTACTTGAAGGTCTCCGGGTCGGTCATGATGTCGATGCCGTCGTACCCGTGCTGCCGCAGCAGCTGCGAGAGGATGCCCGCGCCGCCGAAGAGCTGCTGGAACACGGCGATGACCAGCACCCAGGAGAAGAAGTGCGGCAGGTAGAGGATCGCCTGCGACACCGCCCGCACCCGGGGTCTGACCACACTGTTGATGAGCAGCGCGAGAGCGATCGGGATCGGGAAGTACAGCACGAGCTGGAGGAAGAACAGCACCAGTGTGTTCTGGACCGCCTCCCAGAACGCCGAGTCCTCGAAGAGGCGCTGGAAGTTCTCCAGGCCCACCCAGGGGCTGTGCAGGATGGAGACGACCCCGTTGTCGCTGATGTAGGGGTCGTAGTCCTGGAAGGCGACCACGTTGCCGAGGATCGGCAGGTAGTTGAAGACCAGGATCAGGACGACCGCGGGCAGCGTCATCAGCAGCAGGACGCGGTCGCGCCGGAACCTGGCCCGCAGGCTCAGCCTGCCCGAGGGCCGTCTCCCCCCGGAACCGGTGGCTGCGCCGGACTCCGCCGGAGTCTTGTCCGTCTTCTCGGCCTCGGGCCTGCTCCGAGGCACCGTGCTGTGGGACACGGCCGTTCTCCTCGCCTCGCCGCCGGTCAGCCCGCCGCCGTGCCGTTCTCGTCGAGCAGCTTCTGGTACCAGTCGCGGAGCTGGTCGCCGCCCTTCTTCTTCCAGTCCGAGACGGCCGCCTGCATGTCGCCGATCTTCTTGCGGCCGCGGACGATGTCGTCCTCCAGCTGCTCGAAGTCGTTGGACAGGTTGGTCCAGCGGCTGGGCTCGGTGATCTGCATGCCGTAGAAGGCCGACTTCTTGGTGAAGGCGCCCATCCGCTGCTGCCACTCGACCGCGCCCTTGGTGACGTCGGGAAGGTCGGGGTGGGCGATGGTCGCCGCCGGGCTCGCGATCATCAGGAACGCGTTGGCGACCTCCTGGTTGCCCTTGTCGTTCTTGGTGGGCACCCCGTCCTTGACCGTGTAGTGCGTGCCCTCCACCCCGTAGTTGGTGAGCATGTACTCCTTGGTGCCGTACGGGGCGGCGGTGGCGTTGGCGACGGCCAGCACGTCACGGATAACGGCCTCGGAGGCCTTCTTGTTGACGAAGGCGAAGATGTTGGCGGGCTGGGTGGCGTAGATGACCGGGTCGGCGCCGCCGTGGCTCAAGATGTCCATGCCCCAGATCTGGAACTCGGGGTTCTGGGCGGCCTGCGAGGCCTGCTGCCCCCACCAGCTGGAGATGTCGTTGTTGTAGATGAGGAACTCGCCTGCCGCGAACTTGGTGCTCGGGTCGACGGCCTGGCTCTTGCCCAGCTTGAAGTCGGGGTGCACGTACCCGGCTTCGAACAGCTTGCGCGACCATTCCAGCGCTTCGAGGTAGGCGTCCAGCTCGATGCGGTTGACGAGCTTGCCGTCCTGGACGATCCAGCCGAGGGGCTTCTCGCCGCCGGACGGCACACCGAAGCTGTTGAACGCCGTCCACTTCATGTCGCCGCAGGCCCACACCTTGGCCTTGGCGTTGGTGATCTCCTTGGCCAGCGCCACGAACTCGTCGGTGGTCTTCGGGACCGCGTAGCCCTCCTTGTCGAAGAGGTCCTTGCGGTAGAAGGGCACGATGTTCGCCACATAGGAGGACGGCATCGGCAGGGCGCGCAGCTTGCCGCCGAAGATCGACCGCTGCCAGGCGTCGGTCGGGATCGCCGCGAGGTTCGGGTACTCCTTGACCGCGTCCCCGGAGAGGTACGGGCCGAGGTCGGCGAACTTGCTGAGGATGGCGCTGGGTATCTTGCCGCCCATGTTCCAGCCGGGGACGACCACGACGTCGGGTATGGAGCTGGAGGCGAGCACGGCGCCGAGCTTCTGGTCGTAGGTGTTGCCGTCCTGGTTCTGCCAGACGACGTCGACGCCGGTGAGGTCGTTCATCGCCGTGTAGTAGGCGTTGTCGCCCTTCGGCGGCGATCCCCAGAACGGCGACATGACGGTGACCTCGCCGCCCTTGCCGAGCTTCTTCGGTACCGACGTCTTCAGGCCCGCCGGGTCGAGCTTGTTGTAGAAGCCGACGGCGGAGCCGTTCTTGGACGGGATGTCGGGCGTCACCACGTTGTTGGCGACGAAGGCCGGCAGGATCTTCTTGGCGTCCTTGCCCGAGGTCGTGCCGTCGCGCGAGCCACTCTCCGAACCGCCGCAGGCGGCGAGCAACGGCATCCCTCCGGCCACCGCTGCGGTGGCGACCGCCGTGGAGGCGAGGAAGCTTCTCCGGCTGGGCCCGGAGGAAGCGGAAGCGGCGTTCGGCGTCATTGCGTCAACCCTTCATGGCGCACCAGGACACCCGGCGGTGGGCCGTCGGCTGCGGTGTCTCGAGTGGAACTGGCTGAGCCGAAGCGTCTGCGGTCCCTGATCGTCGGAGGTCTGCCTGCCTGGCGGCGGCGGCTCCACACTGTCGAAGAATCGTCGAAGCGCTTCGATGTTGCTGTGAGGTTAAGTGAAGGCATGGGGGTGCACAAGGGTCGCTCCCAAGATTCCTCGGAGGTGTCCGGGTTGGTCGGCGCTCATGTCCGACTTGAAATGTCGCCCAAGAGTCCCAGTTGGTGCCGTGGGGTCTCTTGACACCCACCCCGGGGTCGAATGAGCATCGAAGCGCTTCGAAAGCGTCTCCCCGCTCCATCGCAAAGGGAACCCCACGTGACCGCATCCACGCCGCCCGCCCCGCCGTTCCGCGATCCGCACCTGCCGTTCGCGAAGCGCATCGACGACCTGCTGTCGCGCCTGACCCTCCAGGAGAAGATCTCCTTCCTGCACCAGTTCGCGCCCGCCGTGGAACGGCTCGGCGTCGAACCGTTCCGCACCGGCCAGGAGGCGCTGCACGGAGTGGCCTGGATGGGCCCGGCGACGGTGTTCCCGCAGGCGGTGGGGCTGGGCGCGACCTGGAACCCGGAGCTGGTGCGGCGGGTCGGCGAGGCGGTGTCCAAGGAGGTCCGGGCGATGCGCGCCCGCGACGAGCGGATCGGCCTCAACGTGTGGTCGCCCACGGTCAACCTGCTGCGCCACCCGCTGTGGGGCCGTAACGAGGAGGGCTACTCGGAGGACCCTCGGCTGACCTCCGCCATCGCCACCGCCTACACGCACGGTCTGCGCGGCGAACACCCGACCTACTGGCGTACGGCCCCGGTCCTCAAGCACTGGCTGGCCCACAACAACGAGACGGGCCGCGACGTCACCTCGTCCTCGGTCCGCCCGCGCGTGCTGCACGAGTACGACCTGCGCGCCTTCCGCGGATGCGTCGAGGCGGGCGCGGTGGCCGGCGTGATGCCGGCGTACAACCTGGTCAACGGGCGTCCCAACCACGTCTCCCCGTATCTGCGCGAGCAGTTGCGGACCTGGACCGAGGAGGACCTGCTGGTCTGCTCGGACGCGGGCGCGCCCTCCAACCTGGTCGACTCCGAGCACTACTTCGACACCCACGAGGAGGCGACGGCGGCCTCCCTGACCGCCGGCGTGGACAGCTTCACCGACCACGGCACGGACGGCTCGGAGATCGTCGCGCGCGTCACGGGGGCGTACGAGCGGGGGCTGCTGGCCGAGGCCGACATCGACGTGGCGGTCCGCCGGCAGCTGTCGGTGCGGTTCCGGCTGGGCGAGTTCGACCCGCACTACGACCCGTACGCGGGCACCGGCGAGTTCGACACCCCGGCCCACCGGGCGCTCGCGCGGGAGGCCGCCGAGCAGGCGGTGGTGCTGCTGCGCAACGACGGGGTGCTGCCGCTGGCCGCGGACGCCCGGATCGCGGTGGTCGGCCTGCTCGCCGACGAGTGCAAGCTCGACTGGTACAGCGGCACCCTGATCCACCGCTCCACTCCGCTTGAGGCGCTGTACGAGCGGTTCGGCGCGGAGCGCGTGGAGTTCGCGGAGGGCGTGGACCGGGTCCTCCTCAGGACCGCCGCCGGAACGTTTCTCAGCGTCCCGCCCGCTCCCGAGGCCACCGACGAGGTGCGCGGTGCCGAGGGCGCCCTGGACCCGGCGCTGCTCGCGGGCCGCACCGACCTCCCGCCGCTCACCACGGACCCCGTCGGCACCGAGTTCGCGCTCGTCGACTGGGGCGGGGAGGTGCTGACCCTGCGCGCCCCCGACGGCCGCTACCTCTCGGTCGCCGAGGACGGGTTCCTGCGCGCCTCGGCGGACCAGCCGGGCGGCTGGGTCGTGCAGGAGACGTTCCGGCTCGAACCCCACGGCGACGGTCACCTCCTGCGTCATCTCGGCACGGGCCGCCACGTCCGTGTCGCCGCCGACGGCGTGAAGGTTGCCGCCGAGGACTCCGCGACGGAGCCCGAGGTGTTCCACCTCGTCGTCACCGAGCGCGGCGAGGAGGCGGTGACGCGGGCGGCTGCCGCGGCGGACGTGGTCGTGGTCCTGGCGGGCAACGATCCGCACATCAACGGCCGCGAGACCGAGGACCGTACGACCCTGCGGCTGCCCGGACAGCAGGAGCGGCTGCTGGAGGCCGCCCGTGCCGCGAATCCGCGCACGGTGCTGGCGCTGGTGTCGGCGTACCCGTACGCGGTCGAGGCGGGCCGGTTGTCCGCGGTGCTGTGGACGGCGCACGGCGGGCAGGCCGGGGGCACCGCCCTGGCCCGGATCCTGGCCGGTGACGTCTCCCCGGCGGGCCGGCTCCCGCAGACCTGGTACGCCGACGACGCGGACCTGCCCGACCTGCTGGACTACGACGTGATCGGCGCCCGCCAGACGTATCTGTACTTCGAGGGCACTCCCCTGTTCCCGTTCGGGCACGGCCTGTCGTACTCCTCGTTCGCGTACGCCGATCTGGCGGTGCGGGTCGGCGAGGCCTCGGTGGGGGTCTCCTTCACCGTGACCAACACCGGGGAGGTGACCGCCGACGAGGTCGCCCAGCTCTACTCGCGGGCGGTGGAACCGTCGGTCACCCGACCCCGGCGCGAGCTGCTGGCCCACCACCGGGTCACGCTGGCGCCCGGCGCCCGGACGGCCCTGTCCTTCGAAGTCCCGCTGTCCGCCTTCGCGTTCTGGGACGTGGCACGGGGCGACTGGCGCCGCGAGCCGGGGCCGTACGACCTGCTGGTGGGCGCGTCCAGCGAGGACGTCCGGCTGCGCACGACGGTGACCCTGGACGGCGAGCGGGCCGCCCCGCGTCCCGTTGCGCGCGACGGGCTGGCCGCCGTCGCCTTCGACGAGCAGAGCGGCACGGAGATCGTGGACCGCACGAAGGTGTCGGGTGACGCGGTGACGCCCGCGGCGGACGGCACGGCCGAACTCCTCTACCGCGCCTGCGACTTCGGCGCCGGCGTCACGGGTGTGAGCGTGGAGGTGGCGGGCGGGGGCACCGTGGAGGTCTCCCTGGCCGACGGCCCGCCGCTCGCGACGCTGACCCTCGGCACCCCCACGGCGGGCCCGTACGCCTACACCACGCTCGACGCCCCCTTCGGCGCCGAGGGCGTGCACGATCTGCGTCTCAGGCTGCGCGGCCCGCTGCGGCTCGCGCTCGTCGGCTTCTCCGGCTGAGGGTCCGGAAAGCGGCCGACGCGAAGAAGGGGCCCGGCACCGGAAGGCATCGGTGCCGGACCCCTTCCGGGACGACGAGCTCGCGTCATGGGCGAGCTTATCTGAAAACGGTTCCCATTAGCTAGAGCGTCTCGGGGCGGCTCTCGGGTTCGGGTTCAGAGGGCGAGACCGGTGAGGACCAGCACGCGCTCGTAGGTGTAGTCGTCCATCGCGAACTTCACGCCCTCGCGGCCCACACCCGACTGCTTCGCCCCGCCGTACGGCATCTGGTCGGCGCGGTAGGAGGGCACGTCGCCGATGATCACGCCGCCGACCTCCAGCGCCCGGTGGGCACGGAAGGCGGTCTGGAGGTCATGGGTGAACACGCCTGCCTGGAGGCCGTACTTGGAGTCGTTGACGGCGGCGAAGGCCTCGGCCTCGCCGTCCACCTTGCGCACGGTGAGGACCGGTCCGAAGACCTCCTCGCGGGAAATGGTGGCACTCGCCGGTACGTCGGTGAGGACGGTCGGCGCGTAGGAGGCACCGTCACGCTTGCCTCCGGCGAGGAGCGTGGCACCCGCGGAGACCGCCTCGTCGACCCACGACTCGACACGCAGCGCCGCGTCCTCGCTGACCAGCGGGCCCACCTCGGTCCGGTCGTCGGACGGGTCACCGGTGACCTGGGCCTCGACGGCCGCGACGATGCGCGGCAGCAGCCGGTCGTACACGGAGGCGTCGGCGATGACCCGCTGCACCGAGATGCAGGACTGACCGCCCTGGTAGTTGGAGAACGTGGCGATGCGGGTCGCGGCCCAGTCGAGGTCCGCGTCGCTCGCGAAGTCGCCGAGGACCACGGCCGCGCCGTTGCCGCCCAGCTCCAGGGTGCAGTGCTTGCGCGGCACCGAGTCCATGATCGCGTAGCCGACCTTCTCGGAGCCGGTGAAGGAGATCACCGGCAGCCGCTCGTCCTGGACGAGGGCGGGCATGCGGTCGTTGGAGACCGGCAGGATGCTCCACGAGCCGGCGGGCAGCTCGGTCTCGGCGAGCAGTTCGCCGATGACCAGCCCGGAGAGCGGGGTGGCCGGGGCCGGCTTCAGGATGATCGGCGCGCCGGCCGCGATCGCCGGGGCGACCTTGTGGGCGCACAGGTTCAGCGGGAAGTTGAACGGCGCGATGCCGAGCACGACGCCCTTCGGGAAGCGCCGGGTCAGGGCGAGCCGGCCCTGACCGCCCGCGTCGGTGTCGAGCCGCTGGGCCTCGCCGCCGTTGAACCGGCGGGCCTCCTCCGCGGCGAACCGGAACACGGACACCGCCCGGCCGACCTCGCCCCGCGCCCACTTGACCGGCTTGCCGTTCTCGGCGGAGATCAGCTGGGCGATCTCCTCGGTGCGCTCGACGAGCCGCTTGCTGACGTGGTCGAGGGCGGCGGCACGGACGTGCGCCGGGGTGGCGGCGAACTCGTCCCGCACGGCGTACGCGGCGGCCACGGCCTCCTCGACCTGCGCGTCGCTCGGCACGCCGACTCGGCCGACGAGACGGCCGTCCCACGGCGAGGTGACGTCGAAGCTGTCCTCGCCGGTGACCTGGCGGCCGGCGAGCCAGAAGGCGTGGGTGGCCCCCACATTCTTTTCCTGGGGCATAGGAGTCCCGGCCCTTCCGCGTAGTGGGTGTGCTGACTGGCTTTTCCCGCTCCACGGTAGGGGTGCGGCGGCGGAGGGGCGCTTGTCCGAGTCGTAGTGGTGGGCCGGAGGCACACGCCGCTTTGGCGAGGTCGACGACGGTCTGGTCCACAGCGGGCCCAAGGCAGCCGCGTCCGGCACCCGGGTCCGGCGCCCTCGGGCATCAGCCCGAGGTGCACGTCAGTCCGGTGCCGTCGCCTTCAGCGCCAGCCACAGCTCCATCCGTACGTCCGGGTCGTCCAGGGAGCGGCCCAGGATCTCCTCGACCCGGCGCATGCGATAGCGCAGGGTGTGCCGGTGCACGCCGAGGTCGGCCGCCGCCGCGTCCCACTGGCCGTGCCGGGAGAGCCAGGCGCGCAGGGAGGCCACGAGATCGCCCCGGCCCGTCGCGTCGTGCTCGTGCAGGGCTCGCAGCAGACCGTCCGCGAAGGCCTTCACCGCGTCGTCCGCGAGGAGCGGCAGCACCGAGCCCGCCGCGAGCTGCTCGTGCTCCACGAGGACCCGGCCCCGGCGCCGTGCCACCGACAGCGCCTGCTCGGCCTGCTTGTACGCCGCCGCCGCGGCGATCGGACCGGCCGGTCCCGACAGGCCGACGATCAGTTCGTCCTCCTCGTCCTCGGCCCCGGACGCGCGCGCGTCCTCCAGCGCCGCCGCGTACGCGGCGACGGCCGTGGCCGCCGCGCCCTCGTCGGCGGCCAGCGCCACCAGCCGCTCGCCCTCGGGCACCACCAGTACCGTCTCCCCGGACCGGGCCGCCGCCGACTCCATGACCTCGGCGAGTGCGCCCACGGGGTCCTCGGCCTGGTCGGCGGTGCCGGGGACGCGCGCGTGCGGGGACGCGTCGGCGTGGCCCCGCGCGGACGCCGGCTCGGCCACCAGCACCCGGAACGGGGCGTCCAGCAGGCCGCCGTACAGCTCGCCGGCGACGGCGCGCGCGTGGTCCGGTTCGCCCGCCAGCAGCATGCGCAGCACCGCCACGCCGATGCGCTGCTCCGCCGCCTGGAGGGAGCGGGAGCGTTCCGTGGTCAGGGTCAGCAGGGCGATCGCCGAGTGGACGGCGTAACGCTCCACCGTGCCCAGGGCCGACGCGGTGCCGACCGCGAGGGCGGCCCGCGGGCGGCGGCCGGTGCCCAGGGAGTGCAGTTCGACGCGGTCGTCGTGGTCGGAGTGCTCGGGCCCGCCGACCACCGCCGAGGCCGGCACCGGACGCTCCCGCAGCCGCTCCACGTCGGCGGTGAGCCGCGCCGCCCGCCGCCCCGCCCACTCCGGCGCGGCGGCGACGACGGCACCCGAGGCGTCGTAGAGCGCGGCCCAGCCGTGGACCTGGGAGGCGAGCGCGGTGAGCAGGCCCTCCGGGCCTTCGGTCAGCGCCTGCCTGGTCAGCTCGCGCTGCGCCGCGAAACCGGCCGTCACCGCCCGGTACTGGTCGGCCGCGATCGCCGCCGACACCTCCTTGCTGATGGCGAGGAACGGCGTACGGCGGGGCACCTCCAGCAGGGGCAGGCCCTCCTCCTCGGCAGCGTCCACGAGGGCCTTCGGGATCTCCTCGTAGTTGACGCCGACGGCGAAGCCGAGCCCCACCACCCCGGCCCCGGCCAGCCGCCGCACATAGCGCCGCATCGCCTCGGGGTCCTCCGCGTCCAGCTTCAGCGCGGTGATCAGCAGCAGCTCCCCGCCCTCCATGTACGGCACGGGGTCGGCGAGTTCGCTGACGTGCGCCCAGCGCACCGGCACGTCCAGGCGGTCCCCGCCCGCCCGCACGGCCAGCTTCAGCGCGGAGTGGTGGACGAGCGAGGCGAGCGTGGGGGGCATGGGACCTTCAGGTCTGAGGCGGGTCTGAGGCGCAGGGCGGAGGGAGACGCACGGGCGATCAGTGGGATGATCTTTTAGCCGCTTCGTATGAAGGGCCTGTGCCGATTCTGCCTCACCGTAGGGGTCGCCCGCGTCCCGCTTCAGCCGCGCAGATCCACCAGCAGCGGTGGCGCATGCTCACCCCTGACGGTGGTCAGGGACAGCACCGCGTGCCCCGGCGGCACCTCGTGCGCCAGCTGGGACGCCGACCACCGCTCCCGCTCCACCTCGCGCACCGTCACCGCGTCCGTGGTGACGGCCCTGCCGGTGACCAGCTTGCGCAGGGCGTGCAGGGCGCGGGTCATCGGCTGGTCGGCGAAGACGGTGTGCTTGGCGACCTCCGTCGTCTCCACCCACTCGGTGCCCCAGGTCTGCGCGAACCGGCTGCCGTCCCAGGTGGTGATCCCGGAGAACGCCATCCGGCAGCCGACGGCCCCGTACAGCGCACCGTGCAGGGACTCCGGGACGTCGGCGACCGTGCGCAGCGACAGCAGCACGCCCGCGTTCTGCGAGCGCAGCCGCTGGATGCGGCGCACCGACCCGGCGGTGACCGCGCCCGTCGCGTCGTCCAGGACCAGGGCGGCGAAGTGGGTGCGCCCCGCGTCCCGTACGACCGTGTGGAACTGGGCGAGGACGAGCCGGGTGATCAGCCGGCCCGCCTCCTCGTGGCCGCGCTCGGGCAGGTCGACCCGCACCCGCAGCGGGTGGTGGGCGACGGAACGAAGGGAGAACGCCCGGTGCGCCGCGCCGCTGTCCGGCCGCCCGCTGTTTCCGCCGATTCCGCCGTTTCCGCCGTTTCCGCCGAAGAAGTCGGCGAAGGCCGGCCGGTTCAGCAGCGCCAGGCGGTCGGCGAGGGCGCGGCCCGGATCGCCGGGCGCACCGGCCTGCCGCACGCGCGCGTCCAGCTCACGGCGCATGACCTCGTCGCCGGCCACCTCCTCGCGCAGCGCGGACAGCGCCGTCGGCTCGCCCTCCAGCAGCTCGCGCAGGACCGGCAGCGGCGGGAAGCGGCCGTGCACGGCCCGGTAGGGGCCGAGGAGCTGGGCGAGGGCGGTGGCCGCGCTCTGCGCGTTCACCGTGTCGAGGTCGCCCACCAGCGCCTCGGCGAGGACGGCGGCGGCCTCGTCGGGGTCGTCGCACTCGGCGTACGGATCGAGGTCGTGCACCGACGAGGGGTCGCCGATCCGGACGATCACGTCGAAGGCGGAGTCGGAGCCGAGCGGGCTCCCGGCGGAGGACACCGCGACGAGCGCGCACGCCCCGGTGAGCGCCTGGAGGGCCAGCGCCTCGGCGACCGGCTCCACCAGCGTGCGCGTCTTGCCCGAGCCGGAGGGCCCGACCGCGAGCAGCGAGGTGCCCAGCACGTCCGGGCCGAGCGCGGCGCCCGCGTCGTGGTAGGCGGCGGGGGCACGTTCGCCGGCCACCCACCGTCCGATCCGGACCTGGTGGGCGAGCAGGTCGTGGCGCCCCGTGCGCCGGGGCAGGTCGCGGGAGCCGGAGGGGTGGGTCCAGGCGGCCCCGGCCTGACGCAGCACGGTCTCCCGGAAGTCGGGCCGGCCGGCCGCCCACGCGTGCGCGACGCGCGCGCAGTCCACGTCGTTCATCCGCCCGGCGGTGACGTCGGCGGTCAGCACGTCGGCGGCCTCGTGCTGACCGGCGTCGCGCAGCTCGGGCCACTCGGCGCGCGGCCGTTCCACGGGGGTCGGCGTACCGGGCTCCGCTGCCGCGCGCCGGGCGGCGAGCCGCTCCTTCAGGTACGGCCACCAGCCGCCGACCAGCGCGAACGGCCACACCACGAGCAGGGTGATCACGGTGTACAGCGAGTTGGTGAACAGCCGGTCGGCGAAGAGTTCGTAGCCGCCGGCGATCAGGGCGACGAGGGAGAACAGCGGGTCGACGACGGGCAGGGCGTCCCAGCCCACCCCCGGGAAGGCGGTCGGGAACACGAAGCTCAGCGCGACCAGGGCGCCCAGCAGCCCGAGCAGCGCCCGCGCGGGCTGCGGCCGGCGGCCGACGAAGTGGCGTACGGCGTCGGGCCAGGCGCCCAGCCGGCCCATGGCGAGTACGAGGAGGGCGAAGAAGACGCCGTCGTAGACCACGCGGGCCTCGGCGCCCTCCATGTTCTTCGGGGAGGCGATCGTGCCGCCCCACCACCAGTCGTCCGGCGTGAACAGCCGCAGTGGCGCGAACTGGTACGGCAGGCCGCCCCGGCGCCACAGCGACCACAGCACCAGCGCCACCACGAACGGGATGAACAGGCCGAGGACGGTGACGGGCGCGAGCCGCTCGGTCGTCCGCGCGGCCTTCGGCAGCCGGTACCCGAACCGCCAGATGCCCGGCTTGGCGGCAGCGGCACGGGGTTCGTTCAGCCAGGCGGCCACCGCGGAGGAGGCGGGGGCGCCCGGTCCGCCGGCATGCGGCACGGACGGCTTGCCGGCCGGCAGCGGCGGTGCGTCGCCCGGCCGGGGCGGCATCGCGGGCGGCGCCGGCACCCCGGGAGGTGTCGTCGCCGGGCGCTCCGGCGGCACCGCCGGGCGCGGCACAGGATTCGCATGCGTACCCCGCGCGTCCTGCGTCCCGTCGCTGTCCATCGCCCTTGCCCCCTGACCAGCCGCTCCGTCCACCATCGCCGAGTCAATCTAACGCCCCCGCAAGGGGAGTTCACCGCTTACGCGGCCGGGTCCCGGTGGCGGACCCCCCGAGCGGCTATGTCCACGACGGACAACCGGCGGCGCCGACAACGCCCACATGGAGCATGCCCGCACCCCGTTCCCCGCCCTAGCCTGCGAGAAAAGAACCTGTGCGTCCGTAAAACGCACCCCGGTATGTACGCCCGGTACGCCGGTACCCCCGGTACGCAAGATCATCAGGGAGCCCCCATGACCGCCATTCCGCAGGAGCGCCGCGTCGTCACCGCCATCCCCGGCCCGAAGTCGCAGGAGCTTCAGGCCCGCCGCGTGGCCGCGGTCGCGCAGGGCGTGGGTTCCGTGCTGCCGGTGTTCACCGCGCGCGCGGGCGGCGGCATCATCGAGGACGTCGACGGCAACCGGCTGATCGACTTCGGCTCCGGCATCGCGGTGACCAGCGTCGGCGCCTCCGCCGAGGCCGTCGTACGCCGGGCCGCCGCGCAGCTCGCCGACTTCACCCACACCTGTTTCATGGTCACCCCCTACGAGGGTTACGTGGAGGTCGCCGAGGCCCTCGCCGAGCTGACCCCCGGCGACCACGCCAAGAAGTCCGCGCTGTTCAACAGCGGTGCCGAGGCCGTCGAGAACGCCGTCAAGATCGCCCGCGCCTACACCAAGCGCCAGGCGGTCGTCGTCTTCGACCACGGCTACCACGGCCGGACGAACCTGACGATGGCTCTGACGTCCAAGAACATGCCGTACAAGAACGGCTTCGGCCCGTTCGCGCCCGAGGTCTACCGGGTGCCGGTGGCCTACGGCTACCGCTGGCCGACCGGGGCCGAGAACGCCGGCCCGGAGGCCGCCGCGCAGGCCATCGACCAGATCTCCAAGCAGGTCGGCGCCGACAACGTGGCCGCGATCATCATCGAGCCGGTGCTCGGCGAGGGCGGCTTCATCGAGCCGGCGAAGGGCTTCCTGCCCGCGATCAGCAAGTTCGCCGCCGACAACGGCATCGTCTTCGTCGCGGACGAGATCCAGTCCGGCTTCTGCCGCACCGGCCAGTGGTTCGCCTGCGAGGACGAGGGCATCGTCCCGGACCTGATCACCACCGCCAAGGGCATCGCGGGCGGCCTGCCGCTGGCCGCCGTCACCGGCCGCGCCGAGATCATGGACGCCGCGCACGCGGGCGGCCTGGGCGGCACCTACGGCGGCAACCCGGTCGCCTGCGCCGGCGCGCTCGGCTCCATCGAGACGATGAAGGAGCTGGACCTCAACGCGAAGGCGAAGGCGATCGAGGCCACGATGAAGGCCCGGCTGACCGCCATGCAGGACAAGTTCGACATCATCGGTGACGTGCGCGGCCGTGGCGCGATGATCGCCATCGAGCTGGTCAAGGACCGTGCGACCAAGGAGCCGAACCCCGAGGCGACCGCCGCGCTCGCCAAGGCCTGCCACCAGGAGGGCCTGCTGATCCTGACCTGTGGCACGTACGGCAACGTGCTGCGCTTCCTGCCGCCGCTGGTCATCGGCGACGACCTGCTGGGCGAGGGTCTCGACATCATCGAGCAGGCTCTCGCCCGCGTCTGAGCGGGACCTGTGCGTCCGGTCCGGGAGCCACGGAATTCCGGGCCGGGCAGAGCGTGTGAAGAAGGTGTGCGGGGTGGATGGGGGGAGGGAGATCCGTCTGTCGTCCCGTGAGTCACTGACGTAGGTTCTTCCCAGATGAGAGATACACCCCGCTCACAGGGGACTGTGGGTGAAACCCGGGCCGGGGCCTCCCCAGCTTCGTCCTGGTCGTGCCTCGCGCACACAATCGGAGCCCTCGGCTTCGGATCTCCTCACCGATCGGACGGTCGCCCGCCCCAAACCCCCCGGGGCGGCGACATTCCGATCCGGACGGCCACTCCGGAACCACCCCCCCTGTTCCGGGGTGGCCGACCTCCTTCTCCTACGCAGACCCATACGCAGGCCACTGACTGCGGACCCCGGTGCACGCTCCGGGGTCTTCTTTTTGGTGGAGTAGCGATACGATACGTCTCGTCTCACCTTTGCTTCTCGGCCGCTCCGAGCCGCGCACGCCATCCGCCCCGCAGGAGGCCCCCATGCACCGCCACGTCGACGCCGCCCCCGGCATCCGCCTCTGGGTGGAGGAGCGCGGTCCCGCCGATGCACCCCCGCTTCTGCTGATCATGGGCGCCCAGGCCAGTGGGGTCGGCTGGCCCGATCCGTTCGTCGACCTCCTCGCCGCCCACCACCGCGTCATCCGCTACGACCACCGCGACACCGGCCGCTCCACCTGGGCGTTCGACGAGCACCCGTACCCGATCACCCAGCTCGCGGCCGACGCCGTGACGATCCTCGACGCCTGCGGTGCCGACCGGGCCCATGTCGTCGGCCTCTCCCTGGGCGGGATGCTCGCCCAGCTCCTGCTCGCCGACCACCCGGACCGGCTGCGCACCGCGACCCTGCTGGGCACCCAGGCGCTCAGCTCCACGCCGTACGTGCGGCCGGACGGGGTGGCGGTGCCCGTCGAGGAGCTGCCCGGGATCGACCCACGAGTGCTGGAGCTGTGGGCCAGGCCCGTGCCACCCGACCTGGAGCTGGAGGCCGAACTCGACCGCAGGGTCGAGCACTGGCGGCTGCTGAGCGGTGACGTCCTTCCCTTCGACGCCGCGTACACCCGTGCCTTCGAGCGCGGGATCATCGAGCACACCGGGCATCACCGCACCAACACCGCCCACGGCCGGGCCGACGTCTCCGGCATGGACCGCACCCGCGGGCTCGCCCGCAACGAGGTGCCCACCCTGGTGATCTCGGCGCCGGCCGAGCCGGTCTTCCCCCCGCCGCACCCGCAGCACCTCGCCCAGGTGATCCGAGGCGCCCGCCTCGTGGAGATCCCCGGCATGGGACACGCCCTGCCGCCCGCGGTGCACGCCCCCCTGGCCGCCGCGATCCTGGAGCACAGCCGTTCCTGACAAGCTGGGGTCCATGTCGACCCGCTCCCACCCGGAGGCCGAGAGTGCCGCCCCGGAGCCACCGGCCCCCGGACGCCCCGCCCGGGGCGTCCGGGGGCCGGTG
>NZ_MUBA01000415.1 GCF_002154575.1 Streptomyces bobili
CCGGCTGGCCTCGATGGCGGATCAGAGGGGTGTCGCGGTCATCGCGGTGGATCCGGCCTACACCAGCCGGTGGGGCGCCCAGCACTGGCAGAAACCCCTCACCGGCAAAACCCGTGAGACCACTCGCCACGACGCTGCTGCCGTGGCGATCGGAAGGCGCGCCCAGGGACACCCGATCCGGCGACGGACGGCACCGCCCCCTGCTCACCGGAGTGATGAGCAGGGGCATCGGACCGTCCAGGCCGGGCCGGGCGTCCCCGGGCGTGAGGGAACCCGTCCCCGCTTTCCCGGACCACGGACACGATCCGTCGGCGCCGGACGCGGAGCGAACGCGGGCAACCAGAACGCCCAACACCGTCCGGGGCGTTCGGCCGAGCATGAGACCTGGCAACAGGACTCACTCCCGCTCAGCCTTTAGGAACGGTGAGAGGACTCGTCGTCAGCGTGCCGCCGATTCCACGGCATCCGCGGCGCGCGTCTCGCTCTTGCCGTCGGCGAGCAGCCCGCCGACCTCCTCCGCGCGCGCACGCAACTCGGGATCACCGGCGGTGTCGGCGACCGCGGCGCGCAGTTCCCGGGCGGGGGCGCCGGTCTCGGGGAGCCTGCGGGCGACGCCGGCGCGCAGACAGCCGGCGGCGAGGACCTGCTGCTCCGAGCCGTTGGGGGCGACGAGCAGCGGCTTGCCGTGCAGGAGCGCGGCGAGTACGGGGGCGGACGTCGCATTGGTCAGCACGAGGTCGGCCCGGTCCACGAGCGGGCTCATCCAGGGGCGGCGCCCGACGATCAGGTCGGCGCCCGCGGCGGCCTCGGGCGCACCCGAGCGTCCCAGTTCCACGACGCCCCGGTGCGTGCCCGCGGTGAAGGCCGCGTTGAGGCGGGGCCACAGGCTGGTGCCGCCGAAGGTCCGGCCCAGATGGACGTACGCCAGGGGCTTGTCACCCGGCGGCGGTTCCGCGGCCGGCGGTTCCGGCTCCCACCAGCAGGGCCCCACATGCCGTACGGCCGGGGGCAGTTCGGCGTCTGGTGCCTCCATGACGGGGTGTCCGCGCAGCAGGAACGCGGTGCCGAGCAGCGGGGTGTCGGGGAACCGGTCGCGCCGGGGGGCGAGACCGGCGAGTTCCCGGACCGCCCCGTAGTGCTTCAGGGTCTCCGTCAGGCGCCATGCGCGGCCGCAGGTGTCCGCCTGTCCCGCGTCGCGGTAGGGCCACAGGTGCGCCGCCAGCCCGAGCACCACCACGGGCACGCCGGCGACCTCTGCGGCCACGAGTGCGCCGTGGCAGAGCACGGAGGTGACCAGGACGTCGGGCCGCAGCCGCCGGACCGCCCGCGCCACCGCGTCGTACTGCTGGGGGCCGCGGACCGTCCAGTGGGCCACCGACAGCGCCGTGCCGTCCGTGACGGCCGACGTCCCCAGGTCCGCCGCGGTGACGGCGGGCGCGGCCCGCGGCCCCGCCAGGACGGTGACCGCGTGGGCGCGGCGGCGCAGCTCCCGGCCGACCGCGAGCGCCGGGTACAGGTAGCCCGGGTCGTTCAGCGGACACAGCAGCACTCTCATGCCGGGCCGCCGCCCGTCACGTCGAGGTTCAGGTGGTGGGCGAAGAAGGCCATCACGTCCGCGTAGAGGCCGGCACTGCGCGACGCGCCGCGGGTGCCGTGGCCGACGCCTCTCTCGGCGCGCAGGACGACCGGCCCGTCACCCGTGCCGGCCCATTGCAGTGCGGCGCACATCTTGCGGGCGTGCGCGGGGTCGACACGCGTGTCGCCGTCGAAGACGGCCAGCAGTACGGCCGGGTAGCGCGTGCCCTCGCGCACCTGGTGGTAGGGGGAGTACGCGAGCAGCCGCGCGAACTCGACGGGGTCCCGCGCGCTGCCGTACTCGTCGCGCCAGCTCGCGCCCATCCCCGACAGCTCGTAGCGCACCATGTCGAGCAGGGGCGCCGCGCACACGACGGCCGCGTACGCCTGCGGCCGGCGGGTCAGCGCGGTGGCGGCCAGCAGCCCGCCGTTGGAGCTGCCGAGGACGCCGAGCCGGCCCGGTGCGGCCCATCCGGCGCGGAGCAGGTGGTCGGCGGCGGCGTCGAAGTCGTCGAAGGTGTTGTGCTTGTATTCACGGCGGCCGGCCCGGTGCCACTCGTCGCCCTCCTCGCCGCCTCCGCGCACGCAGGCCACCGCGTACACGCCGCCCGCCCGCACCCAGGGCACGGCCTGCGGAGTGAAGCCGGGTGTCATCGAGGCGCCGAAGCCGCCGTAACCGGTGAGGACGGCAGGTCTGGGCCGGTCGGGACGGCCCGCGGGGGACATCACGAACAGGCGCACCTCGGTGCCGTCGCGGGACCGCACGACCTCCTGGCTGACGCTCACGCCCCCGGCCGAAGGCACGGCGGGCGGACCGCCCGGCCAGCGGCGCAGGCGCCCGGTGACGGCGTCGTAGTGCAGGACCACGGTGGGTGTCACATGGTCGGTGTACGTGAACCAGGCTTCGTGGCCGCCTTCTTGGCGAACCGTCAGGCCGTTGATCGTCCCCTGTCCGGGCAGCGGTACGGTGCCGGCCGGGACGCCGGTCCGGGCGTCGTGCAGCGTCAGCTCGCCGACCGCGTGCCGGGTCCGTACGACCGCCAGCAGCGGCCGGTCCAGTGCCGGGCCGTCCAGGACCGCGAACTCCTGGAGCACGGTGCCGGGTTGCTCGCCGACCAGGGTGCGCCACCGGTCGGGGCCCGTGGCGTCGCGGGAGGCCGCGGCGATCCGGCCGCGCGGAGCACCGGCGGTCGTCCGGAGCAGCAGCGGCCCGCCGCCCGGCCGGAGGCGGACGGCTGTGCGGGCGTCGGCCCCGTGCGGAAGGCGGCGCAGACGGGGCCGGTCCGGACCCGCCTCGGTCAGGTCGGCGGTCCACAGGTCGTTGCGCGGCGCGGTGCCCTCACTGGCACCGACGACCAGGAGCCGGCCGTCGGGCGAGGTGGCCACGGTGTAGTACTGGGTCTCCGGCCGCCCGGCGCCGAAGATCTCCCTGTCACGGTCGGCCGGGGTGCCGACCTCGTGCAGATACACGCGGCGGTGGCGGCCCGCCCCGCCGGGACCCCGCTCCGGCGGCAGCCGGCGTACGTAGTAGAAGGCCCGGCCGCCCGGCAGCCACGCCACCGGGGAACGGCGGACCCGGTCCACCGGCCCGTCCACCACCGCGCCGGTCACGGTGTCGAGCACACGCAGCACCGAGTGCTCCGTACCCCCCGAGGACAGTTGTACGGCCACCAGGTCGCCTTCCCACGAGGGCTCCCAGGCGTCGAGCACCGTGGTGCCCGACGGGTCCGCCTCCAGCGGGTCGAGCAGGACCCGGGTCCGGCCGCCCTCGCGGACGGCGAGCACCGGGAGTTCACGCCCCGCCTCCCTGCGCAGGTGGAACTCCCGCCCGCCGCGCGGCACCGGTGGGCCGCTGCCACCGCCGGCGAGCAACGCCGCCATCCGCCCGCGCAGCGCCTCCCGGTGCGGCCAGCGCGCCTCTTCCTCGGCGTAGAGCAGGTCCTGGGCGGCACTCCACGCGACGGTGGCCGGGTCCCGCGGATCCTCCAGCCAGCGGTAGGGGTCCGCCACCGGCCGTCCGTGCACGACCTCCACCGGTCCGCTGCGGGGGGCGGCCGGGTACGTGTGCCGGGCCGGCGTCGGCCCGGCGTCGCGGGGCGGGGACACGGTCATCGCGGCGCTCCAGGGAGAACGGTCGGATCGGAGGCGGGACGAGAGCGAGGGCGAGCAGGGGCCGGGGAGTCAGGGACCGCCGGCGCCCGGACGCGGCAGGGGAGGTGCCGGGACGAGCCCCACGGGCCCGGCACCGTCCGGTGCCAACGGCTCGGGATGCGGCTCGTCCGCGGTCCGGTCGGCGCGGCTCGCACCGGAGGGGGAGGGCAGGTCGCGGTCTCCGGCGCGGTCGCCGTCCGTATCCGTATCCGTATCCGTGTCCGAGTCCGCGGCGGCGTCCAGGCTGGTCTCGCGCAGCAGGGGCACCGACGACACCACCGTGACCACCGCCGCCGTGCAGGCGAGGGCCAGCCACGTGCGGCTCGCCCCCATGGAGTCCACGAAGAAGCCCGCCAGGACCGGTCCGAGGGAGGCGAGACCGGCCATCAGCAGCCCCGTCGCCGTGCTGACCCTGCCCAGCAGGTCGCGGGGCGCGAGCACCAGCATCGCGCGGCCGACCACGATGCCCGCCGGCGGACTGAAGAAGACGACCACGACCAGCACCGCGCCGATCGTCCACGGGTCGGTGGTCCGGGAGAAGACGGTGAGGCCGAGCGCCCACACGGCACCGATGAGCAGGAACAGCCGGGCGGCGGGGATCCTCTTGATCAGCCAGGCCGCCGAGGCCGCGCCCAGCAGCGCCCCGACGCCGGCGCAGCCCATCACCGCTCCGATCGCCGTCCCGCCGGCGCCGCTCTGACGCAGGGAGACGACCATGGTCGTCTGCGCCGCCGCCGAGACGATGTTGATCCCCGCGGCGAAGAGCAGTGCCGCCAGCAGCGCCCGCTGGTGCGTGAGCCAGCGCAGCCCGGCCGTGAGCCGGTTGTCGCGCTCGGTGTCCGCGGCCTCCCGCGGGGGCCGGATGCCGATCCGCAGCAGCAGCACGGCGGACACCCCGTAGGAGAGCGCGTCGGCCGCGAACGGCAGGATCGGGTCCACGGTGAACAGCCAGCCGCCCAGGAAGGGGCCGATCAGCGAACTCGACGCCATGGCCGCCTGGCTGCGGCTCAGCGCGTCGGTGAGGTCCTTCTGCGGCACCACGTCGCGCACGGCGATCGTGGCCGCGGGGGCGAAGAGCGCGGTGGCCGCGCCCTCCACCACGGCGACGCAGAGCAACTGGGCCTGGCCCAGCTCACCGAGTCCCGCCACCAGGGGAATGCTGGACAGCGCCACGAGCCGCACCAGATCGGCCCCGACCATGATGGTCCGCCGGTCGAGGCGGTCGGCGAGATGGC
The DNA here is from genome assembly GCF_002154575.1 of Streptomyces bobili. Classification (GTDB taxonomy): domain Bacteria; phylum Actinomycetota; class Actinomycetes; order Streptomycetales; family Streptomycetaceae; genus Streptomyces; species Streptomyces bobili. Next base: position 4,962 of record NZ_MUBA01000415.1, read on the forward strand.
CGGCCGGCAGCCGCAGCAGCGTCCTGGTCACCAGCGAGAAGGTCGCGACCGTGCCGGCCTGCGCGGCGCTGCCGCCGATGGAGAGCACGAGCAGCGGGAAGGCAAGCAGCGACAGCTGGGATCCGAGGGTGGACAGCGTCGAACTGAGCCAGTAACGCCGGAAGTCGGGGTTCGTGCGCAGGATGCGGGAGCCCTTCGTCCCGGACCTCCGGCCTTTCATCCCAGCCGTCCGACCGCGTCGAGGCAGTCCAGTACGCCCGCGTCGACCCGGTCCTGGAAGACGGCGCGGACGGCTGCCTCCTCGTCGTAGCGGTAGTGGTCGTGGCAGCTGACCCAGCGGCCCTCCGTCTGCTCGGCGGCCAGATAGCCGTCGGTGACGGTGCCGACCTCCATGCCGGGCTTGCCCGCGGTCTCCCAGCAACTGGCGAGGACCCCGTCGGCGTTGATGACCGCGCCGTAGCGGCCGTCGGTGAAGGAGCACGCCTGGCAGGGGACGTGGGCGCGCGGACGGGCCACCGTGAAGCCGAGTTCCAGCGCGCGGGCGTGCCAGCGGACGAAGTCCTCGACGAGGCCGTCCTCGTGCAGCAGGTTGTTCGCGTAGCCGACGCCGACGTCGCCGACCCGTGCGAAGTGGATGCCGCAGCGTGCCGGATCCAGACGGGCGCCGAGGTGCTCCACCAGGTCGTCCACGCCGTGCCGGTTCAGATGCGAGACGTTGACCCGCAGCATCCAGCGCAGGGAGGTCTTCTCGATGGCACGCGCGATGTTGGCGACGATGACGTCGAAGGTGCCGCCCCCGGAGCGCTTGACCCGGATGGAGTCGTGGTCGGCCCGGTCGCCGTCGAAGGTCACCTGCACGGAGCCGAGGCCCGCGGCGTTGAGCTCCTTGGCGATCAGCGGGGTGAGCAGGGTGCCGTTGGACGTCATCGACGCGGTGAGGGCGCCCAGTTCTCCCGCCCGGGTGAGCAGGTCGCGGCAGCCCCTCGGGTTGAGCAGCGGCTCGCCGCCGAACAGCAGCAGCGACAGCCGGTCCAGCCCCGCCGCGTCCATGCGCTCGCGGGTGAAGTTCAGGACCTGTCCCACCGCTTCGGGGGTCAGCCGGGCGTGGCTGATCCGCGGCGGCCGGCTGCCGCCCTTGGGGTCCTGCGCGGTGTTCTGGAAGCAGTAGCCGCAGCCGAGGTTGCAGTCCGTGCTGGTCAGCACGGTGAGCGAGTACGAGGTGTAGGGCCGGACGTCGTACAGGCCCGCGTCGCGCAGATAGCGTTCGGCCGACGGCCGCAGGGTGCCGTCGGGTTCCACCTGGCCGGGCCGCATCAGCGCGTATCCGCCGGCGCCCAGGAACCACCACCCCCGGTCGGCGCGGATCAGACGGGCCCCGGCGGCGGGGACGGCGACGGACTGCGTACCGGACACGGCAACCTCCGGGTCGGAGCGGTGGCAGGACAGGAGAGGGACGGTCGGGCGCGGACCCCGGCCGCGGTGGCGTCGTGCGCCGCCGCGGCCGGGAGGACCGGCCGGTCGGCAGGATCAGGTGTTGTGCTCCTGGTGAATGCCGCACCAGGGGGTGTCCTCGCCCTCCTCGGCGTGCGCGACGACCTCGGGCTCGTCGACCGACTCCTGGTGCACGCCGCACCAGGCGACGTTGTCCGCGGCGTGCGCGACGACCTCGGGCTCGTCGACCGATTCCTGGTGGATGCCGCACCAGGCGACGTTGTCCGCGGCGTGCGCGACCACCTCGGGGGTGTCCTCCGCGGGGGTCTCCTGGGGCTCGACGTTCTCGGCCATGCTGGTCCTCCATACGACGGGCGATCGGGACGAAGGGCGGCGGCGGTGCGCCGACCGCCAGGAAGCTAGGAGCAGGGGGTTCGGCACCGGTTCGGCACCGGTTGTCCCACGCTGAATCCCCCGGTGGGCGGGCCGGCGGGCCCACCCGGCCGGGACGCGGGCATACCGGAATCGCATCAGGCGCGAACCGGCGGACAACCGGCCGTTCCTACGGTGGCCGCCGCACAGTCCGCGACCGCGAGAGGACGCCTCCGCATGGACACCGAACCCGCAGTCAGGGCCGATGCGCCCGCGCCCGCACCGGCCGGGGAGCAGCGGCTGCCGGAGCCGCTCGGGGCCGAGTTCCTGACCCGGCCCGACTCGACGCTCGCCGCGATCAGGGAGACCTGTCCCGTGGCCCGGATCAGGACGCCCGCCGGACGGCCGGCGTGGCTGGTGACCCGCGCCGAGGACGTGCGCGCCGGATTCCTGGACCCCCGGCTCTCCCTGAGCGGCGGCCGCGTTCCCGACCCCGGCGTACGCCGGCGCGCACTCGACGTGACGCTGGTCAACTACGACCCGCCCGACCACACGCGGATCCGCCGCCTGGCCACCCCGGCCCTGACCCCGGCGCGCATGGCCGCCCACCGTGAGCGGATCGAGCGGGCCGCGCACGAACTCCTCGACGCGGCCGACGCGGCCCGCGGCCACGGACCGGTCGAGCTGATGGACGCCTTCGCCCGCCCCTTCGCCTTCCGGTCGCTGTGCGAGGTCTTCGCGGTGCCGCAGGAGGAGCGGGCCGCACTCCACGAACCGGTGGCCCGCCTCGCGGACAAGGCGAAACACACCGCCGGCGCGATCGAGGAGAGCGTCGCCCGGATCGACGCCTTCATCCGCGGCAAGATGGCCCTGCGCGCCACCGCCGCGGGTGATGATGTCGTCTCCCGCGTGCTCGCGGCCTGGCGCGAGCAGGGCGGTGCGACCGAGGACGAGGTGGCCTCACTCCTGGCGATGCTGCTGCTGGCAGGCTTCGACAGCACGGTGCAGGCGATCGGGATGAGCGTGGTGGCGCTGCTGGGTCACCCAGAAGTGCGGCACTGCCTGCGGGACGAGCCGCGGCGGATTCCGCGCGCGGTGGACGAGTTGCTGCGCTGGGACACTCCGGGACCCTTCAGCACCAAGCGGGTGGCTCTGCAGGACATCCGGTTCGGGGACACGGTCGTTCCGGCGGGCAGCGGCGTCCTGTTGTCCGTGGCGGCGGCCAACCACGACCCGCGCTGCCACACCGACCCCGGAACACTGGACCCGGCCCGCAGCACCGCCGCCCGCCACCTGACCTTCGGCCTGGGCCCGCACTACTGCCCCGGATCGGCGCTGGCCCGCCTGGAACTCACGGTGGCCCTGACCGGCATCCTCGGCCGCTGGCCCCGGCTGACACCGGCGGTGCCGCTGCACGAACTCGTCTGGGGCGGCGGCTACCTGCACCGCCGCCTGGCCGCCCTGCCCGTCCTGCCGGACGGACCCGCGTAGGGCGGGCGGAGGGGCCCACCCGGTCGGGGAGCGGGTCGCGTCGGCCCGACGGCCCCCACCGGCACGCCGCGAACTGCGGCCGACGGGGCGGTGGGTGGCCTTCACCGCGACACCTCGGACGCGGCCGGGACCCCGTCCGGCGATCGGCAGACAGCAGGACGACGCCGACGCCTTCAAGCGGCGCCGGGTGGCCGAACAGCACCGGCTGCACACCGAAGGCGAAGGCGGCGAGAACTGGGGCGGCATGGGCCCCGAGGGGCAGGAACGGATCAACGACACCATCGTCGGCAGTGCCACCGGCCGCGACTACGAGCGCCAGGACCTCAACAGCGACGCCGACCGCAGGGCGGTCCTCACCGAGGTCGAGAGGTCGGTGGCGCAGGGGCATCCGGTGCCGGTCGACGTCTCGGGCCAGGAGGGCGCCCACGCCATGACGATCATCGTCCAGGAAGGTGACATGCTCCAGGTGTACAACCCCTGGGGCTCGACCACCTGGGTCAGCGAGGACGACTTCATCAACGGCCACATGGGCAAGGCTTCCAACAGTGAACTCCCCAATGCGTACAGCGTCTATCTCCCGCGGCAGCAGGGGCGGTGCCGCGCTCGCGGCAGCCGCGCTCCTCGCTCTCGCCACGGGCTGCGGCTCGGGCACCGACGAACAGGCCGATGACTCCACGAGCACCACCAGCCGTCCGGTGGACGACACCAGCACCACCAGCCACCCGGTGAACGACACCAGCATCACTGCCGAGCCGGGCGAGCGCTTCACGCTCACCGTCGACCAGAACGCCTCCACCCGCGAGTACTGGTACCTGGTCGACCCCGAGCCCGACAGCTCGGTGCTGGTCAGCCGCGGCCAGGACCACGCGTCCGACTCCGGCGACGAACCGGCGCCCGGTGCCGGCCGCCGGCTCACCTTCACCTTCGAGGCCAAGGGCAAGGGGACCACCCGGTTCACGCTGCTGCACTGCACGTTCACGACCTGCGAGGGCAACACCTCCACCCTGCCCCCACGGACGACCGGCCCCGCCGCCACCCCGACCG
>NZ_MUBA01000416.1 GCF_002154575.1 Streptomyces bobili
CCGCCGCCGCCGCCGACGACGACGACGAGATGAACGCGCGGGCCCGTTCCCTCCTGGTCCCCGTCGCCGATCCGGAGGCCCGTCCGACGCCACCCCCGGCGGTCGCGCCGGTGCTGCCGGGGCGGCCGGTGGCGGACCGTCCCCAGGTGCGGGCGCCCGGTCCGCAGCAGGGCGACGAGAACGGCCTGCCGTGCCCCTGGTGCTCGACCCCGAACCGCCCCGACCGGCACTACTGCACGCGGTGCGCGATGCCCATGACCAGGACCGAGGACAGCTCGGCCCGGCACCGCCCGTGGTGGCGCCGGGTGCTGGACTTCCGCAGCCGTGAGACCCCGTGGGCGGGCGACCGGCCCCGGCTGCGGCGCACCTTCGACCGGATCCTGACCTGGGTGGTGGCCGCCGCCGTCCTCAGCCTGCTCATCTGGGTCGGGGTGAGCACCCCGGCGTGGGTGCAGGCCACCCGCGACCACTTCGCCAAGCGCGCCCCGGTCGCCCCCGACCAGTTCGCGGCCTCCCGCTCCTATCCGGGCCACAAGCCCGACCTGCTCTTCGACAAGGTGAACAACACCTGGTGGGGGCCGGGTGTCGCGCAGTCCGGCGAGGGCCAGTGGATCGAGGCCCGGTTCGCCGAGCCGACCCGGCTGCTGGACCTGATCATCACGCCGGGCACGTCGACCCGCGCCGACCAGCTCTCCCAGTCGGCCCTGCCGCACCGCATCAAGGCGACGATCACGACGAAGGACGGCAGGACCACGACGCGGAACATCACGCTCGACCAGAGCGCGGGCGGCCAGCGCCGGGCGTTTCGCGTGGGTGAGGTGACGAAGGTCCGCTTCACGCTGGAGTCGGCGTACGGCGCCTCGGGGAACAAGCAGGTGGCCATCGCGGAGATCGAGTTCTTCGGCCGGTCGAGCGCGAACTCGTCCTGACGGCAACGGGGATGCGGACGCCGTGAGGCGCTCCGCATCCCCACCGCACCCTTGCCGAAGCCGGAGAAGCCGAGAAAGCCGCAGAGGCCGAGAAAGCCTGGGAAATGAGAACGAGTCCCACCCCGCTCTACGCGGAATGGGACTCGTTCACCGGAGCGCCGGGCAGGCCTTGCACCTGCATCTCCCCACAGGAAGTGGGGCGCCTTTCCTTGGGCCACCGACGCGGAACCGCTTCGCCGTTGTGGTGGCGACCAGCTCAAGATCAATGTTACACACGGACCCGCGTCCCGCCAACTCCGCCCGAGGGAGGCTCCCTCGGCCCGGCTCAGCTCAGCTCGCCGAGGTCCAGGTCCGGTCCGACGACCAGTGTGACGACGCCCGCCTGCGCGTCCGCCGCGGCGGCCGACCGTGCCTTCGGCAGGCGTGAGGAGAGCACCGCGGCCTGCTTCTCCAGCCCGGCCGGGAAGCTGACGGACGTACGCGTCACCGTCTCGGGGGCGTTGCCGGTACCGCTCACGGTGAAGCCCATCGTGCGCAGCTTCTCGGCGACCGCCGCGGCGCGCCCGGACTGCCCGGTGCCGTTGAGGACCTGGACGCGGACCTGGGAGGCGTACACGAGGTTCTTCGCCGCCGCCTGCAACTGCGCCTTGGTCATCTCCTTGTCCTTGGCCAGGGAGGTGAACAGGTCGGCGGCCTGCGGGTACTGCCAGACGACATTGGCCTTGTCGGCCGGAATGTCCGCCTCACGCGGGTAGTTGGGCACGGTGAGGAAGGCCAGCCGGTCGCTGGGGATGCCCTTGAGTTCGTTCGCCAGCCCGTAGATCTGCTTGATGCCCGCCAGATCCGGGTCCGTGGTCAGCGACTTGGTGGCGGACTGGAGGAAGCCGTACAGGGCGTCGGGGCTGGTCAGCTTCGACTGGGCCTTCGCCGCGAGGGCGTCCATGAACTCCTGCTGGCGGCCGATACGGCCGATGTCGGAGCCGTCACCGACGCCGTAGCGGACGCGGACGTAGCCGAGGGCCTTCTCGCCGTCGACGGTCTGGCAGCCGGCGTCCATCTCCAGCCGGGCCTTGTCGGACTTGATGGGTTCCTTCGGGCAGACCTCGATGCCGTCGAGCGCGTCGACCATGCCCTTGAAGCCGGAGAAGTCGACCGACATGAAGTGGTCGATGCGCAGGCCGGTATGGGCCTCGACGGTCTTGATGCTGCACGCGGCGGCCCCGGCGACCTCACCGGCGCTGCCGCCGATCGCGAACGCCTCGTTGATCTTGGCCTTGTGCGGGTCGGAGGTCTTGCCTCCACCCATCTCGCAGGACGGTATGTCCACCCAGGAGTCACGCGGGAAGGACACCACCGCGGCCCATTTCCGGTTCGCCGGGATGTGCAGCACCATCAGCGTGTCCGACTGCATGGTGGTCAGGTCCTTGCCGTACTTGGCGTTCGCGCCGTCCCGGCTGTCGGATCCCACGACCATGATGTTCTTCGAACCGGGGCTGAGGTTCTCGGGCCGGTCGTCGCCCAGTTTGTCGTCCACGGCGGCGGAGTCGATGTTGTTGTTGAGGTCGTTGTAGACCCACGCGCCGACACCGCCGACGCCGAGGATCACCACGGAGGTCACCCCGGCGCCCCAGGCGAGGACCCGCCCACGCCGGGTCAGCCGCGTCCCGCCGGGTCCGCCCCGGCCGCCGCCCGACCTCGCCCTGCTCCCGCGTCCGGCCGCCTCCACCGGAGTACGTCCACGCCTTCTCGTCCCGCTCACCGGTGCTCGCCTCCGCCTCGGCCGTTCTTCACCCCGTACACCGTGCCTGGATCGTCGGCCTCGCTGGTCACGCCGAACGTCGGAACCCTACATGCGTCAAGGAATACGTCCGAAAAGCTCAGCCGACTCAGAAGACGGCCCACACCCCACAAGGGTTGCCCCCGGCGTGCCGATCTCGTCAGGTCGCCGTCGGGCACCGGTGGCCGTTGTCGGGCAGGCCCATCGCGTGCAGGCGGGGTTCGCCGGGCTCGGGGACGACGAACACGAACGTGGCGGAGGTCGCGGGCACGCGCAGGCCACGCTGGCCGTCGAAGGTGAGCGCGGAGTCGACCTCCCAGGCGCAGCCGGCCCGGTCCAGGGCGGCGACGACGTCCGCCTCGGTGGGCTCACCGGGGAACAGGCCCGCGTACGTGGGCACTTCGACGGTCTCCGTCCACGTCTGGACGGTCACCATCCGCACCCGGCGGCAGCGGCAGACGAAGACCTCCAGATCGCCGAACCCGAAGAGGCGGGGCCAGCGCCTGCTCCGGAGCACCTCCCGCGGCTCGCCGAGGGCCGCGGTGACGTCGGCCCAGGACGCATCGACGTGGACGGGGCCCAGGCGGGCGGTCAGGGCGACGGAGGCGAGCAGCTCGGTGAGGGTCACGGGCGGAGCGTCGCAGCAGGTCAGGTGTGCTGTCCAGCCGTATCGCCCCCGCGGTGGTTGTCAGACACCGCGGGGGCGATACGGCT
>NZ_MUBA01000417.1 GCF_002154575.1 Streptomyces bobili
GCCCTCGCCGACCGGTACGGCGTCCGGCCCGTGGTACTCGCCGGATGCGTGCTGCGCATCGCCGGATTCGGGTGGCTCGGGTACGCCGGGAGTGCCCCGGCCGTCGTCGGGGCGGTGCTCCTCATCGGTTTCGCCGCCGCACTGTTCTCGCCCGCGGTCGAATCCGAGGTGGCCCGGCAGGCCGTCGCGTGGGAGGAGTCGGGCGGCGGGTCCCGCACACGCGTACTGGCGCTGTTCACCGTCGCCGGGCAGGCCGGGGCGTTCGTCGGCCCCCTGCTCGGGGCGCTGCTGCTGTCGGTCGACTTCCGCGCGGTCTGTCTGGCGGGAGCCGGCGTCTTCGTCCTGGTCCTCGCCGGCCACGCCTGGCTGCTGCCCCAGCACATCCCCGGGCGAGTGCGGGTCCAAGTGCGGGGCGGAATCGGCCCGTTGCTGCGCAACCGGCGCTTCCTCGGCCTGTGCTGCGCGTACGGCGCCTATCTCCTCGCCTACAACCAGCTCTACCTCGCCCTGCCCGCCGAAGTCGAACGTGCCGCCGGTTCGCAGGCCCCGCTGGCCTGGCTGTTCGCGCTGTCCTCCCTCCTGGTGGTGACCGCCCAGCTGCCGGTCACACGATGGGTGGGGGAGCGGCTCACCCTGAGGCGGTCCATGGCGGCGGGGCTGGCGCTGATCGCGACCGGGTTCGGTGTCGTCGCGGTCGCGGCGCCCTCCGGGGCGACGGGCGTGACCGGACTGCTGCCCGCCGCCGGTTTCGTCGTCCTCCTCACCCTCGGACAGATGCTCGTGGCGCCGGCCGCCCGCGCCTGGGTTCCCGACCTCGCGCAGGAGGGACGGCTCGGTCTGTACATGGGGGCGTTGTCCTCGGTCTCCGGAGTGATCGTGCTCATCGGCAGCGCGGGCACGGGGACGCTCCTCGACAGTGGGCTGCCGACGGCTGTGCCGTGGGCCGTGCTGGCGGTCGTTCCGGCGGTGGCAGTGCTGTTGCTTCCGCGGAGGGGGTAGGGACTGCGTGTGCGTTGCCCGGCCGTGGCAGGCGCTCCGCCGCCGGACCCCTGGTTCGGCCTGAACGGCCTCGTCCTCGAACGCCGGACAGCTGGGGATCCCGGCGTGGTCGTAGCCTGCTCCGTCCGGGCCGGACACAGGGACCCGGTGCGCGAAGACCAGTGCGCGGACCGGGGCGGGAAGAGCGGTGCCGGGGGGCATCGTCGCCCACGGACCGGCGCGGGGCGACCGCCGCCGGAAACCGTTGGCCGCAACGCCTCCCCCCACGCGACGAGGGCCCGGATCCGTGCAGCGGACCGGGCCCCTCGATGTCGTGTGCCAGGACTAGCGTCCGGCCAGTTCCAGTTCCAGTTCCAGTTCCAGTTCCAGCGCCGACCGCTTTCCCGCCGGGACCGTATCGGCGCCCGTCCCCTCCGTCCCCCGGGTCGTCCGCGACTCCCGCCACAGCCACAGCACATCGCGGCCGAAGGACCACAGCAGCAGGGCCAGGGCCAGCAGGGCCACCGCGAAGTTGCCGGCGTACGGGAGCAGGTCGGCGCCGGCGACGAGGAGGCAGATGCCCTGCATCGCGGCGACCGTCTTGCGGGCCGTGCTCGGCGGGAGCGGGGCGTTGAGCCAGGGCGCCACTCGGGCCGCCGCGACGAAGGCGTAGCGCATCGCGCCGATCAGCAGGACCCAGGGGCCCAGCGCCATGGAGACGTACACGCTGAGGACGAGGATCAGGAAGGCGTCGACCTCCATGTCGAAGCGGGCGCCGAGTGCCGTCGAGGTGCCCGTGCGCCGCGCCACCTTGCCGTCCACGCCGTCCAGCAGCAGGGCCACGGCCGTCAGGCCGACCAGCAGGGACACGGGCGGCGCGCTCACGAAGGAGTCCGCGACCAGTGCTGTCACCCCGCCGACCAGTGTGGCCCGGCCGAGGGTGACTCGGTTCGCCGGGCCGAAAGTGCGCAGACCCGAGCGGTGCAGTGCCCGTGAGAGCACCGCCCAGGTGGCTACGGCGAAGACGAGGCCGGTCACCCAGCCCGCCGGGCCCATGCCGATCGCCGTGCCGAGCAGGGCCAGTACCAGGATCTGTACGCCCGCTCCCACAGCGGTCTCCTGTTGGACCAGCCTTGCGTCGTAAGTGTTGTTCAGGGCCACCGCACATCCTCCGGCCAGGTGACAGAGTCGATCAAGGCCGCGTACTGTGCGCGACCTGTGCACACCTCGGTACGTGAGCAAGTTCCCGAACGTTCAGGAGGACGCCGATGAACCGCACTGCACGTGCGTTCTGGATCGGTTCGCCGGGCCATGGAGAGATCCGTGATGTGACCCTGCCGGACCCGGCGGAGGGTGAGGTCGTCGTCCGTTCGCTGTACTCGGGGGTCAGCCGCGGCACGGAGACCCTCGTCTTCCGCGGCGGCGTCCCGGAGAGCCAGCACGCGGTCATGCGGGCGCCCTTCCAGGAGGGTGACTTCCCGGCGCCGGTGAAATACGGCTACCTCAATGTGGGGGTGGTGGAGGAGGGCGCCGCGGCACTGGTCGGGCGTACCGTTTTCTCCCTGTTCCCGCATCAGACCCGCTTCGTCGTCCCGGCGAGCGCCGTCACCGTCGTACCGGACTCCGTGCCCGCCGGGCGGGCCGTCCTCGCCGGCACGGTCGAGACGGCCGTGAACGCGCTGTGGGACGCGGCGCCGCTGGTCGGCGACCGGATCGCGGTGGTCGGCGGCGGCATGGTCGGCTGCTCGGTGGCCGCGCTGCTGAACCGCTTTCCGGGCGTACGCGTGCAGTTGGTGGACGCCGATCCGGCGCGGGCGAAGACCGCCGAGGCGCTCGGCGTCGGCTTCGCCTCCCCGCAGGACGCGCTGGGCGGCTGCGACCTCGTCGTGCACGCCAGCGCCACCGAGCAGGGCCTCGCCCGCTCCCTGGAACTGCTGAGAGCCGAGGGCACGGTCCTCGAACTGAGCTGGTACGGCGACCGTATGGTCTCCCTGCCGCTCGGCGAGGCCTTCCACTCCCGGCGGCTGGTCATCCGCAGCAGCCAGGTCGGCACCGTCTCCCCACGCCGCGCGAACCGCAGCTACGCCGACCGCCTCGCCGTCGCCCTGGACCTTCTCGCCGATCCCGCGCTCGACGCGCTCGTCACCGGGGAAAGCGCCTTCGACGAGTTGCCGGAGGTGATGCCCCGGCTCACGAGCGGGGCGATTCCGGCCCTGTGTCACAGGGTTACCTACGAGAAAAGCGCCTGACCTGAGAAAAGAGTGAGAGTCGGCTGAACACGGGGAAGCCAAGAGCCGTACTACACGGCATCCCCCGGCGGCCGATGGCCGGGGGACCAGACGCGCCGCACCTGGAGGGTCGTCCGTTGTTCAGTGTCACGGTCCGCGATCACATCATGATCGCCCACAGCTTCCGCGGTGAGGTCTTCGGACCCGCTCAGCGCCTGCACGGAGCGACGTTCCTCGTGGACGCCACTTTCCGCCGCGAGCAGCTGGACGACGACAACATCGTCGTCGACATCGGCCTGGCGACCCAGGAACTGGGCGCCGTCGTCAGCGAGCTGAATTACAGAAACCTCGACAACGAGCCCGACTTCGCCGGGGTGAACACCTCCACGGAGTTCCTCGCCAAGGTGATCGCCGACCGGCTCGCCGAGCGGATCCACAAGGGCGCGCTCGGCGAGGGCGCCCGGGGCATCGCCGCCCTGTCCGTCAGCCTGCACGAGTCGCACGTCGCCTGGGCGAGTTACGAGCGTGCGCTGTGACCGACGCGACGATGGAAAAGGCCCCGCTCGCCTATCTGCCCGCGCAGCCGGTGACCCCGAAGAAGAACGGGGGGATCATCCCCATGTCCCTGCGTTCCGTGCACTTCGTCATGCCGGGCGGGGTCGACGACCCGGCGAACCCCAGCGGCGGAAACGCCTACGACCGCCGTGTCTGCCTCGACCTTCCCGGCTTCGGCTGGCAGGTCGAGAAGCACCGGGTCGCCGGTGACTGGCCCAGCCCGCAGGCACCCGCCCGCGCCGAACTGGCCCGCACACTGCGCGAGCTGCCCGACGGCACCGTCGTCCTGCTGGACGGGCTGGTGGCCTGCGGCGTCCCGGAGATCGTCGTACCGGAGGCGGAACGGCTGCGGCTCGCCGTCCTGGTGCATCTGCCGCTCGGCGACGAGACGGGCCTCGACCCGGCGCTCGCCGCCGAACTCGACGCCAAGGAGCGGGCGGTGCTGCGCGCCGTCCCCGCGGTGATCGCCACCAGCGACTGGGCGGTCCGCCGCCTCGTCTCCCACCACGGCCTGGCCCCGGAGAAGGTGCACGACGCCGCCCCCGGCGCCGACATCGCTCCCCTCGCCTCCGGCACCGACGGCGTCTCCCGCCTGCTGTGCGTGGCCGCCGTGACCCCCCGCAAGGGGCAGCACCGGCTGATCGAGGCGCTGGCCGCGGTGACCGACCTGCCGTGGACCTGCTCCTGCGTGGGCGGCCTCGGCCAGGACCCGGAGTACGTCGCCCACCTGCGCCGCCTCATCAGCAGGTACGGCCTCGAGGACCGGCTGGAACTGGCCGGACCCAAGGCGGGCGCCCAGCTCGACGCCGCGTACGCCTCCGCCGACCTGATGGTCCTCACCTCCTACGCCGAGACCTACGGCATGGCCGTCACCGAGGCCCTCGCCCGCGGCATCCCCGTCCTCGCCACCGATGTGGGCGGTGTGCCGGAGGCGGTCGGCCGCGCTCCCGACGGCGGCGTGCCCGGCATCCTCGTTCCGCCGGAGGACCCGGCCGCCCTCGCCGCCGAGCTGCGCGGCTGGTTCGGCGAGGCGGACGTACGGCGCCGGCTGAAGGCTGCCGCGCGAGGCCGGCGGGCGGCCCTCAACGGCTGGGCGAGCACCGCCCAGCGCCTCGCCGGCGTCCTCGGCCGGCTGCCCGGCGAACCCCGGAGGGCGGCATGAGGAAGACCACGATGACCCCGGCCGACCTGGCACGGCAGATCGGGCGGATTCCGGGGACCGGAACTCGGGAGGTGTCCTCGGACATGGAAACGCAGACAACCGATGTCATGCAGACGACCGATGTCCTGCAGACGACCGATTCCGTGCCGACAACCGGTGTCATCGAGGGCGCGGGCCCGGTGACCCGCCCCGGCGAGCGGCCGACCGTACGGCTGCGCGACGAGGACGGCGTGGCGCAGGAACCGCCCCGCTACGCCCCCGAGTGGCTGCGGCTGCGTGAGCCCGCCGACGCCGACGCACGGGCCATCGACCTGCTGGACCCGCTGCGGATCCGGCTGGCCAACCTGCCCGGCCGCACCGGCGGACTCGTCGTGCACGACCTGGGCTGCGGCACCGGCTCGATGGGCCGCTGGCTCGCCCCCCGCCTCGACGGCCCTCAGCACTGGATCCTGCACGACCGCGACCCCTACCTGCTGCACTTCGCGGCCGTCGGCTCGCCCCGGGTCGCCGCCGACGGCAGCCGGGTCACCGTCGAGACCCGCCGCGGCGACGTCGCCCGGCTGACCCCGGACGCCCTGGTCGGTGCCTCACTGGTGACCGCGTCGGCGCTGCTGGACGTCCTCACCCGCGAGGAGATCGACACCCTCGCCGCGGCCTGCGCGGGCGCCGGCTGCCCCGCACTGCTGACCCTCTCCGTCGCCGGGCGGGTCGAACTGAGCGCCGAGAACCCGATGGACGAGGAGATCGCCGCCGCCTTCAACGACCATCAGCGGCGCGGCGGCCTCCTCGGACCCGACTCGGTCACGGCGGCCTGCGAGGCGTTCGCCGACCACGGCGCCAGCGTCAAGGTGCACCCCAGCGCCTGGCGGCTCGGCCCCGACCAGGCCGCGCTCACCGCCCAGTGGCTGCGCGGCTGGGTCGGCGCCGCCGTCGAGGAACGCCCCGAACTCGCCGCCCGCGCCGAGACCTACCTCGCCGCCCGGCTCGCGGCCTGCGCCGCCGGCGAACTCCACGTCACCGTCCACCACAGCGACCTCCTCGCCCTGGCCCGCCCGACGGGCGGCGCCTGATGAGCGCGGAGACGGTGGGCGCGCGCGTCCCGGCGGCGCCGCAGCCGGCGCGGCGCGCGCGGACGGCCGTACGACGGCCCTCACGCGACGGCGTGAACCGGACGGGAACGGCCGTCACCGCTTGCCGTACGGCGGCCGGTGCGCTGCCCGCCCGTGCGGCGGCCGTGCCGTTCCCGGCGCGTACCGGTCCCGCCGTCTCCGAGGCCCGTATCGGTGTCGTCGTGACCGAGCCGCGGGCTCCCCGGTCGGCCCCGGCGCCGGCCCCGGCCGCTCGTTCCCGGTTCGCGGCGCTGCGCACCCATCTCGGCACCGTCGCCGGCGTGGTCATCCTCGGGGTCCTGGTGTGGCGGATGGGCACCGGCGCCGTCCTGGACGGACTCCGGCGCATCGATGCCGCCACTCTGCTGCTCGGGCTCGGGATCGGCGCCGTCACCACCGTGTTCAGCGCGTGGCGGTGGGCGCTGGTGGCCCGCGGACTGAAGATCCGGCTGCCCCTCGGGCCCGCCGTCGCCGACTACTACCGCTCCCTCTTCCTGAACGCGGCCCTGCCCGGCGGCATTCTCGGCGACGTGCACCGCGCGGTGCGCCACGGGCAGAGCACCGGCGACGTCGGACGCGGCGTACGGGCCGTCGTCCTGGAGCGCACGGCGGGACAACTCGTGCTGGCCGTCGCAGGAGTGACGATCCTGCTGACCCTGCCGTCGCCGGTCATGGCCGACGTACGGCACTTCGCGCCACTGGCCGCCCTTGGTGCGGTCGGCGTACTGGCCGTCGGTCTCGCCCTGCGCATGAACTCCTCGGCCTCCCGCCGGGGCGGACGCGTCCGGGCGGCCCTCGCGGAGGCGCGCGAGGGGCTGCTGTCCCGGCGTAACGGGCCCGGCGTCGCCCTGTCGTCGGCGGTCGTCCTGGCCGGGCACCTCGCCACCTTCGTCGTCGCCGCCCGCGCGGCCGGCTCCGCCGCCCCGGTGCTCACCCTGCTGCCGCTGGCGGTCCTCGCCCTCCTCGCGATGGGCGTGCCGCTGAACGTCGGTGGCTGGGGCCCCCGCGAGGGCATCACCGCCTGGGCGTTCGGCGCGGCCGGACTCGGCGCGAGCACCGGACTGACGGTCGCCGTCGTGTACGGCGTGCTCAGCTTCGTGGCCGCGCTGCCCGGCCTCGTCGTCCTGCTCGCCCGCTGGTGCACCGGACTGCGGGACCGCGGCCAGGCGGCCGGCGGCGAGGTGGCCGGCAGCGTCGTAGCGGACGCGGAGCCCCGCGAGGGGCGTCACACGGAGGGGCCGTCGTCATCCCCTTCGGCCGTCCCGGTGGTCAGTATCGAGAAATACGTCCCGAAGGAATCCGCCAGGCTCGTCAGGAGTTCCTTCCCCTTTTCCGCGGACCCCAGGGAGGGACGGCCGATGACGCCCGAATCGGTATAGGCGGACATTCCCAGCGTGAGCAGATGGCGACGGTCGTCCGCGGTGAAATCGGCCGACTCGTAACCGGGCCGGACGAGTTCGGGATGGGCGTGCAGCAGGATCGAGGTCTCGATTTCCCCGGCGTGCATGTCGGTGAGCAGAGAGGTCGACACCCCGGACCGCTGCCGTGCCGACTCCCAGTCCTCGGCGGCCGGGAAGAGCGCCATCCGCTCCCCGCGGGCGGAGGACTCCTGGACCGCGTTGCCCAGGACGTAGTTCCCGCCGTGTCCGTTGACCAGCACCAGGGCCTCGACGCCCGAGCGGCGCAGTGAGGCCGCGATGTCCTGTACCACCGCGTGAAGGGTGACGGCGGAGATGCTGACGGTTCCCGGCCAGTCCGCGTGCTCGTGCGAGCAGGCGATGGTCACCGGAGGGAGGAGGTGTACCGGATACGCGGCGGCGATCTCCCGCGCTATCGCGCAGGCGACGAGCGTGTCGGTCGCCAACGGCAGGTACGGCCCGTGCTGTTCGAAGCTTCCGACGGGCAGCACCGCCACCTGGACCGGGACCTCCGCGCCGCGCCACCGCACGTCCTCGGTGGTGTCCGACGGCACCAGTCCTCCGTACGCCGCCGCCGTTCGCATTCCCGAACCACTCATCTTTTCCCGGCCTTTCGTCTCTGCTTAGGAACCAGATCATGACAGACAAATTTGGCGTGCTCGGCAAGAAGTCCCCCCAGCGCACCGGTGTGGAACGCGTGGTGAATGCACCGCTGCCCACCGTGTACGGCAAATTCCAGGCGATCGGTTACCTCGACCACGACCGCGGCGACGAGCAGGTGGCCCTGGTGTACGGCGAGCCGGGCGCCGAGAACGTGCTGACCCGGCTGCATTCGGAATGCCTGACCGGCGACGCGTTCGGCTCCCAGCACTGCGAGTGCGGCGATCAGCTCGAATCCGCGCTGCGGGCCGTCGTCGCCGAGGGCCGGGGCATCGTCGTCTACCTGCGCGGGCACGAGGGCCGCGGCATCGGGCTGCTGGGCAAGCTCCGGGCGATGGCGCTCCAGGCGGAGGGCCTGGACACCGTCGAGGCGAACGTCGCGCTGGGCTTCCCCGTGGACGCCCGCGACTACAAGGTGGCCGCCGACATCCTGCGCGACATGGGCGTGCGCTCCGTCCGCCTGATGTCGAACAACCCGCGCAAGCGTGAGGCGCTGGTCGAGAACGGCATCCAGGTCGCCGAGGAGGTACCGCTGCTGATCGAACCGTGCGAGAACAACATCACGTACCTGCGCACCAAGCGTGAGCGGCTGGACCACCGCCTGCCGCACCTGGACGCGGTGGCGCACTGGTCCTGACGACGCGCCGGCTCCCCGGTCCCCCCGCCGGGCAGCGGTTCCGCGGTGGCGCACTGTCCTGAAGTCGCGCACTACGGACCGCCGCGAGGGGTAGGGATCACGACGGTCAACGCCCCGGCAGGCGGCAGCCGCGGCAGCCGCTCCGGCACGCGACAGCCTCGGTACTCGCGTCCGTCACGGCCCGCGACGTCGCCGCACAGGACAACCGGAATGTCTCGGTGGCCCCGGTCCCGGTCCGGATGCCGGGTCGGGGGCGGCCGTCGGAAGGAGCCGCCCGCGTGAACACGCATGCCTCGGTCGTCGTCATCGGCGGCGGAGTGATGGGGACGAGCATCGCCTACCATCTGGCCGCCGCCGGCGTCCGGGACGTCCTGCTGGTGGAGCGGGACGAACTCGGCGCGGGCTCGACCTCGAAGGCCGCCGGCGGTGTACGCGCCCAGTTCTCCGACGAACTGAACATCCAGCTCGGCGCGCGCAGCCTGGAGGCGTTCGCCCGGTTCGGCGAGGAGATCGGCTCCGACATCGGACTGCACCGCGTCGGCTACCTGTTCCTGTTGTCCACGCCCGAGGAGGTCGCCTCCTTCGAGGCGGGCGTCCGGCTCCAGAACGCGCTGGGCGTGCCCAGCCGCATGATCGATCCGGCCGAGGCCCGCCGGCTCTCCCCGCTGATCACCACCGAGGGGTTACGGGCCGCCGCGTACTCGCCCGACGACGGACACTGCACGCCGGAAGCCGTCGTCCACGGTTACGCGGCCGCCGCCCGCCGCTGCGGGGCGCGCATCCTGCGCCACACCGAGGTGACCGGTATCGAGACGCAGGGCAGCAGGATCACCGCCGTGACGACCACTCTCGGCCGCATCACCACCGACACCGTGGTCTGCGCGGCCGGCGCCTGGTCCCGGTCCGTCGGCGCGATGGTGGGCGTGGATCTGCCGGTACGGCCGCTGCGCCGCCAGATAGCGGTCACCGAACCGTTCCCCGGTGGTCTGCCTCCCGGCCTGCCGATGACGATCGACTTCACCAGCAGCCTCTACTTCCACGCCGAGGGCCCTGGCCTGCTGGTCGGCATGTCCGACCCGGACGAGCGGCCCGGCTTCGCCACCGACACCCACGAGCGCTGGATCCCGCGCCTCGTCGCCGCGATGGAACGCCGCGCCCCAGCCCTCCTCGACCTGCGCCGCGCGGGCGGCTGGGCGGGACTGTACGAGGTCACCCCGGACCACAACGCCCTCATCGGCGAGGCGACTTCGATATCCCGTTTTCTGTATGCGACCGGCTTCTCGGGGCACGGCTTCCTCCAGGGACCCGCCGTCGGCGAGGTCGTCCGCGACCTCTGCCTCGGCCGCGTACCCTTCGTGGACGTCAGCCCCCTCGGCGCCGGCCGGTTCGCCGCCGACGCCCCGCGTCCGGAGGTCAACCGCGTATGACGGAACGCCACCTGTGGCTGCGCCACGAGGTCCGCTCCACCGAACGCCGCACCCCGATCGTCCCCGACGACGCCCGCCGGCTCGTCGACAACGGGGTGCGACTGACCGTCGAGGAGTCCCCGCAGCGGATCTTCCCCGCCGCGGAGTACGAGGCGGTCGGCGCCCGGATCGCGCCCGCGGGCTCCTGGACGTCGGCGCCATCCGGCACGGTCGTCCTCGGCCTCAAGGAACTCCCCGACGAACCGGCCGGACTCACGCACCACCACATCTACTTCGGGCACGCCTACAAGGAACAGCCGGGCGCCGCACGCCTGTTGCGCAGGTTCACAGCCGGGGGAGGGGCGCTCCTCGACCTGGAGTACCTGGTCGACGACGAGGGCCGCCGGCTCGCCGCGTTCGGCTACTGGGCCGGCTACCTCGGCGCGGCCCTCGCAGTGCTCCAGCACCGGGGCCGGCTCACGGCACCCCTGCGCCCCACCGACAAGAACGCCCTGGACGACACCCTGCGCAGGCTCCCCGGCGACGAGGACCTCACCGCGCTCGTCGTCGGCGCCCTGGGCCGCAGCGGGCGCGGCGCGCGGGCCGCGTTCGACACGGCAGGCGTCGATCCGACCTGCTGGGACCTGGCGGAGACCCGCGCCCTCGACCGCGTGGCGCTGCTCCGCCACGACGTCATGGTCAACGCCGTCCTCGCCACCAGCCCGGTCCCGCCGTTCCTGCGCGAGCGGGACATCGACGACCCCGCCCGAGCGCTGCGCACCCTCTGCGACGTCACCTGCGACGTCGGTTCGCCCCTCAACGTCCTTCCCGTCTACGACCGGACGACCGAGTGGGCCGAGCCCGTCCGGCGGCTGCGCAAGGAACCCCCGCTCGACCTGATCGCCATCGACAACCTCCCCTCCCTGCTGCCGCGCGAGTCCAGCGCCGATTTCTCCCGCGCCCTGCTGCCCCTCCTGCTGGAGTACGACGCGCACCCGGCCTGGTCGCGGTGCCTGGCCCGGTTCCGGCAGGCCTGCGCCGGCCTCGTCGCCGACGGGGACGGCGGGCACCGTGGCTGAGCGGGCCGCCGCGAGCGGCACCGTCCACTGGGTGGGTGCCGGCCTGTCCACGGGCAGCGGCCTGGCCGCGCTCCGCGAGCACGCCGACCGGGTCCGGCTGTGGCACCGCAGCGAGGAACGCGCCGCCGACGCCCTCGGCCGGCTGGGCCTGACCGGACGCGTCGAACCGCGCGCCCACACCCGCGACGCGCTCACGGCCGAACTGGCCCCCGGTGACATCGTGGTGTCGATGCTGCCGGCCGGCGAACACGCCTCGCTGCTCGCGGCCTGTGTGGCGAAGCGGGCGCACTTCGCCTGCTCCAGCTATGTCTCGGACGCGGTGCTGGAGCAGGTTCCCTCGGCCGTCGACGCCGGCACCGTCGTCCTCACCGAGGCGGGACTCGATCCCGGCCTCGACCACCTCTTCGCGCACGCCCTGGTGGCGCGCGCCCGTGCCGTCGTCGGGGACGGCACACCGGCCTCGTACCGCTTCACCTCGTACTGCGGCGGTATCCCGGCCGTCGCCGACGACTTCCGCTACCGCTTCAGCTGGGCGCCCCTCGGAGTCCTCAACGCCCTGCGCTCGCCCGCCCGTTACGTGGAGGGCGGCACCGAGACGACGGCCGAGCGGCCCTGGGAGGCGACCCGTGCGCACCTCGTCGACGGGGAGGTCTTCGAGGTCTACCCCAACCGCGACAGCATGCCCTTCGTCGAGCAGTACGGGCTGCCCGCCGCCTGGCAGGCGCGGACCTTCGTACGCGGCACCCTGCGGCTGGGCGGCTGGCGGCGCGCCTGGGAGCCGGTGTTCGAGGAACTGAAGGCGGGCGACGACACCAGGATCGCGGCCCTGGCCCGCGAGTTGGCGGCGGCGCACCCGATGACGGACTCCGACCGTGACCGTGTGGTCCTCGCCGTCTCCCTGGCAGTGCGGGCCCGCAACGGCACCTCCTGGTCCGGGAGTTACCTGCTGGACCTGGTGGGCGACGCGAAGGAGAGCGCGATGGCGCGCTGTGTCTCGCGGCCCCTCGCCCTCGGGGTCCGGCACATACTGGACGGTTCCCTGCCGGCGGGGCTGAACCGGGCGGCCGGTACGCAGCAGCGGTCGCGGGAGTGGCTCGGTGAACTCGCCCGGGACGGTGTCCCGTTCACCCTGAACGTCGACGGCCCGCCGGTCAGTCCGTGACCGCTTCGTGGACCAGCCGTTTGAGGTCGGGGTAGAGCTTCAGCGACTTCTTCGGCCGTAGCTGGGTGAGGAACTGGACGGTGAGGTCGCGGCTCGGGTCGACCCAGAACGTCGTCGTGGCCACCCCGCTCCAGCCGTAGGTGCCCAGTCCGGAAGGGGCCTGGGTGCGGGCCGGGTCGGTCACCACGGAGACGCCGAGTCCAAATCCGACTCCGTCGTTGCCCGGCTCGTCGTGGGCGGGCCGGCTGCCGACGGTACGCAGGTCGGCGCCGTCCGGCAGCTGGTTACGGGTCATCAGGTCCACCGTCTCCGGCTTGAGCAGCCGCGTCCCGTCGAGTTCGCCGCGGCGGCGCAGCAGCTCCATGAAGCGGTGTATATCGTATGCGGTCGCCACCATACCGCCGCTGCCCGACAGGAACCGGGGCCGCCCGAACAGCGGCAGCCCCGGGATCGGCTCTATCCCGCCCTCGTCCGTGCCGCCGTACAGCTCGGCCAGCCGGCCCGCCTGGTCGTCCGTGACCTGGAAACCGGCGTCGGGCATGCCGAGCGGGCGGAAGATCCGTTCCGCGAGGAACTCGTCGAGGGGCCGGCCGGAGACGACCTCGATGATCCGGCCCAGGACGTTGGCGGCCACCGAGTAGTTCCACTGCGTGCCCGGCTCGAACTGGAGCGGCAGCCGCGCGTACGCGTCGACGGTCGTCGCCAGGTCCGAACCGGGCAGCACCGCCGACTCAAGACCGGCCTCCCGGTACAGGGCGTCGACGGGATGGCACTGGTAGAACGCGAAGGTCAGGCCCGCGGTGTGGGTCATCAGGTGCCGCACCAGCGGGGGCCGCCCGGCCGGCCGGGTCTCCATGTCCTCGCCGGAGCCGCCGACGTACACCCGCGGATCGGCGAACTCGGGGAGGTGGGCGGCCACCGGGTCGTCGAGGGAGAGCCGGCCCTCCTCCATCAGCATCAGCGCGGCGACGGAGGTGACCGGCTTGGTCATCGAGTAGATCCGCCACAGGGTGTCGGACTCGACGGGGAGCCGGGCCGCGAGGTCGCGGTGGCCGTGAGTGGTGAGGTGGGCGATCCGGCCGCCGCGGGCGACGGCCACGAGGAAACCGGGCAACCTGCCCTCGTCGACGTAGTGGGCGACATGCTGGTCGAGGCGGTCAAGTGCCTTCGCGTCCAGCCCGACCTCGGTGGGGTCGACCTCTTGTCGCAGCTGTGCCATCGCTCTCCTCCGGTGCGTTCGAGCAAGGTGCGGTCCGGCATACCCCGCCGGAACGGCCTCAGACCTCATCGTCGCCCAGGGACGGCCCGAAAGACCCCCTTTCGACAGCGCGAACGGTGTGCCGTGCGTCGCTCGGACCGGCGGGAACGGGCCGCCCGAGGGGGTCGGGAACGGCCGCCGCAACGTCGGCTGGAAGGGAGGCGGGAACGCCGGTGGGAGGTCCGGCGAGCGGCCGTGGGCCGCCCGGAAGCGCACGGCACAACGGCAGCGCCGCCACGGCCGCCACGGCGAGCACGATCAGCGGCGACCTGGTCCCGGCCGCGCCCACGAGAACGGTTGCCGACGCCACCCCGAGAACCGGCCCGACGTTCATCGCCGTCTGCTGCAACCCGCCCGCGACCCCGGCCGACGCCGCGGGAGACTGCCGTACGACGACATGGGTCGCCGCGACCATCACCGTGCCGAATCCGGCGCCGACCAGGGCGAACCCGGCGCAGAAGGCCGCTGTGCCGGGGGCGGCGGCGAGGACGAGCAGGCCCGCGGCGAGTACGGCGGTCGCCCCCGCGACGGTGGAACGGGAACCGGCCCGGCGCAGCAGGACGGCCGACACCGGCGCCGCGGCCACCAGGGACGCGGCCAGCGGCAGACCGACCAGGGCGGTGCGCAGCGGGGTGAGACCCAGGTCGTCCTGGAGGACGTACACGCAGGTGAAGAGGCCGCCGTTGAGGGCCGCCGACACGGTGACCAGCAGGGCCAGGGACGCACCGACCGCGGGGGAGCCGACGACGGCGGGCGGCAGCAGCGGCGCGGGAGCGCGGCGTTCGCGGCGGACGAAGCCTGCCCCCGCGACGACCGTCGCCACGGCCCCCAGCGCACCGGCGGGTCCGGAGGGCGCGACGAGGGTGTGCACCAGGCAGGCCAGCGCCACCGCCAGCCAGAGGGCCCCGGGAACGTCAAGGGGCGTTCCTTCTGTCTCTGGACGCGGTTCCCATGCCATGTCCGGTGCCGGTCGCGATACCGGCGAAGAAGCGGCACGGGAACGCTTTCCGCCGGCGAGCGCGAGTGTGCCGAACACCACCGCGGGCACCACGTTCAACAGGAACACGGAGCGCCATCCGAACCCGGTCGTCAGCGCCCCGCCCAGTACGGGACCGGCGGCTGCCGCCAGCCCGATCGCGGCCGTACGCGCGGCGATCGGCCGGCGCAGCGCCTCCGGCGGGTACGTCGTCCGCAGCATGCCGAGCGTGGCCGGCTGCAGCAGTGCCCCGAACACGCCCTGCACCACGCGCAGCCCGATCACCCAGCCCACGCCCGGCGCGACCGCGACGCCCGCCGAGGCCGCGCCGAAGCCGAGCATCCCCAGGGCGAACGTACGCCGGTGCCCGTACCGGTCTCCGAGCCGTCCCGCGAACACCAACAGGGCGGCCACCGCGACGAGATACCCCGTGCTGGTCCACTGGACCTGGGCGAAGGACGCGTCCAGGTCGCGCTGCAGGGTGGGCTGGGCGACCGTGAGGACGGTGCCGTCCAGGGCGACGACCATGGCACCGCAGACGCTGCTCGCCAGGGTCAGCGGACGGTTCACCGGCCGGGCTCCGATCCCAGATGCGCGTCGAGCGCCGTCCGCAGCAGCGGTACGAAGTCGTCCGTGTCCGTGGCGAGTTGGAGGCTGCCCCAGCTCCACAACTGCGCGATGCCGTGCAGGTTCGCCCACAGTGCCGCCGTGACCGCGCGGGCGTCGGCATCCGGCCGGACCCGGCCGACCAGCTCCACCAGGACACCGAACAGCGGCAGACTGGTGTCCCGGAGTCCCAAGTGCCCGCTCGCCAGCAGGTCGTGACGGAACATCAGCTCGTACATGCCGGCGTTGTCGAGCGCGAACTCCAGGTAGACGCGCCCGAGTTCGGCGATCTGCTCGCGCGGGGGCGCGGTGCGGTCCCCGCGTGCGGCCGCCACCCGGCCGGCCAGGTCGGTGAAACCCCTGCGGGCGATGGCCGACAGCAGTTCCAGATGGGTCGGGAAGTGGCGGCGGGGCGCCCCGTGCGAGACACCCGCCCGGCGGGCGATCTCCCGCAGGCTCAGCGCCCCGACTCCCTCGCGGGCCAGCAGCTCCACCCCGACGTCGACCAGCCGGATCCGCAGATCCTGACCCGCCTTCTCCTCATCGCTCATAGACAGTGTCTACCAGGGTCGGTAGACACTGTCTACCGCCGGGTGGCGGTCAGGGAATGCGGAACGGTCCCCCACCCGTTGTGCCGACATGACTCAGGACACGCAGCACGCCCTGCTCGCCCTGCTCTCCGACGGCCGGGGCGGGGTACTGGCCACCCTCAAACGGGACGGCCGACCGCAGTTGTCGAACGTCAGCCACCACCACTACCCGGACGAGGGAGTCATCCGGATCTCCGTCACCGACGACCGGGCGAAGACCCGCAACCTGCGCCGCGACCCACGCGCCTCCTACCACGTGTCCGCCCCCGACCATCGCGCCTACACCGTCGTCGAGGGCACCGCCGACCTCTCACCCGTCGCCGGACACCCCTACGACGACACGGTGGAGGAACTCGTCCGCCTCTACCGCGACGTCCTCGGCGAACACCCCGACTGGGACGACTACCGCGCCGCCATGGTCCGCGACCGCCGCCTGGTGGTACGCCTGCGGGTGGAGCGCGCCTACGGCATCCCCAAGGGGGCCGACGACGGCTGACGGCACCGCCTGCACCACCGTTCCCACCGGTCGCCGTCCGGCCACGCCCGAGCCCCCGGAGCCGTGACGGCGTCCAGGGGCTCAGCGGGCGGAGTGGAGGGGAACGTACCCGTGGAGGGGGAGCGTGGCGGCGGTCAGGCGGTGACCGTTTCCCGCTCGGTCGCCGGCCGGCGCGGGCGCTCGCCCAGTTGCTCCGTCGGGATCCTCGCCGTCTCCTTGGCCGACAGGGCCGCGATCACCGGGGGCACGCACAGCGCCGCCGTGAACAGGGCCACCGCCGACCAGTCGTCACCGTCGGGGCCCGCGATCCGTGCGGCGAAGGTGACCGCGAATCCGGCTACGGCGAAGCCGATCTGGGTGCCGATCGCCATCCCGGACAGCCGCACGCGGGTGGAGAACATCTCGCCGTAGAAGGCGGGCCACACTCCGTTGGCGGCGCTGTAGACGATGCCGAAGGTGACGATGCCGAGGGCCATGGTCAGCGGGTAGGAGCCGGTGGAGATCGCCCACAGGTAGAGGAACATCGCCCCCGCGCTGCCGACAGCGCCGACCAGGAACACCGGACGGCGGCCGATGCGGTCGGACAGGGTGGCCCACAGGGGGATCGCCGCCAGCGCGACCAGGTTGGCCAGCGCGCCCACCCACAGCATCGAGGAGCGGCTCATCCCCACGGAGTCGCTGGTGGCGTAGGCCAGCGCCCACACCGTGAAGATCGTGGAGACCGAGGCGACGAGCGCACCCCCGACGACCCGCAGCACGTCCGCCCAGTGCTCGCGCAGCAGCACCACCAGCGGCAGCTTGACGACGCCCTCGCCGCCGGCCTGCTGGGCGAAGGCCGGCGTCTCGTCGAGCTTGCGGCGGATGACGTAACCGACGACGGCGACCCCGATGCTCAGCCAGAACGGCACCCGCCAGCCCCAGGCCAGCAGTTGGTCCTCGGGCAGCGCGGCGATGGGGAGGAAGACCAGCGTGGCCAGGAGCTGACCGCCCTGCGTGCCGCTGAGGGTGAAGCTGGTGAAGAAGCCGCGC
>NZ_MUBA01000418.1:0-226 GCF_002154575.1 Streptomyces bobili
TGGCCGCGACAGGGCTGGCGGTGGGGGCCGTGGTGGCGGTGCCGCTCGGCCCGTGGGTGGAGTTCCGCCGCAAGCGGCCGGTGATGGTCGCGATGGATCTGACCCGGTTCGCGGCACTGATGAGCGTCCCCGCCGCGTACGCACTCGGCCTGCTCGGCTTCGTCCAGCTCCTGGTGGTGTCCGTCGTCGTCGGTGCGGCCGACATCGCCTTCAACGCGGCCAGTGG
>NZ_MUBA01000418.1:264-14961 GCF_002154575.1 Streptomyces bobili
GCGATCGGCGGGAGCGAGCCGCGCCCTGTGCGGACCGGTACGGGTGCGATCGGCGGGAGCGAGCCGCGCCCTGTGCGCACCGGTATGAAGGTGATCGGCGGGAGCGAGCCGCACGCCGTGCGCACCGGTACGAAGGGGGCGCCGCTCCGGTTCGGCGACCTGTTCGAAGGGTGGCGGTACATCCTCGCCCACCCGGCCCTGCGCCCGCTGTTCTTCAACACGGTCCTGGTCAGCGGCCTGATCATGGCGACTTCACCGCTGCTCGCCGTTCTCATGCTGGGCGACCTCGGGTTCGCCCCCTGGCAGTACGGCCTCGCGTTCGGCCTGCCCTGCGTCGGCGGCATCATCGGCTCACGGCTGGCCCCCCGGCTCGTCGCACGGTTCGGCCGGCACAAGGTCATGCTCACCGCCGGGACCCTGCGCGCGTGCTGGTCGATCGGGCTGGCCTTCATCCGCCCCGGCGTGGCCGGGCTCGTGCTCGTCATCGCCGTCGAGTTCGCGCTGATCACCTGCATGGGCGTGTTCAATCCGGTGTTCGCCGCTTACCGGCTCGACCGGACGGCGACGGACCGGGTCGCCCGCACCCTGTCGGCATGGTCGGTCACCAGCAAGGCGACCGTCGCGGCCATGACCGGGCTGTGGGGCCTGCTGGCCGGCATCACCGGCCCTCGCGTGGCGATCGCCGTCGCCGGCCTTCTCATGCTGATCACCCCCTTCCTGCTCCCCCGGTACGACCGCACGCCGCACCCCGGGCGAGATCTGGCCCGGAGTCCGACGTGACGCCCCAGCCCTCCTCATCCATCAGCCGCACGCTCCCCATCACCCCAGAAGCGCCCCGAACCTCTCCCGGTATGCGGCCAGTTGCTTCTCGTACCCGGCGATGAAGGCGGTCTGTTCACCGGACCCCATCGTGGTCGCGGGCAACTCCGCCTGAAGGAAGTCCGGTATGTCGTGGAACACCTCGACGGCCGCCTTCCAGCGGTCCCCTCCGTGGCGCCTCGCGAGCTGGAAGTTCCTCATCAGGGATCCCAGGCCGGCAGCCAGGAGCTTGGTGGGCACCTTCTTCCCGCGGAACGCGTCCCCTTCGGGCGGCTGTCCTTCGGACGTGGCGAGGCGGTGCATCACCCACAGAGCGGCGCGCAACTGCCCAGCGGCGAAATGCCCGTTCGGTGTCTCGGTCGGCATGCTGCATCCGTACCCGCCGTTCCGGTGCGTTACGAATCCGATTCCTGGAACGTGAGTACAACTATCGACAGTCTGTGCGAGTCAACGTGGCATGACTCACAGGACTTTCAGACGGACGAGAGGACTCGTCGCCACCACCCTGGGCGTCGGCATCCTCATCACCGGCGTGGCCGCCGCGACGCCCGCCGCGGCCGCCACCCCGACGGTCAGCTGTACGTCGGCCAAGGCCGGTCTCGCCGCCAAGCTGAAGAAGGACATCACCGCGGCGCTCGCCACCCGCAAGGGCACGGTGGCCGTCGGTCTCTACGACCGCACCACCAACACCACTTGCACACTGCGCGCCTCCACCGCCTACGACTCGGCCAGCGTCGTCAAGGTCACCGTTCTCTCCGCGTTGCTGTGGGACGCGCAGAAGCACCACAGGGCGCTGACCACGCGGGAGAAGTCCCTCGCCACGGCGATGATCACCAAGTCGGACAACGCCTCCACCACCACCCTGTGGAAGCAGCTCGGCATGACGAAGATCAGGGCCTTCCTCACGGCGGCCAAGATGACGCAGACCAAGCCGGGCGCAAACGGTTACTGGGGGCTGACCCAGATCACCGTCACCGACGAGCAGAAGCTGCTCAAGCTCCTCACGGCCAAGAACGCCGTCCTCACCGACACCTCACGCGCCTACGTCAACAAGCTGATGGCGGGGGTCGTCTCGTCGCAGCGCTGGGGCACCCCGTACGGGCGGCCCGCAGGGGTCAGCTGGCACGTCAAGAACGGCTGGCTGTCGCGCGCCACCCACGGCTGGCGGGTGCACAGCGTCGGCACGTTCAAGGGCGGCGGCCACGACTACGCCATCACCGTCCTCACCCACGGAAACAGCACGATGAGCTACGGCATCAACACCATCCAGGGCGTCGCCAAGGTCATCCACCGGGACCTCGCCGCCTCCTGAGAGGCGACGGATCGGGCGAACGGACCGGCCATCTTTCACGGCGTGTCCCACCGGCCGTCACCCGCCCGCCCTACGGTGACACCCGGCCGCCCTACCGTGACCCCATGCGCCTGCGAACCGTACTCGCCACCTTCACCGCCGGCCTGGCGGTGGCCACCAGCCTGGCCGCCGCCGGCCCCGCGAACGCCCAGCAGAACAGAACGGACGGAACGGACAGAGCGACCAGGGCGGACAGGTCAGACGGGCCGGAAACGGGGGACAGGCCGGACAGGCCGGACAGGCCGGACAGGCCGGACAGGCCGGACAGCGCCTGTTCCCCCTCGGTCTCCCTCGACCGCTTCTCCGACGCCCTCGACAAGACGACGCACGACGGCACCTTCGTCGGCAACTTCTCCGCGCTCGCCGTGGACCGGGACGGCTCGCTCGCGGCCGTCTCCGACCGCTCCTCCCTCTTCCGGCTCGACCCGCGGACCCTGCGGCCGGCCGGGGTCGTCCCCCTCGCCGACGAGAACGGCGCCGCCCTGGACTCCGAGGGCCTGGTCGTGGACCGGGACGGCACCCGCCTGATCACCTCCGAGACCGAGCCGTCCGTACGCCGCTACGGTCCGTCCGGCGCGCTCCTCGGCCGCCTTCCCGTCCCGGACGCCCTGCGGGTCGCCCCGGCCGGCCGCGCGGTCCCCAACGGCACCTTCGAGGGCCTGACCCTGCTGCCCGGCGGCCGTACCCTGCTCGCGTCGATGGAGTACGCCCTCTCCGGCGACGCGGCCGGCACGGTCCGTTTCCAGACCTGGACGCGGCGGGGCGGCGAGTTCACGCTCGGCGCGCAGTACGCCTACCGGGCCGACGCCGGGCTCGGCGTCCCCGAGGTCCGGGCGACCCCGGACGGCCGCCTCCTCGTCCTGGAGCGCGGCTTCACCGCGGGCGTCGGCAACACGGTCCGCCTCTACCTCGCCGACCCGCGCCGGGCCACGGACACCAGCGGCGTCGAGAACCTGACGGGCCAGGACGGGGTACGCCCGATCGGCAAGACCCTGCTCGCCGACCTCGTGACCTGCCCGTCACAGGGAGCGACGGCGAAGCAGCCCCAGCCGAACCCGCTCCTCGACAACATCGAGGGCATGGTGATCACGGGCCGGAGCAAGGGCGCGCTGAAGGTCCTGCTGGTCAGCGACGACAACCAGAACGCGGTGCAGACGACCCGGTTCTACTTCCTGCGCGTACGCGTCTGACCTACAGCTCGAAGCTCCCCGATTTGTTGCGGAGGGATGAAATCCGGTTCATGTCACGTTGGTGCCTTCTGGAAGATCAGGCCGATCAGGCGGATCAGATGGATCAGGTCGAACGGAAGGCACCGGCGTGGCTGCGCAACGGGGATGGGCACGGCGACTGGCGAGCTACGCGTGGCGCCATCCGACGGACGTCGTCCTCGCCCTCGGTTCCTCGCTGGGCGGCATGGCCGTCATGGCACTGGTCCCGCTGATCACCAAGGTCATCATCGACGACGTGGTCGTCGGTCACACCCGCGACATGGCCCCCTGGGCGGGCGCCCTGATCGGCGCGGCCCTGATCGTCTACGCCCTCACCTACGTCCGCCGCTACTACGGTGGCCGTCTCGCCCTCGACGTCCAGCACGATCTGCGCACCGAGATGTACGGGACGATCACCCGGCTCGACGGCCGCCGCCAGGACGAGCTGTCCACCGGACAGGTCGTCGGCCGGGCCACCAGCGACCTCCAGCTCATCCAGGGCTTGCTCTTCATGCTCCCGATGACCATCGGGAACATCCTGCTCTTCCTGATCTCCCTGGGGATCATGGCCTGGCTGTCGCCGCCGCTCACCCTGGTCGCGCTGGCCGTGGCCCCCGCCCTGTGGGTGATCGCGAAGCGCAGCCGCAGCAGGCTGCACCCCGCCACCTGGTACGCGCAGGCGCAGGCCGCCGCCGTCGCGGGTGTCGTCGACGGCGCCGTCAGCGGCGTACGCGTGGTGAAGGGCTTCGGGCAGGAGGACCAGGAGACCGGAAAGCTGCGTGAGGTCGGCCGCCGTCTCTTCGCGGGCCGGATGCGCACCATCCGCTTCAACTCGCGGTACACCCCCGCGCTCCAGTCGGTCCCCGCGCTCGGCCAGGTCGCGATGCTCGCGCTGGGCGGCTGGCTCGCCGTGCACGGGCACATCACCCTCGGTACCTTCGTCGCCTTCTCCACCTACCTGGCGCAACTCGTCGGCCCGGTCCGCATGCTCGCCATGGTCCTCACGGTCGCCCAGCAGGCCCGCGCCGGCACCGAACGCGTCCTGGAACTGATCGACACCGAGCCGTCGATCAAGGACGGCACCAAGGAGCTGCCCGCCGACGCGCCGGCGTCCGTGGAGTTCGACGACGTCTCCTTCGGCTACGCGGACGGCCGCCCCGTCCTGGACGGGCTGAGCTTCGAGATCCGCCCCGGCGAGACCCTCGCCGTCGTCGGCTCCTCCGGTTCCGGCAAGTCCACGGTCTCCCTCCTGCTGCCCCGCTTCTACGACGTGACCCGCGGCGCCGTCCTCATCGGCGGCCACGACGTCCGCGAGCTGACCCAGGACTCGCTGCGGGCCGCGATCGGCCTGGTGCCCGAGGACTCCTTCCTCTTCTCGGACACGGTCCGCAGCAACATCGCGTACGGCCGTCCGGACGCCACCGACGAGGAGATCGAGGCCGCCGCCCGCGCCGCACAGGCCGACCGGTTCATCGCCGAGCTGCCCGCGGGCTACGCCACCAAGGTCGGCGAGCACGGCCTCACCCTCTCCGGCGGCCAGCGCCAGCGCGTGGCCCTCGCCCGCGCCATCCTCACCGACCCGAGGCTGCTGGTCCTCGACGACGCCACCTCCGCCGTGGACGCCCGCGTCGAGCACGAGATCCACGAGGCCCTCAGGCACGTCATGGAGGGCCGCACCACCCTCCTCATCGCGCACCGCCGCTCCACCCTCAACCTCGCCGACCGCATCGCCGTCCTCGACGCCGGCCGGCTCGCCGACCTCGGCACCCACGAGGAACTCCAGGAACGCTCGGCCCTGTACCGCCGCCTGCTCACCGACCCGGACGAGCTGGGCGGCGTCTCGCCCGGCCACACCCGCCCCGAGGAGCCCTGCGAGGACACCTCGGTACGGGACGAGCTGGACGCCGAGTTCGACGCCGAGCGCGGGGTCACGCCCCGGCTGTGGACCGGCGACCGCGAGCCGAAGGACACCGCCCTCGCCGGTACGCCCGCCACCCCCGAGCTGCTCGCCCAGGTGGAGGCGCTGCCCCCGGCGACCGACGTCCCGGACGTCGACGAGGCTCGCGCCGTCGCCGCCGAGGACTCCTACGGCCTGCGCCGGCTGCTGCGCGGCTTCGGGGCGCCGCTGCTGATCAGCCTCGGCCTCGTCGCCGTGGACGCCGGCATGGGCCTGCTCCTGCCGGTGATGATCCGGCACGGCATCGACGACGGCGTCACCCGGATGGCCATCGGCGCCGTCTGGACCGCGTCCCTGCTCGCGCTGCTCGCCGTCGCCGTCCAGTGGGTCGCGCAGACCGGCGAGATCCGGATGACCGGCCGCACCGGCGAGCGGGTCCTGTACGCGCTGCGCCTGAAGATCTTCGCCCAGCTCCAGCGGCTCGGCCTCGACTACTACGAGCGGGAGCTGACAGGCCGGATCATGACGCGGATGACGACCGACGTCGACGCGCTGTCGACGTTCCTGCAGACCGGCCTGGTCACCGCGTTCGTCTCGGTCGTCACCTTCTTCGGCATCATGGCCGCCCTGCTGGTGCTCGACGTGCAGCTGGCCCTGGTCGTCTTCGCCACCCTGCCGCCGCTGATCATCGCCACCTTCTTCTTCCGCCGGGCAAGCGTGAAGGCCTACGAACTCGCCCGTGAGCGGGTGTCGACGGTCAACGCCGACCTCCAGGAGTCGGTGGCCGGACTGCGCATCGTGCAGGCCTTCGGCCGCGAGCGGGACGGCGCCGAGCGGTTCGCCGAGCACAGCGACAGCTACCGGCAGGCCCGCATCCGCGGCCAGTGGCTCATCTCGGTCTACTTCCCCTTCGTCCAGCTGCTGTCGTCGGTCGCCGCCGCGGCCGTCCTGATCGCGGGCGCGGGCCGGGTGGACGCGGCGACGCTGACGACCGGCGCGCTGGTCGCCTACCTGCTCTACATCGACCTGTTCTTCGCGCCCGTCCAGCAGCTCTCCCAGGTGTTCGACGGCTACCAGCAGGCCACGGTCTCGCTGGGCCGCATCCAGGAGCTCCTCCAGGAACCCACCTCCACGAAGACCGCCAAGGAACCCCAGAGCGTCCCCTCGCTGCGTGGCGAGATCGCCTTCGAGGACGTGCACTTCACCTACGGCGAGGACGAAGAGGCCCTCACCGGCATCGAGTTGCGCATCCCCGCCGGGCAGACCGTCGCGTTCGTCGGCGAGACCGGCGCCGGCAAGTCGACCCTGGTGAAGCTGGTGGCCCGGTTCTACGACCCCACCGGCGGCCGGGTGCTGGTCGACGGCACGGATCTGCGCACCCTCGACCTCACCGCGTACCGCCACCGGCTGGGCGTCGTCCCGCAGGAGGCGTACCTCTTCCCCGGCACCGTCCGCGACGCCATCGCCTACGGCCGTCCGGGCGCCGGCGACGCCGAGGTGGAGGCGGCGGCGCGGGCGGTCGGCGCGCACGAGATGATCGCCACGCTGGACGGCGGCTACCTCCACGAGGTCGCCGAGCGCGGCCGCAACCTCTCCGCCGGTCAGCGCCAGCTCATCGCGCTGGCCCGCGCCGAGCTGGTCGACCCCGACGTCCTGCTCCTCGACGAGGCGACGGCCGCCCTGGACCTGGCCACGGAGGCCCTCGTCAACCAGGCCACCGACCGCATCGCGGGCCGCCGTACGACGCTGGTGGTCGCCCACCGGCTGACCACCGCCGCCCGTGCGGACCGGGTCGTCGTCATGGACGGCGGCCGGGTCGCCGAGGACGGCACGCACGACGAACTGCTGGCCCGCGGCGGGCGCTACGCCGCGCTGTGGCGGGCGTTCGTCGGGGCGGCCGAGCCGGAGGAGCAGGTCGGCGCGTCCCGCTGACGGTCGTCGCAACCATCCGACACATGCCGTGCGTCCGTACACCTGTACGCCCATCCGTACGGTCCTGCGTACGGCATCTGTGGGAGGGGTCGAAGACCGTGGACAGTGGTGCGATACGCCGACGGCTGGGGGCGGGGCTGGCCGTGCTGACCGCGTCCGTCCTGCTCGCGGTGGCGGCACCGGGCAGCGCCCAGGCCGCGCCCTCCTCCTGCACCGGCCGCCAGGTGCGGATGCTGCCCTTCTCCACCGGCTCCGTCTTCGTCTACAAGAACGGCGGCCGGGTGTGCGCCGTGACCATCCAGAAGCACCCCGGCACGAAACGGGTGGTCTCGGTGAGTGTGCAGGCACGCGGCCACGTGGCCGTCCGCAAGTCCCGCAAACACGTGCGCAGTTCGCCGCCGGTCGAGGTCTATGCCGGTCACCGCTGTGTGCGGGTCTCGGGCTCCGTGGGCAGCGGCAGGTACACCTCCGGCTGGATCCTGTGCTGAAAGCCTGCATCCTGTGCTGAACCCCGCCCCGGCCGGCCTGCGCCAACTTCCCTGATCAGGCCCGACATTCGGCCCATTTGCCAAACCCCTCTGGTGTGACGGGTGTTGCTCCGATAGCTTCCGGCGCACATCTGTCTCACAGGGAGGGTGCACGCGCATGCGCAAGGCGCTCAGATGGCTGCTGGCGTTCACCGTGCTGATCGGCACGCTGACCACGGCCGGAGCGGCCACCGCCGCCCAGCCGGAAGCCGCGGACATCAAAGACCGGCTCCTCTCCGTTCCCGGCATGAGCCTGGTCCAGGAGAAGCCGTACCCCGGCTACCGCTACTTCGTCCTGAACTACACCCAGCCGGTGGACCACCGGCACCCCTCCAAGGGCACGTTCGAGCAGCGGATCACCGTGCTGCACAAGGACGTCAGCCGCCCGACGGTCTTCTACACCGGCGGCTACAACGTCTCCACCAACCCCAGCCGCCGCGAGCCCACCCAGATCGTGGACGGCAACCAGGTCTCCATGGAGTACCGCTTCTTCACACCGTCCCGCCCCGACCCCGCCGACTGGTCCAAGCTGGACATCTGGCAGGCCGCGAGCGACCAGCACCGCATCTTCACGGCGCTGAAGGCGCTCTACCCCGAGAACTGGATCTCCACGGGCGGCTCCAAGGGCGGCATGACGGCCACCTACTACGAGCGCTTCTACCCGCGCGACATGGACGGCGTCGTCGCCTACGTCGCCCCCAACGACGTGGTGAACAACGAGGATTCGGCCTACGACCGCTTCTTCGCGAACGTCGGCACCAAGGAGTGCCGCGACCGCCTGAACGCCGTGCAGCGCGAGGCACTGGTGCGCCGCGAACCACTGGAGAAGAAGTACGAGGCGTACGCCGCCGAGAACGGTTACACCTTCACCACCGTCGGCAGCCTGGACCGCGCCTACGAGGCCGTCGTCCTCGACTACGTCTGGGGCTTCTGGCAGTACAGCCTGCTGTCCGACTGCGACTCGATCCCCGCCGACGCGAAGAACGCGACCGACGACGAGATCTGGACCTCGATCGACACGATCTCCGGGTTCTCCTTCTACGCCGACCAGGGACTGTCCCCGTACACCCCGTACTACTACCAGGCGGGCACCCAGCTCGGCGCGCCCACCATCCACTTCCCGCACATCGAGAAGAAGTACGTCCGCTACGGATACCAGCCCCCGCGCAACTTCGTCCCCCGGGACATCTCCATGAAGTTCCAGCCGTGGGCGATGCGTGACGTCGACACGTGGGTGAAGCACAACGCCCGCCACATGCTGTTCGTCTACGGCCAGAACGACCCGTGGGGCGCCGAGCCCTTCCGTCTCGGCAAGGGCGCCAAGGACTCCTACGTCTTCACCGCGCCCGGCCTGAACCACGGCGCCAACGTGGCCGGCCTCGTCGCCGACGAGAAGGCCCTCGCCACGGCCCGCATCCTGGACTGGGCGGGCGTCGCCCCGGCCGCCGTCCAGGAGAACGCCGCCGCGGCCAGGCCGCTGGCGAAGTTCGACGCGAAGCTGGACGTCCGGGACGTGGAGCGCGAGCCCGCGCTGCGCCCGTAACCCCAGCTCAGCCCGACCACGACGGCCGGCCGGCTCCCCGCCGGCCGGCCGTCGTGCCATGTGGTTCCGGCACCGGCCTCAGTAGCTGAGGCCGTGCCCGATCGGGTACAGCACGCTCGCCGGTTCGTCCGGACGCTGCACCGGCACCGGCAGCCGGCCCTGCGGCGCCACGGCACCCGCGATCACCCGCGCCGCGGCCCGCAGTTCGACGTCCGTCCAGGAGTACGACGCCAAGTACGCCTTCACGGACGGCAACTGGGCCACGTCGTACGGATTGCGGACCGCCACCGCGACCACCGGCCGCCCCGTCGCGAGCAGTTGCCCGACGAGGGCTTTCTGCGGACTCGTCGCGGAGACGTTGTACGTCCCCACCACCACCGCGTCCGCCTCGCCCGCCGCCGTCACCGCGCGGGCGATCGTCTCCGCGGACGGGGCCGTACCCGTGGACAGGGCGGTCGCCGTGAACCCCAGCTCGGTGAGCGCGGCGGCCAGGACCCCGGTGGGCGGACCCGTAGTACCCGAGGGGGAGGCCGGGTCGGCGCCCACCACCAGCAGCCGCCGGTGCGTACGCGGCGACAGCGGCAGCAGGGCGCCCTCGTTGACCAGCAGGGTCGTCGTCCGCTCGGCGATCTCGTCGGCCGTCGCCAGGTGCGCCTTCGTGCCGACCGTCCGCCCGACCCGGTCCCGGCTGACGTACGGGTCGGCGAGCAGCCCCAGCCGGTCCTTCAGCCGCAGGATCCGCAGGACCGACTCCTCCAGCCGCGCCTCCGTCAGCTCCCCGTCCCGCACGGCCCGCAGCACGGCGTTCCAGGCGACGTCCAGCTTCGGCGGGTTGAGGAGCTGGTCGACGCCCGCCTTCAGCGCGAGCACCGGCACCCGGTCGTCGCCGTACTTCGTCCGTACGCCCGCCATGTCGAGCGCGTCGGTGACCACCACCCCGTCGTAGCCGAGATTTTCGCGCAACAGGCCGGTGACGACGGGCCGGGACAGGGTGGCCGGGTCGCCCGAGTCGTCGAGGGACGGGACCAGGATGTGCGCGGTCATGATCGAGTCGACGCCGGCCGCGATCGCCGCCCGGAACGGCACCGCGTCCAGCCTCTCCCACACCTCGCGGGTGTGCGTGATGACGGGGAAGCCGTAGTGGCTGTCGACGGCGGTGTCGCCGTGCCCGGGGAAGTGCTTGGCGGTCGCCGCCACCCCGGCCGCCCGGTAGCCGCGGATCTCCGCCGCGGCCAGCTCCGCCACCGCTTCGGGGTCCGCGCCGAACGAGCGGACGCCGATGACCGGGTTGGCCGGGTTGACGTTCACGTCGACGACGGGGGAGTAGTCCTGCCGGACGCCCATCGCCCGCAGCTCCCCGCCCGCGACCCGGCCGAGGGTACGGGCGTCGGTCCGCGACCCCCCGGCGCCGATCGCCATCGCCCCCGGGAACAGCGTGGCCGGCTCACCGACGCGCGCGACGATGCCGTGCTCCTGGTCGGTGGAGACCAGCACCGGCAGCCCGCGCGGCTGTCCGAGCGAGGCCCGCTGGAGCCCGTTGGAGAGGTCGGCGATCTGGAGCGGGTCGCGGGTGTTGTGCGCCCACGTGAAGTAGATGATCCCGCCCACCCGGTAACGGGCGATCAGCTCCGCGGCGGTCCGCACACCGAGTTCGGCGAGGTTCGCGTCGGCGTCCGCCTGGTCGGGGGCGGTCGCCGAATGGCCGTAGACCCGCGTGACGAAGACCTGGCCCACCTTCTCTTCCAGCGTCATGCGCGAGATCAGCGCCCGCAGGCGGCGGTCGGCGTCGGCGTGGGCGGTGCCGCCGACGGTGAACGCGGTGGCGAGAGCGGTGGTGAGGCCGGCGCCGGCGGCGAGGACGGTACGTCTGGAGGGCACGTGCGCTCCTTCCGGAGGGGTTCCGGGTGGTGATCCAGTGATCCGGTGATCGAGGAGTGATCCAGTGATCGAGTGATCCGCTGAAGGAAACTTCCGTCGCGTCAGCAGTAATCCGGAAGTTTCCGCCAGTCAAGGGAACGCGCGCGGTACCGCGGGGTTTGCCTTCTGGCCGCCCCCCTCTAGCCCTCCCGCGCCCACGGCCGTAGCTTCTCCGGGTTGCGGATGACCCAGATGCGGGTGACGCGCCCGTCGCAGATGTCGAACGCGGCCACGGTCATCACGACGCCGGCCCGCTCGGCCACCAGGCCGGGCACACCGTTGACCGACCGCTCCAGGAGTACGAGCCCGGGAGCCCGGTCGGCGATGGCGACCATGTACTCGGCGATACGCGCGCCGCCCTCCACCGGGCGCAGGACGGTGCCGACCATGCCGCCGCCGTCGGCGGTCATCACGGCGGCCGGGTCGAGGAGACCGACGAGCGCGGCGATGTCCTTGCTCTCCCACGCCTCCTTGACGTGCCTCACCACGTCCGCCCGCCCGGCCGCCGTCACCGGAGGGCCCGTGGGGCTCACCCGCCGCCGGGCGGAAGCCGCCAGCTGCTTGCAGGCGGCGGGCGTGCGGCCGAGCACGTCGGCGATCTCGGCGAACGGGTACCGGAAGACGTCGTGCAGGACGAACGCCACCCGCTCGGCGGGCGTCATCGACTCCAGGACGACGAGGAAGGCCATGGTCACCGACTCGTCCAGCACGATCTGGTCGGCGGGGTCCGCCGCACCGGTGGCTCCGCCGGGGTGGGCGCCGCCCGGGTGGTCCCCCTCGGCGCGGCCGGGCAGGGGCTCGGGCAGCCAGGCGCCGACATAGCGTTCGCGGCGGGCCCGCGCCGAGCCGAGCAGGTCCAGACAGATGCGGCCGGTCACCGTCGTCAGCCAGGCGCCGGGAGACAGGATCTCCTCCCGCCGGCTCCGCGGCAGCCCGTACCAGCGTGCGTAGGCGTCCTGTACGGCGTCCTCGGCCTCGGTCACCGAACCGAGCAAGCGGTAGGCGACATTGATCAGTTGGCGTCGCTCGCCGTCCGCCCCGTCCGTCCTGTCCGTCCCGTCCCCGACAGTCCCCATGCTCGTCGCCGCCCCCGCCTTACCTTTCGCAGCCCCGCGTCGTCGGGCTGGTGAGACCTTACCGATCTGCTGCCCGAGGGCGGAAAGAGGACTGTGACATGGCTGACACGGCCGGCATGGCCACTCAGGTGACGGCGACGGCTGGGGCGGACGTACGGCGCGGCTCCCCGTTCCTGCGGATCGCGATCGCCCTGCAGACCCTGACCATCTTCCTCCAGGCGGTCTCCGCCGGGATGCTGCTGACCTCGTCCTACGGAGCGACGCTGCACGATGTCGGCGCCCGTGTGATGTACGGGGCGTCGATGCTGTACCTGCTCGCGGCGGTGCTGGCGTGGAAGCCGGGCGGCGGCCCGATACGGCCCGTCTGGCACGCGTCGGGGTTCCTCGTCCTCGCCTCGGTCCAGGTCGTGCTGGGCATCGCACACGTCCCGTCGGTCCATCTCCCCCTGGGCGTCCTGATGTTCGGCCTGAGCATGCTGGCGCTGGCCCGACGCTGAGGCCCGCCGGGTCAGGGCCTGCCGTTCGGATCATGCCGGCGACGGCCTGATCCAAACGACAGGCCCTACCGGCTCTCGCGGTGGACCGTCGCCACCCTCGGCCAGTGCTCGCGCAGTACCCGCACCGTTTCCGCGATGGCCGGGCGGCGGGAAGCGCCGGTGCGCCACAGGGCGTACAGACGGCGTACCGGCATCGGATCGAGGGAGACCTCGACCGCGCCCGGGGGGAGAGGGCCCCGGCCGAGGCGGGGGACGAGGCCGACGCCGAGGCCGGCCGCGACGAGGGCGACGAGGGTCGGGTTCTCCTCGGCCTGGTGGACGAGGTCCGGCTCGTGCCCGGCCGCACGGAGGGTGCGGACCAGCCAGTCGTGGCAGACCCGGCCCGGCGGCTGGCAGATCCACCGCTCGCCGCCCAGTTCCTCACGCCGTACGCCCGTCCGCCCCGCGAGGGGATGCCCGACGGGGACCAGCAGATCGCACAGGTCGTCGCCGATGACCGCCTGCTCGACGCCCGCGGGGGCGGGCAGCGGGGCGATGTCCCAGTCGTGGACGACGGCGAGGTCCACGGCGCCCTTGGCGACGAGGCCCACCGACAGATGCGGGTCGATCTCGGTGAGGCGGGCGTCCAGCGCGGGGTGCCGGAGGGCGAGTTCGGCGAGGACGGAGGGCATCAGACCGCGGGCCGCCGAGCCGAACGCGGCCACGCTCAGCCGTCCCGCCGGCACTCCCCGGCGCTCCTCCAGCTCGGTCTCCGCCCGCTCCACGATCGCCAGCAACTCCTGCGCCGCGCCGACGAGTTGATGGGCATCGTCGGTCAGCCGGACGCCGCGGCCCTCGCGTTCGAGGAGGACGGTCCTGGTCTCCCGTTCCAGCTTGGCGATCTGCTGGGAGACGGCGGACGGGGTGTAGCCGAGCGCGGTGGCGGCGGCCCCGACGGTGCCGTGGACGGCGACGGCGTGCAGGGCGCGCAGCCGCTGGAGATCGAGCACGGGTTCCTCCCTCTCATCAGTTCTGCTACATCGAACCGTGCAGCAATCATCGCTGGTGCTTCACGGTCGGGGCGGGTGATCCTCGACGCATGCGACCAGCCCACCTCCTCCTCGCCGTTCTCGTCGCCGCCGTCTGGGGGGTGAACTTCGCCGTCATCGAGATCGGTCTGGGACACTTCCCGCCCCTCCTCTTCTCGGCCCTGCGCTTCCTGGTGGCGGCCCTGCCGGCGGTGTTCCTCGTGGGCCGCCCGAAGGTGGCGTGGAAGTGGATCGTGGCGGTGGGGCTGGTGCTGGGGGTGGCCAAGTTCGGGTTGCTCTTCGTCGGCATGGACGCGGGGATGCCGGCCGGACTGTCCTCCCTGGTCCTCCAGATCCAGTCGGTGTTCACGGCGGGCATCGCCTTCGCGTTCCTCGGCGAACGCCCCACCCCGGTCCGCCTGCTGGGCATGGCGGTGGCCCTCGCGGGCATCGGCGTGGCCGCGGCGGACGAGGGCGCCTCGGGCCCGCTCGGAGCGTTCGCCCTGGTCATCGCGGCGGCGGCCTGCTGGGGCGCCTCGAACGTCCTCACCCGCAAGGCGTCCCCGCCGGACGCGCTGAACTTCATGGTCTGGGTCAGCACGGTCCCCGTCCTGCCCCTCCTCGCCCTCTCCCTCCTGACCGAGGGCCCGGCCAGGGACCTGGCCGCACTGCGCGCACTGGACTGGCAGGGCGCCGGTACGGTCGTCTACGTCGCCTGGATCTCGACGGTCTTCGGCTTCGGCGCCTGGGGCTGGCTGCTGCACCGCCACCCGGCGTCCACCGTGGCCCCCTTCTCCCTCCTGGTCCCGGTGTTCGGCATGACCTCGGCAGCCGTCTTCCTGAACGAGCAGGTAAGCGGCCTGCGCTGGTGCGCGGCGGCCCTCCTGGTGACGGGAGTGGCCCTGACCTCCCTGCCCCCACGC
>NZ_MUBA01000419.1 GCF_002154575.1 Streptomyces bobili
GTTGCTCGCGTCCACTGTGTTGGTTCTGAAACCACGAACAGCCCCACATCCACCTCCTAGAGGTGCGGTGTGGTGCGGCAGTTCGACAGTTTCATAGTGTTTCGGTGGTTATAGCGTGAGGGAAACGCCCGGTTACATTCCGAACCCGGAAGCTAAGCCTCACAGCGCCGATGGTACTGCAGGGGGGACCCTGTGGGAGAGTAGGACGCCGCCGAACAATCTTTAGGGAAAACCCCCGTGCCATTGGCACGGGGGTTTTCTGCGTTTACGGTCAACTATGGATATCTTCGGCGCGGGCTAATTCGGGTGAGTGGTCCGGCGACCGGGTACTACGGTGGCCCCATGAGTTACCTGATCAGGTCCGTGCGTGCCGAGGAGTGGCCGGCTGCGAAGGGGCTGCGGCTCCTGGCGTTGCGGGACCCGGTCGCGCACCTCGCCTTCCTGGAGACGTACGACGAAGCGCTGGCCAAGCCCGACTCCTTCTGGAAGGAGCGGACCGCCGGAGTGGCCGACGGGGTCGGGGAGGCTCAGCAGATCATCGCCGAAGGGCCCGACGGGGAGTGGGTCGCGACGCTGACCGTGCTCGTCGAGGAGGCCGGCACCAAGGACTGGGCGGGGTTCCCGGTCGAGCAGCGCCAGGGGCATGTCGTGGGCGTGTTCGTGCGGCCCGAGTACCGCGGGATCGGGCTCACCGAGGTCTTGTTCGACGCCGGGCTGGAGTGGGCGTGGTCGCGCGGGCTGGAGCGGGTGAGGCTCATCGTGCACGAGGACAACGGGCGGGCGCGGACCTTCTACAGCAGGGCGGGCTTCCTGCCGAGCGGAGTGGTCGTGGCGCTGGGCGAGGACACCGACGGGGGCCGGGAGCTGGAGTACGTCCTGGAACGGTCGTAGGGGTCACACGGGCAGTTCGTGGTGGGGCCAGCGGGTGCGGGCCTGTTCCCGGGAGCGGAGCAGGGCCAGGGTGGGCAGGCCGCGGTCGCGGCCGTCGGCCAGGAGGTCCGGGAGCTGGGCGAACGGGGCCACGGCCGCGACATCGTCCAGGATCAGGGTCAGTGGTGGGTCGAGCCGACCGGAGGATGACCGTTCGGCCATGCGCCGGCCGCGCTCGACCACGCCTGAGACGAGAGCCGTGAGCAGAGGCATCGCGCCGGGATGCGTCCTCGGGTCCTCGATGGATTCACCGACCACATAAAGCGTTCCCCCCTCGGCGACGAAGGAATCCAGGGCGAGCGCGTCAGTCCGGTTGGGTGTGCACGCCTCGCGGATGTTCACCGTGGAGAGCGCGGACAGGGCTCGGGTCGTCAGTTCCTGGGCGATGTCCCGGCGTTCGGCGTGGGCGGTGAGGGCGGCTTCGAGTTCGCCCGCCGAGCCGGCCGCCGCCTTCGGGTTCGTACGCAGGGTGCGGACCGCTTCCTGGATGCCGGTGCCCTGGGACCAGCGGTGGACATGGCGGACCGTGCGGCCGTCGATGGCGGCGGCGTGCAGATAGCTGCGCAGGAGCGTCTCGGCGGTCTCGGTGACGGCCTGGTCCAGGCGGGCCGTGGGGCGGACGGGGGTGAGCAGGGCCGTCGCTCTGGCCGCCGCTGTCGCCTTGTCCTCGCAGCCCGCGGTCGGGGACCAGTGGAGGCGGGCCGGGGTGTCGCACAGGTGGGTGGGGTCGTAGAGGAGGACGGGGCCGAGTTTGGCTCGGGCGTCCTTGGAGTCCTGCCAGAGTGCCGGGTGCGAGGTGACGACCAGGACGGCGCCCTCCGCGTCGCGTATGGCCTGGGCCGCGGTGAGGTGGCGGGTCTCGGGTGGGGCGTACAGGACCGGGCCTTCGAGGCGGGAAGGTTCCTGGGTGATCGCCGGTTCGGGCTTGAGGAGGGGGGCCGGTGTCACGGGTTCCGGTTCGGGTTCCGTCCGGGGGACGGGTACCTCGTGGTGGACCGGGGCCGGGGCCGGTACCTCGTGGCGGGGTCGGGTTCCCCTGCCCGCCCGCACCGCCCGCCATCGCGCCACCGTGCCCAGGGTGAACACCGTGAGGACCAGGAGGATCATCACCTGGCCGATGAACAGGCCCCAGAAGAGGCCGTAGCCGGAGAGGGCCGACGGGGCGGCGTCGGGCCAGGCGCCGGGGAGGTCGTGGGGTTGGCCGACCAGGTGGCGCATGGCCAGCGGGGTGCGGGGGAAGGTGACGCCGGCCGGCCAGGAGCCGTGGGCGAAGAGGGCCGCGAGGCCCGTCGCCGTCCACACCAGCAGCGTCATGCCGAGCAGGAACGCGAGGAGCCCGAGCAGCAGGCCGTCGGGGATGCCTCCCTGGCCCTGTCCGTGGCCCTGGCCTTGGCCGCGGTCGTCACCCGGTCTCATCGCGTCCCCCGTGTCTACGCCACCGTCGACTCGGACGAGCCGTCCAGGTCGGGCAGGTGCTGTTCCATGAAGGCCGCCGCCCGTTGTTCCTGTTCCAGCTCGGCGGCGCGCAGGGCGTCGTCCTCGGCGAGGTCGGCGGAGGACTGGGTCATCGCGCGGTCGGTGAAGACCAGCGGGCGTTCCGTGTCGGTGATCAGGTGTTTGACGACCTGGACATTGCCGTTGACGTCCCACACCGCGATGCCCGGGGTGAGGGTGGGGATGATCTCCACCGCCCACCGGGGCAGGCCGAGCACGCGGCCCGTCGCCCTCGCCTCGTCGGCCTTCTGGGCGTAGATCGTCCGTGTCGACGCCATTTTGAGGATGGCGGCAGCTTCCTTCGCCGCAGCTCCGTCGACCACGTCGGACAGGTGGTGGACGACGGCGACGAAGGACAGGCCGAGCCGGCGGCCGAACTTCAGCAGCCGCTGGAACAGCTGGGCCACGAACGGGCTGTTGATGATGTGCCAGGCCTCCTCGACCAGGAAGATGCGCTTCTTCCGGTCGGGGCGGATCCAGGTGTGCTCCAGCCACACGCCGACGATCGCCATCAGGATCGGCATGGCGATGGAGTTGCGGTCGATGTGGGACAGGTCGAAGACGATGAGCGGGGCGTCCAGGTCGATGCCGACCGTCGTCGGGCCGTCGAACATGCCGCGCAGGTCACCGTCGACGAGACGGTCCAGGACCAGCGCCACGTCCAGACCCCACGCCCGTACGTCGTCTATGGCGACGTTCATCGCCTCGGCGGACTCCGGCTCGGGGTGCCGTAGCTGCTCGACGATGTCGGTGAGGACCGGCTGGCGTTCGACGATCGTCTCGTTGACGTAGGCGTGGGCGACCTTGAGGGCGAAGCCCGAGCGTTCGTCCAGGCCGTGGCCCATCGCGACCTCGATGATGGTGCGCAGCAGCGCCAGCTGGCCCGTCGTCGTGATCGACGGGTCCAGCGGGTTGAGACGGATGCCGAGGTCCAGCGCGGCCGTCGGGTCCAGGCGGATGGGAGTTATCCCCAGAGCCTGCGCGATGAGGTTCCATTCGCCGACGCCGTCCTCGCCCTGGGCGTCCAGGACGCAGACCTGGCGGTCGCGGAAGCGGAGCTGGCGCAGGACGTACGTCTTCTCCAGGGCCGACTTGCCGTTGCCGGACTCTCCGAGGACCAGCCAGTGCGGGGCCGGGAGCTGCTGGCCGTACAGCTGGAAGGGGTCGTAGATGTAGCCCTTGCCGGAGTAGACCTCGCGGCCGATGATCACGCCCGAGTCGCCGAGGCCGGGGGCGGCGGTCGGGAGGTAGACCGCCTGGGCCTGGCCGGTGGAGGTGCGCACGGGCAGGCGGGTCGTCTCGACCTTGCCGAAGAGGAAGGACGTGAAGGCGTCGGTGACGACGGACATCGGGTCCCGCATGTAAAGCCCCTACCTTCGGATGCCGGTGGCGAACGGGAGGGTGTTCACGAACGCGCGGTGGTGCTCTCGGTCGCACCACTCCAGCTTGAGGTACGACTTGCCCGCAGACGCCCTTATCGTCCGCTTGTCGCGGGCCAGTGCCTCCGGATT
Organism: Streptomyces bobili; assembly: GCF_002154575.1. Classification (GTDB taxonomy): domain Bacteria; phylum Actinomycetota; class Actinomycetes; order Streptomycetales; family Streptomycetaceae; genus Streptomyces; species Streptomyces bobili. The sequence goes on from NZ_MUBA01000419.1 coordinate 3,936, forward strand.
GCGGGAGGAGACGGTGATGTAGCCGACGAGGTTGACGCCCGCCGCGCCGCTCGCGAGGTCCTCGCCGCGCTGGTCGATGCGGGAGTGCGCGGCCACGTCGCGCGGGTCCACCGTGCGGTTCATCTTGGCGGCGCGGCTCGCCTCCGCCTCGTCGTTCGTCTTCTCGGTCAGCATGCGTTCGATGGCCACCTCGGTGGGTTCGAGATCCATCGTCACGGCGACCGTGCGGATCACGTCCGGGGTGTGGACGAGGAGCGGGGCCAGGAAGTTGACGCCGACGGGCGTCATCGGCCACTCCTTCACCCAGGCCGTGGCGTGGCACCAGGGGGCTCGGGTGGAGGACTCGCGGGTCTTCGCCTTCAGGTGGGTGGGCTCCATGGCGTCCAGCTCGGCCGGCCAGGCGTTGCGGCGGGTCATCGCCTGGATGTGGTCGATCGGGTGGTCCGGGTCGTACATGGAGTGGATCAGCGACGACAGGCGGCCCTGGCCGAGGGGCTGGCGGACGCGGATGTCCGCTTCCTGGAGGCGGGAGCAGATGTCGGTCAGCTCGCGGGCCATGACGACGGCGAGGCCGGCGTCACGGTCCAGCTTGCGGCCGTTCTGCGGGCGGGCGGCGCGGGCCATGGCGTTGGCCTCGGCGGCCAGTTCGCGCGTGAAGTGCATGCAGGCGACCAGGTAGGCGCGGTGCTGCTCGCTGCTCGTCGACACCATCGACTGGAGCTGCTCGTACGACGACTGCAGCCAGGGCAGCGCCTTGTCGTCGCCGCGCTGGGAGACGTCCTTGGCGTGGGCGTCGGGATCGGCCGGGAGGGTGCGGGCGAGGATCTGCAGGCGGGTGACGAAGCCGTCGCCGTTGGCCACATGCTTGAGGAGGGTGCCGAAGCGGTCGACGAGGGCTTCCTGGTCCTCGCTGTCGCGCAGGCCGACGCCCGGTCCCTCGATCTCGATGGCCGCGGTCACCGTACGGCGGTCCGCGTGCAGGAGTACGGCGATCTCGTCGGGGCCGAAGGGGGCGGCGAGCCAGTTGATGCGGCCGATGCCGGGTGGCGGGCCGACCTCGATCTCCTGGCCGTCGATCCGGGTGCCCGCCTCCATGGCGGCCGAGCGGTAGACCGTGCCCCGGCGCAGGGTGCGCTTGTAACTGCGGTTGATCTCGAACCACTTGTAGAACGTGCGGTGCTTGTACGGCACGTACACCGCGGCGAGCGCGATCATCGGGAAGCCGGCGAGCAGCACGATCCGCAGGGTCAGGACGGGGACGAGGAGCCCGCACATCATGCCGAGGAACGCGCCGACGACGATGAGCGCGATCTCGCCGGACTCGCGGTTGCGGCCGACGATCGCGTTCGGCCGGGCGCGGCCGATCAGATATGTACGGCGGGGCGTGATCACGTGGGACACGTGGGATTCGGTCGTCAACGCCCTTCACCTCCGGTGCGGTTGGTACTGCTGTTGCGGGTGTTGCCGGCGTGCGGGGTGTTCACCGGGCTGCTCGCGCGGGGCGCGGGTGCGGCGGAGGGGACAGATCCGCCGCCGTTCGAGCTGCGCGAGCTGTGTGCGGCCACGCCGCCGGCGGCCTGGTTGGCCGGGCGCTGGCCGCTGGAGGAGGACCCGCCGCCGCCGTTGTTGTCGGCTCGGGTGCTGTGCGTCTTGATGCCCTGGGCGACGAGGGTCGCGGGCGAGCTGATGACGGCCGCGGCCTTGCCCTCGGCGCCCTGCATGATGCGGTTGTTGCGCGAGTTCGCGATCTCGTCGCCGAAGCCCGGCACGAATCGGTAGATCATCGCGCTGGCGAAGATGGCCAGCAGGATGATGGACAGGCCGGAGACGACGGCGCCGAACGCGTTGGGGCCGTCGTCGGCGGAGAGCGCTCCGGCCAGGCCGAGGACGATCACGATGACCGGCTTGACCAGGATGACGGCGATCATGATGCCGGCCCAGCGGCGGACGTGGCCCCACAGGTTCTTGTCGACGAGGCCGGCGTAGACGACCGTGCCGAGCAGGGCGCCGACGTAGAGCAGAGCGGCCCGCAGGACCAGCTCCAGCCACAGGACGCCGGCGGCGAGGATGGACACCAGGGAGACCACGATCAGCATGATCGGACCGCCGCCGATGTCCTCGCCCTTCTCCAGGGCGGCGGAGAAGGTGCCGAAGTAGGCGTCGGTCTGGCCGCCGGTCGTCTTCGCCAGGACCTCGCTGATGCCGTCGGTGGCCGAGACGACCGTGTAGAGGATCAGCGGGGTGAAGGCGGAGGCGAGGACGGTGAGCCAGAGGAAACCGACGGCTTCGCCGATGGCGGTGGTGAGGGGGACCCCGCGGACCGCCCGCTTGGCGACGGCCAGCAGCCACAGCAGGAGGGTCAGGACGGTCGACGCGGCGAACACAACGGCGTACTGCTGGAGGAACCGGGCGTTGGTGAAGTCGACGTTCGCGGTGTCCTGCACGGCGGCGCTGAGCTTCTCAACGGTCCAGGCGGCGGCTTCGGCACAGCCCTTGGCCAGCGAGGAGAGGGGGTCGAGGGTGTCGGAGACGCCGGGGGTGGTGGTGCCGGAGGGGGTGTTGCCTTTTTCGCAGTACTTCTTGGCTTCCCCCGGGATGAGGCTGCAGTCGAGGCTGCTCGTCGGGGACGGCGAGGCAGTCGTGGGAGTCGGCGTCGGGCTGGGTGTGGGTGCGGCGAAGGCACGGGTGGCCAGCAGCACGGCCGAGGCCTGGACGGCCGCGACGACTCCGGCGAGCCGGAGCACGCGGTGCGGGTTACCGGGCATACGTGAACCCTCCGTACTCCTCGATGGCCTTGCTGATCTCGTCGGAGGCGGCGGCCCTGTCGTCGCCCGGGACGGGAGCCGGTCCGTCCTTCTGCTCGTCGGCGGTGATCTTCCAGTCGCCCTCGACCCACTGGAGGTCGAAGGTCCAGGTCTTCCACGACGAGGTGACGGGGTCGGTCGAGTTCTCCCCGGACATGCCGATCAGGCCGAGATACCAGACGGCGACCTTGGCGGTGGTGTCGGCGTAGGCCCGGACCGTGGTGCCCACCGGGACGACGCGGGAGACGAAGGTGTTGCCCTCGGGGGCGTTTCCGTCGGCGTCGAGGCCCAGCTTGGCGAGGAAGGCGGCCGAATAGGCCTGGTCCATCGGCGCTTGCAGCCCGGCGGCGGTGGCGGCGGTGTAGACGGTGTCGACGAGGGCGTGCCGGCTCGCCTTCTGGAACATGCCGGTGGAGCCCAGTGCGACGGCGTAGTTGGCGGCCGCGGACTGGGCTCCCTGCTCGGTCCGGGGGAAGCCGGACGGGATGGCGCCGGTCTTGGTCTCGACCGGCTTCGTCCCGCTCGCTGCAGTCGACGAAGTCCCCGGCCGGTCGGCGTTGGTCTCGCCGGTGGCCGTGGTGGAAGGGGAGTCGTCTCCTCCACGGTTCGCGAAGGCGATCGCGGCGATGAGGAGGACGACGACGCCGACCACCATGACCAGGTTGCGCGAGGACGAGCGCGCCGGGCGGCGGGCGCCGCCGTAGGGGTCGGCCTCGGGGAGGCGCATGCGGGTGCCCGCCGGCTCGCCGTAGTCGTGTTCGTCTCCGGGACTCATGCCGTGTACGCCCCCTCGCTGCCGTACCGGAACACGTAGTAGTACGACGGTAGCCGTGCTGGTTCCCGCGCGGGCGCGGTGTGGTGACTCGACATCAGGGAAACGCAACCTCAGCCGGTGGGCACGACGGGTGGGTGGGGTGGAGAGGGCCGGGCGTGCCCGGAACGGACGGGGGTCGGTGACGCCCGCTACACGGCCATGCCGTACACGATCGTGAACAGGGTGCCGAGGGACCCGATGATGAAGACGCCCGTCAGCCCGGCGATGATGAGGCCCTTGCCCTGTTCCGCGCTGAAGGTGTCGCGCAGGGCCGTCGCGCCGATGCGCTGCTTGGCGGCGCCCCAGATCGCGATTCCGAGGCAGAGGAGGATGGCGATGGCCATCACCACCTCGATCATCACCTTGGCCTCGTTGCCCAGGCTGCCGAAGGGGCCCCAGTCCGGAGCGATCCCGCCGATGATGGTGTTGATGTCTCCCTTGTCGGCCGCAAAGAGCATGTAAGTCACCGCCCCTGGTGGGTAGTTCCGAGAGGCCCCTGCGGTGTGCAGAGGTCAGGACTCATTGTCGCCGACAACGCCGCCTTCGTATGTCGACTTGGCGTCATTGACGGGCGGGATTCGTACGAAAAGCTCGCACTCGTCACTCTGTGTATCACGGTAGGTTACGCCGGGCAACGAGGTCGGAGCGGAACCTGTCGTGTGGTTCCGTCGTTGACCCACTTCACGGCCGAGTGCCGTTTCTGACGGCTGGTCGGGTGAGAGCCCGATTCGATGTTCTCATGCCCGACGGTGTACGGAGGCGGGCCCAGGGCCCGCTGTGAGGACCGTCTCTGACCTGAGGTCAGACGGTGCTCGCGGGGTCGCCGTCCGCTTCAGCCGAGGTCTCGGCTTCCGCCACGCCTTCCACGAAGTGGTCGAACTCGCCGGCCTGTACTCCTAGTACGAAGGCGTCCCACTTGCGGCGGTTCGTCGTGACCACGTTGTCCGGGTCGCTGGTCTCGCGGAGGTAGACGGGGGCCTCCGTGTCGTCGCCCTCGCCGAAGGCGATCTCGATCCAGGGGCCGGGGCCGGTCGCCTCCGGCGGGGCGGCACGCACCCAGGTGAGGTCGGGGGGGATGTCGGTCACGGGAGATGCCTTCCGCACGGGGCCTCTACGACTTCGTGGACGATAGCGGGGTCTGACCCGGCTCTCACCTTCGTGGGACACAGTGGGGGCGATGAAGCGCAGCCCGCGTCCCTACGCCGCCCTGCTCGGTGTCGTCCTGCTGGCGGTCACCTCGGCCTCGGAGGCGGCTGCCGGCGGCGGGACCGGCCCTCTCGGGGTGACGGTCGCCGCAGGGGTGACGGCGGGGACGGCGCGGGTGGGGGCGCTGTTCGACGCGGACGATGCCGAGGGGCCGGGCGGGCTTGTCGGAGCGCACTCCTGTACGGCGTCCGTCGTGCGCGGTCCGCACCGCGATCTCCTGGTCACCGCCGCGCACTGCCTCGCCGGGCGGGGTCCGCTCGTCTTCGTACCCGGATACCGGGACGGGAAGGCCCCCTACGGGGTGTGGAGGGTCGAGCGGAACTTCCTTCCCGACGGGTGGGCCGAGAGGCGCGACGAGGACAGTGACGTCGCGTTCGCGGTGGTCGGGGAGAAGGGTGGGAAGGGGGTCGAGGACGTTGTCGGGGGCAATCGGTTCGTGACCCGGACGGATGTCGGCGCGACCGCCGTGACCGTCACCGGATACCCCGACTCCCGCGAGACGCCCCTCACCTGCAGCGACAGGCCGCGTTCCCACAGCCGTACCCAGCAGCGCATCGACTGTCCCGGATTCAGCGGGGGGACCAGCGGCAGCCCGTGGGTCAACGGGTTCAGGGAGGTCGTAGGGGTACTGGGGGGACACGAGCAGGGGGGTGCCACGGACGACATCTCGTACAGCGTCGTCCTCGGGGCGGAGGCCGCGGCGC
>NZ_MUBA01000042.1 GCF_002154575.1 Streptomyces bobili
GAGCGGGGCGGGCGTAGGAGGCGGTGGGCGTAGGCGGCGGCCAGGGCCCGTTACGCGGTCGGTGCTTGTGCTCGCCCGGATATTCGGGACACCGGGCACGGGCGGGCGTGGGCCCGGCGTCCTGTCGGTGGTGTCTTCGCCTGCTCGTTCTCGCTCATGCATTCATGGTGCGGGTTGCCACTGACATCCGGGCCGGCCTGTGGACAACCGGCGGACTGTGGACAACTTCGGTCCGCTCGCGGTGGTTCAGCGCCCGGCGAACGGCTGGTCCGTGGGCACGATCTCGCGGCCCAGCGGAAGCAGTGAGACCGGGATCAGCTTGAAGTTGGCGATGCCGAACGGGATGCCGATGATCGTCAGGCACAGCGCGATACCGGTGACGATGTGGGCGAGGGCCAGCCACCAGCCGGCGAGGACCAGCCAGAGGACGTTGCCGAGACAGGAGGGGGCTCCGGCGTCGCGGCGCTCGATGGTCGTGTAGCCGAAGGGCCAGAGGGCGTAGACGCCGATACGAAAAGCGGCGATGCCGAAAGGTATGCCGATGATCGTGATGCACAGCAGCAGGCCTGCGAACACGTATCCGAGGAACAGCCAGAAGCCGCTGAGGATGAGCCATATGACGTTCAGGATGGTCTTCACTGGTGGCCTGCCATCTTCTCGAGACGGGCGATGCGCTCCGCCATCGGCGGGTGCGTCGAAAACATCTTGGAGAGGCCCTGGCCCGGGCGGAACGGGTTCGCGATCATCATGTGGCTCGCGGTCTCGATGCGGGGCTCGGGCGGCAGCGGAAGCTGCTTGACGCCCAGTTCGAGCTTGCGCAGGGCACCGGCGAGGGCCAGGGGGTCGCCGGTGAGCTGGGCGCCGGAGGCGTCGGCCTCGTACTCGCGGGAGCGGCTGATGGCCAGTTGGATGAGGCTGGCGGCGAGCGGGCCGAGGATCATGATCAGCAGCATGCCGAGGATGCCGGGGCCGTCGTCGTCGTTGGACCGGCCGATGGGGATCAGCCAGGCGAAGTTGACCAGGAACATGATCACGGAGGCGAGGGCGCCGGCGACCGAGGAGATGAGGATGTCGCGGTTGTAGACGTGACTCAGCTCGTGGCCGATGACGCCGCGCAGTTCTCGCTCGTCGAGGAGGCGGAGGATGCCCTCCGTGCAGCACACCGCGGCGTTGCGCGGGTTGCGGCCGGTGGCGAAGGCGTTGGGCGCCTCGGTCGGGGAGATGTACAGGCGGGGCATGGGCTGGCGGGCCTGGGTGGAGAGCTCGCGGACCATGCGGTACAGGCCGGGCGCCTCGAACTCGCTCACGGGGCGGGCACGCATGGCGCGCAGGGCCAGCTTGTCGCTGTTCCAGTACGCGTACGCGTTGGTGCCGAGTGCGATCAGGACCGCGACGACGAGCCCCATGCGGCCGAAGAAGCTGCCGATGACGATGATGAGTGCGGACAGTCCCCCAAGGAGAACTGCGGTCCTGAGCCCGTTGTGCCGGCGGTGCACGGTACGCCCTCCAAGTCGTGCGGCAGGGGAACCCTTCGCTTGCTGATCTCGACTTCTGATCCGCGGTTCCACTGGTGGTTCCACTGGTGTCCTTGGTGCCACCTCCAGTGGAACCTCCCGTTTTGGACAACGCCAGACGAGGGCCCCGGGTTCCCTTGTGCTCCCGGAGGCGGGCGTGGGCCGTCCGGGTGACCGGTCGGAAGAGGGTGGTGCCGGTCAGAAGAGGGTGGTGCCGGCGAAGCGCAGGACCAGTTGCGGGGCGCCGGAGAGGACGATGCCGAGGACCGCGGTCAGGGTGATGGCGGCCGTGAGGGGCGCGGGGACGGGGTGCTTGCCGGTTGCGCCCTCGGGGGCGCGGAACAGCAGGGCCGTCCACTGGAGGTAGTAGTACAGCGCGATCACGACGTTGACGGCCATGGTGACGGCGAGCCAGCCGAGGCCGGCTTCGACCGCGGCCGAGAAGACGGTGACCTTGGCGAAGAGTCCGATGATGCCGGGCGGCAGTCCGGCGAGGCAGAGCAGGAAGAAGGCCAGGGTCAGGGCGGCGAGCGGGTTCTTCGCGTAAAGGCCCCGGTAGTCGGTGATGCGGTTCGTGGCGTGTCTGCGGCCGACCAGGGCCGCGACGGCGAAGGCGCCCAGGTTCACGGCGGCGTACATGAGGGCGTAGGCGACGGTGGAGCCGACGGCGTGCTGGGGGTCGTCGGAGTAGGCGGCGGAGGCGATCGGGACCAGGAGGTAGCCGGCCTGTCCGACGGAGGACCAGGCGAGCAGGCGTACGGCGCTGTACGCGCGCGTGGCCTGCTGGCGGAGGGCGCCGACGTTGCCGACGGTCATGGTGAGGGCGGCCAGTGCCGCCAGGGCGGGGCCCCAGACGTCGGCGTACGACGGGAAGGCGACGACCGTGACGAGGATGAGGCCGGAGAAGCCGACGGCCTTGCCGACGACGGACAGGTAGGCCGCGATGGGGAGGGGGGCACCGACGTAGGTGTCGGGGACCCAGAAGTGGAAGGGGACGGCGGCCGTCTTGAAGGCGAAGCCGATGAGGGTGAGGACGACGCCGGTCTGGGCGAGGGTGTGCAGTTGTCCGTCGACGTCTTGGATGCGGTCGGCCACCTGGGTGAGGTAGAGGGTGCCGGTCGTGGCGTAGAGGAAGCTGATGCCCAGGAGGCTGACGGCGGTCGCGGTGACGGACGACAGGAAGAACTTCAGCGCGGCCTCGGAGGACCTGCGGTCGCCGTGCCGGATGCCGACGAGGGCGAAGGCGGGGAGGGAGGCGACCTCCAGGGCGACGACGAGGGTGGCGAGGTCGCGTGAGGCGGGCAGGAGGGCGGCGCCCGCGGCGGAGGACAGCAGCAGGAACCAGTACTCCCCTTCGGGGAGCCTTCCGCGCTCGTCCTTGAGGGCGGTGACCGACAGGAGGGCGGCCAGCAGCGCACCTCCGAGCACCAGGAACTGGATGACGAGGGTGAAGTGGTCGGCCGTGTAGCTGCACACGCGCGTGTCGCCGGTCAGGCAGAAGGTGGAGCGGTCGCCGTCCAGGAGGGGCAGCAGGAGGGCCGTGGCGGCGGCGAGGCCCGCGACGGAGAGCCGGCCGAGGAGCGGCTTGCGGTGCTCGGGCAGGAAGAGGTCGGCGACGAGGACGACGAGTCCGACGACCGCCGTGAGGGTGGGCGGTGCGATGGCGAGCCAGTCGACGGACTGGACGACCGAGGGTGCGGCGGCGAGCTGGCTCATCGGTTGCCTCCTGCGAGGAGCTGCTGCACGGCCGGGTCGGTCAGGCCGAGAAGTGCCTTGGGCCAGAGGCCGGCGACGACGGTGAGGACGACGAGCGGTGTCCAGGCCGCGAACTCGTACGCGCGTACGTCGGTGAGGCGTGGGCCGTCCTGCGGGACGGCGCCCATGCAGACGCGGCGGACCACGACGAGGAGATAGGCGGCGGTCAGGAGCGTCCCGAACGCGGCGATCGCCGTGAAGGTGAGGAAGGCGGGGCGGCTGAGGCCGTCGGCGGGGTTGAACGCGCCGAACAGGGCCAGCATCTCCCCCCAGAATCCGGCAAGGCCGGGCAGGCCGAGGGAGGCGACTGCGGCGAAGGCGAGGAGGCCGCCGAGGCGGGGGGCCTTGCCGTAGAGGGCGGCGCCGGTCTCCTCGGCGAGGGTGTCGAGGTCGCTGGTGCCGGTGCGGTCCTTCAGGGCGCCGACCAGGAAGAACAGCAGGCCGGTGATGAGGCCGTGGGCGATGTTGGCGAAGAGGGCGCCGTTGACGCCGGTCGGCGTCGTGGAGGCGATGCCGAGCAGGACGAATCCCATGTGGCCGACGGAGGAGTAGGCGATGAGGCGCTTGAGGTCGCCCTTGGCGCCCGGTCGGGCGAGGGCGAGGCAGGCCAGGGAGCCGTAGATGATGCCGACGACGGCGAGGGCGGCGAGGTAGGGCGCGAAGGTGTGGAAGCCGTCGGGCGTGACCGGGAGGACGATGCGGACGAACCCGTACGTGCCCATCTTCAGCAGAACGCCGGCGAGGAGGACCGAGCCGACGGTCGGGGCGGCGGTGTGGGCGTCGGGCAGCCAGCTGTGCAGGGGCCACATCGGGGTCTTCACCGCGAGCCCGATCCCGATCGCCAGAACGGCGATGACCTGCACGGATGTGGACAGCGAGCGGCCGTTGTCAGTGGCGAGTGCCACCATGTCGAAGGTGCCCGCCTTGATTCCGATCAGGAGCAGGCCGAGCAGCATGACCACGGAGCCGAGCAACGTGTACAGGATGAACTTCCAGGCCGCGCGGGTCCGGCCGGCGCCGCCCCAGCGGGCGATGAGGAAGTACATCGGGATGAGGACCATCTCGAAGGCGAGGAAGAACAGCAGCAGGTCGAGGACGGCGAAGGTGGCGAGGGTGCCGGCCTCCAGGACGAGCAGCAGCGCGACGAAGGCCTTCGGGCTCGGGCCCGCGGGCAGGTTGAAGTACGAGTAGAGCGCGCACAGGAAGGTCAGCAGCGCGGTCAGGACCAGGAGGGGGAGGGAGATGCCGTCGATGCCGAGGTGGATGCGCACGTCGAGTGCGGGGATCCAGCTGATGTCGGTCGTGGCCTGCATCTTCGACGGCTGGTCGTGGTCGAAGCCGAGCGCGAGGACGATCGCTGCGATGAGGATCGCCCCGGTCACGGTGACACCGTGCCGCAGGACGGCCTGCTCGGGTGACCTCCCCTTCAGTCCGGGCGGGGCGGGGAGGAGAGCGGCCGCCGCGCCGAGGAGCGGGCCGGCCACGATCAATGCCAGAAGGAACTGCATCACGGACTCGCTAATACCGATCACGCGTGCTCACGCTCCCGTGGCGACGAGGAGGACGGCGACCACCAGGACGACGGTGCCGGCGAGCAGCGCGCTCACATAGGTCTGGACGTTGCCGGTCTGGGCTCGCCGTACGGCGGTGCCGAGCCAGCGGGGCAGGGTGCCCGCACCGCGTACGTAGGTGTCGACGACCTCGCGGTCGAGGAATCGGACGAGGCTCGCTGCGGCCTGCACCGGGCGGACGAACAGGGTGGTGTAGACGGCGTCCAGGTGGAAGCCGGTGGCGGCGTGGCGGTGCAGCGGGCCGAGCAGGAGCCGCCCGGGGTCTGCCGGGTCAGGGGCCGAGGCCACGTCTCCGTAGGCGGGTGCGTGGGTCGCGATGGCTTCGGCCTCGACCTGTGCGGCGTCGCCCTCGGGGTGGGCGGCGACGGCGCCGATCGGGACACGGGCGGCGACTGCGGTGGTGTGCCGCCAGGCGCTGTGGACGACCAGGCCGCCGACGAGTGCCAGGCCGGTGCCGAGGACGGAGGTGGTGAGGGTGGGGGCGAGGTCTCGGCCGTCGAACCAGTCGGGCAGGGAGCGGTAGGCGAGCCCGCCGAGGGCGAGGGACGGGACCGCGAGCACCCACAGCACCACGGTCATCGTCAGCGGTTGCCGGCCGTGGTCGGGGGCCTCGGCGCCACGGCCGCGGAAGGCCAGCAGCCACAGCCGGGCTGCGTAGGCGGCGGTGAGGACGGCGGTGAGCAGACCGGCGACGAGGACGATCCAGCCCGCGGCGGCCGGGGCGTGCTCGGTGTGGCCGGTGGTGACGTGCTCGGCGGCGCCGAGGACGGACTCCTTGGAGAAGAAGCCGCTGAAGGGCGGGATCGCGGCGAGCGCGAGGAGCGCCACGGTCATCGTCCAGAAGGCGTCCGGGACGCGGTCGCGCAGTCCGCTCATGCGGGACATGGCGGCCAGCGAGTTGGTGCCGGCCGCGTGGATGATCACGCCGGCCGCGAGGAACAGCAGGGCCTTGAAGGCTCCGTGGGAGACGAGGTGGAAGACGGCGGCACCGCGGTCGCCGACGGCGAGGGCGCCGGTCATGTAGCCGAGTTGGCCGATCGTCGAGTACGCCAGTACCCGTTTGATGTCGTCCTGGGCGAGCGCGGCGAGACCCGAGCCCGCCATGGTGACGGCGGCCATGACGGCGAGGACGGCCATCGCGGCCTGGGACGCCTCGAACACCGGGAGGAGACGGGCGACGAAGTAGACACCGGCGGCGACCATCGTCGCGGCGTGGATCAGCGCGGAGACGGGTGTCGGGCCCGCCATCGCGTCGGGGAGCCAGGTGTGCAGCGGGAACTGCGCCGACTTGCCGGCCACGCCTGCCAGGAGCAGCAGGGCGATCAGCGTCGGGTGGTCGAGTCCGCCGTGCGCGACCGTGCCGAGGATCTTCGTGATGCGGAAGGAACCGGCGTCGGTGGCGAGGGCGAACAGGCCGATGAGGAAGGGGACGTCGCCGAGCTTGGTGACGAGGAAGGCCTTGATGGAGGCGGCTCGGGCCTCCGGGGTCTCCCAGTAGTGGCCGACCAGGAAGTAGGAGCAGATGCCCATCACTTCCCAGCCGACCAGGAGCACGATCAGGTCGCCGGAGTAGACGACGAGGAACATCGCGGAGGTGAACAGGGAGACGAGGGCGGCGTACGAGGGGTAGCGCGGGTCGTCGCGCAGGTAGCCCGTCGAGTAGATCTGCACGCAGGTGGCGACGAGTCCGACCACGAGGGCGACGAGGGCGGCGAAGCCGTCGATGTGCAGGGCGAGTTCGACCGGGACGGAGCCGGTGGGCGTCAGCTCGGTGGCCGCGTCGACCGCCGCGTCCCCGCCCTGGCGTACGGCGACGATCGCGGCCAGTGCGAGGGACGCGAGGGTCGGCAGGACGGCGAGCGGGCGGACGAAGCCGGGGGCGGTGCGGCCGAGGAGCAGGCCGGTGACGGCGCCGAGGAACGGAAGGAGGGGGACGAGGACGGCGAGGGTGGTCGTGGTCACGCGGTGGCCTCAGCCTTCTCGGCCGCGGGGGCGGTGCCGTCGTCCTCGGCGGGTTCGTCGCTCGGGGCGCTCTCGTGGCCCTCGGCGGTGTCGCGGAGTTTGTCGATGTCCGCGGTGCCGCGGTTGCGGTGGACGGCGAGGACGATCGCCAGGCCGATGCCGATCTCGGCGGCGGCGATGGCGATGGTGAACAGGGTCAGGGCCTGGCCGGAGTGCAGGGTCTCCTCGGCGGTCCGGCTGAGCCAGACGTCGAAGGCGACGAGGTTCAGGTTGACGGCGTTGAGCATCAGCTCGACCGACATCAGGACCAGGATCGCGTTGCGGCGGGCGAGGACGCCGTAGAGGCCGGTGCAGAAGAGGAGGGCGGAGAGCACGGCGGGATAGGCGAGGTGCATCAGCGGGCGCCTTCCTGCTCGGCCGGATTTTTCCGGGCATCCGGGACGGATGGGGAACTCTCGTCGGTGTCTCGGGAGTTCAGAGAGGGAGAGCTTCGCTCCGCCTTCGCCTTGCGGGACAGGACGATCGCGCCGACCAGGGCCGCGAGGAGGAGGACGGAGAGGGCCTCGAAGGGGAGGACCCAGTTCTGGAAGAGGCTCGCGCCGGTGGCCTCGGTGGAGCCGGCTGCCGGGCCGTCGAGGTCGATCCAGGTGGCGCGGAAGGCGTCGACGACCACCCAGACGAGTGCGGTCGCGGCGGCGACGGCGACCGTGAGGGCGGCCCAGCGGTTGGCGGAGTCCGCGTCCGGGGAGCGGCCGATGGGTGCCCTGGTGAGCATCAGACCGAAGAGGAGGAGGACGACGACGGATCCCACATAGATCAGTACCTGCACCCAGGCGATGAACTCCGCGGTGAGCAGGAGGTACTCGACGGCGAGACCGCCGAGGGTCACCACCAGCCAGAGGGCGGCGTGCACCAGCTGTTTGGTGGTGACGGAGACGAGGGCGGCGCCGAAGGTCACCAGGCCGACGAGGAGGAAGGCGATCTCCACGCCGGTGGGTGAGAGGAAGCCGTGGGGTGCCTGAGCGAGGATCACGCCTCGCCTCCCTGGGGGTCGTCCGGTCCGGCCGGGGTGGCTTCGGTGGCCGAGGCGTCCAGGGTGGCTTGTTCGGCCTCGGCGGCCTGGGCGGCTTGTTCGGCCTGGGCGGCGGCCAGCTTCTCGGCCGTCTTGCGGGCGGCGGCGATCTCCTTCGGTTCCTCCGCGCCGGGGTCGAGGGCGGGCGGGGCCGGCACGGTCCACATCCACTCGCGGAGCTTGTCCCGCTCGTGGGTGAGTTCGTGGATGTCGGTCTCGGCGTACTCGAACTCCGGGGACCAGAACAGGGCGTCGAAAGGACAGACCTCGATGCAGATACCGCAGTACATGCACAGGGCGAAGTCGATGGCGAAGCGGTCGAGGACGTTGCGGCTGCGCTCTCGTCCGCCGGGGGTGGCCGCCGGGATCGTCTCCTTGTGGGAGTCGATGTAGATGCACCAGTCCGGGCACTCGCGGGCGCACAGCATGCAGACCGTGCAGTTCTCCTCGAACAGGCCGATCACACCGCGGGTGCGGGGTGCGAGGTCGGGCTGGACGTCCGGGTACTGCTCGGTGACGGTCTTCCGCGTCATCGTGCGGAGCGTGACGGCCAGGCCCTTGGCGAGGCCGGAGCCAGGAATCGACATGCGGGGCCGGCCGGCGGGCGTCGTCGAGGAGTGGTGGTCGGGTGACGGGCGGGACATCAGGAGATCACCACCTTGACGACGCCGGTGAGGGCGATCTGGGCGAGGGACAGGGGGACGAGGAGAGTCCAGGAGAGTTTTTGGAGCTGGTCCTCGCGCAGGCGGGGGTAGGTGACGCGCAGCCAGATCACCACGAAGGCGAGGACGGCGGACTTCAGCAGGGTCCAGACCCAGCCAAGGCCGTCGGCGCCCCAGGGGCCGTGCCAGCCGCCCAGGAAGAGGACGGTGGTCAGACCGCACAGGACGACGATTCCGGCGTACTCGGCGAGGAGGAACAGGGCGAAGCGAAGGCCGGTGTACTCGGTGTAGGCGCCGAAGATGATCTCCGAGTCGGCGACGGGCATGTCGAACGGGGGGCGCTGGAGTTCGGCGAGGCCGGCGGTGAAGAAGACGATCGCGCCGACGATCTGCCAGGGCAGCCACCACCACTCGAAGGCGTCGACGATGCCGGGGAGCGACACCGTGCCGGCCGCCATGGCGACGGAGGCGGCGGTGAGCAGCATCGGGAGTTCGTAGGCGAGGAGCTGAGCGGCCGTGCGCAGGCCGCCGAGGAGGGAGAACTTGTTGGCACTGGCCCAGCCGGCCATGAGAGAGCCGAGGACGCCGACGCCCATGACGGCCAGCACGAAGAAGACGCCCGCGTCGACGACCTCGCCGACGGCGCCCTCGCCGGGGCCGATCGGGATCGCGAGGAGGACCAGGAGGTACGGGAGCAGGGCGACGGCGGGGGCCAGCTGGAAGATGCGGCGGTCCGCGCCCGCGGGGACGATGTCCTCCTTCTGTGCGAACTTCACGCCGTCCGCCACCAGTTGGGCCCAACCGTGGAAGCCGCCGGCGTACATCGGGCCGAGGCGGCCCTGCATGTGGGCCATCACCTTGTGCTCGGCCTGACCGACGATCAGGGGGAAGGTGAGGAAGACGACGAAGACGATCAGGAGTCGCAGGGCGACGTCGAGAGCGTCGTTCACTGCGGGCCTCCCTGGGGGTTCGCGGGGGTGTCGTTGTCCGAGGAGCCGGTGTCCGGGGAGTGGTTGTCAGAGGAGTCGCTCTCGGGGGCGGCGTCCTCAGGGGCAGGCTGTTCGGTCGTCGCCGGTTGCTCGGGGTCGGGGTGGGCCGTGTCCCGTTGCGGGTCCTCGAAGGCGGGGCGGGCGTGGTGCCAGGGGGCGTCGGCACTGCGGGAGGCACCGCCGGGAGTGGCCGACGGCCGGCCGGCGGATCCCTCGGACGCGCCGCGCGGGCCCTCCGGGGGCTGGGCGGCCGGGTCCTCCGGGGGCAAGGCCTTCAAGGGCGAGGTCTCCGCGGGCGAGGCCTTCGGGAGCTGGTCCTCCCGAGACGAGGCTCGCGGGGTAGTGGCCTCTGCTCGCTGCGAAGCAGACCCTTGGCTCACGCTTCGGGATCGGCGGGGAGCGGCGGTCCCGGCCGTGCTGCGGGGGGCGGTCTCGCTCGGCGGCGCCTCCGCGGTGGTGGCCGGCCGGCCTGGCTTCTCGCCGGCCGACTGGTCCGGGGTCTGCTTCACCGACTGGTCCGGGCTCGGGCTCACTGGCTGGTCCGGGCTCGGGCTCACTGGCTGGTCCGGG
>NZ_MUBA01000420.1 GCF_002154575.1 Streptomyces bobili
GATCGGTCCGCCGCGGCGGACGCGGACGGCCCTGACGACGCGGTCGGTCCCGTGGACGCGGTCGGCGCCGTACGGGTGCCCCCTCCGTCGTCGGCGACGGTGATGGTCACACGATCGCCGGTCCAGACGAGGCGCACCCGGGCGCTCCCGGCACCCGCGTGCTTGGTCACGTTGGTCAGTGCCTCCTGGACGATGCGATAGGCGGTGAGGTCCACTCCCGGCGGCAGCTGCCGGACCCTGCCCTCCTGGTGCACCGACACCTCCAGGCCCGCGCGGCGGAAGGACTCCAGGAGCGTGGGAAGCCGGGACAGCCCCGGCGCCGGTTCGGCGGGCGCGGCCGTGTCCCCGGACTGACGCAGCAGACCGACGGTGGCCCGGAGTTCGTCGAGGGCGTGGCTGGTGGTCTCGACGAGTTCCTTGAGGCTGGTGCGAGTCTGCTCCGGGCGGGTGTCGAAGAGGTGGGCGGCGACCGTGGCCTGCGCGTTGGCCAGGGTGATCTGATGGGCCACGAGGTCGTGCAGGTCCCGGGCGATGCGTACCCGTTCCTCGGCCACTCTCCGGCGCGCCTCGCTGTCCCGGTTCTGCTCGGCTCGGCGAGCCCGCTCCTCCACGGCCTCCAGGTAGGCCCGTCGGTTCCGCACCGAGTGACCGAGCACGCCGGCCACCAGCGGGAACGCCGCCACCACGCCCATTCTGCTCGCGTCCTTCCACGAGAAGTCCCCGAAGGCGGGGATGGCGGCGGCCAGTGCCGCGGAGGTGAGCACCACCGCGCTCGCCGCGCGCCGTTCGGTACGCGCGGCGAGCGAGTAGGAGTAGGTGGTGATCACGGCGGGGGTCACGATGAGCGGGGTGAGCAGGAGGCCCAGGGGCGGCACCAGCACGCCGACCGCGGTCGTGGCGGCCAGGGCGGCGAGCGGTGCCCGGTGCCGCACCGGCAGCACGGCGCAGGAGACCACGGCGATGACGTAGGCGGAGACGGACGGCGGTGACAGCGTGTCGTCGACCTGCAGCACACCGCCGAGCAGACAGAGCGCGAACGCCAGCGTCGTGATCGCTCCCTCCCGCCACCACGAGGTGCGTGGTCGCGGGCCACCGCCGCCCGTGTTCGTCATCGCGGGCTCAGTCCCGGCCGACGGGAAGCCGCCGAACCGCCGCGTCCGGTTCGGTCGCGGGGTCCGGAACCCGCCTGCTCGGTGCCTCACCCTCGATATCCACGTTCGGCAGCACGCGGTCCACGATACGGGGCAGCCACCAGGCCCGGTGGCCGAGCAGTGCCAGGACCGCGGGTGCGATCGCCATCCGGACCACGAAGGCGTCGAAGGCGACGGCGGCGGCCAGCCCGACGCCCATCGTCTGGATGGTGGGGCTGTTCATCCCGACGAATCCGGCGAACACACTGATCATGATGACCGCCGCCGCGGCCACCACACGTCCGCTGTGCCGGAAGCCGCTGACGACGGCCTCGCCGGGGGACGCGCCGTGGACGTAGGCCTCCCGCATCCGGGTGAGGAGGAAGACCTCGTAGTCCATGGCGAGGCCGAACACGATTCCGATGATGAGGATCGGCATCAGTGACATCACCGGTCCGGTCTGCTCGATGCCGAGCAGGTCCGCCGCCCAGCCCCACTGGAAGACGGCGACGAGGACGCCGAAGGCGGCACCCACGGACAGCAGAAAGCCGAGCGCGGCCTTGACCGGCACCAGGACCGAGCGGAAGACCACCATCAGCAGAAGCACCGCCAGGCCGATGACCACGGCCAGGTAGGGGATGAGGGCGTCTGACATGGCCTGGGAGATATCGATGTTCATCGCGGTGGTACCGGTCACCAGGACGCCGGCGCCCGTCCCGGCCTCGACGCCGGAGACCGCGCCCCGGATCGCGTGCACCAGGTCCTTGGTCTCGCCGCTGTTCGGCGCGCTCTGCGGAACGGCGGTGAGGACGGCCGTGTCCTTGTCGCGGCTGAGCACCGGATCACCGACCGACGCGACCCCGTCCACTCCTCGTACGGTCTTGGCGACCAGGTCCGTGGTGGCCCGCGGGTCCCCGGACTGCGACGTGTCCACGACCACGGTCAACGGGCCGTTGAAGCCGGGACCGAACCCCTCCGACAGCAGGTCGTAGGCACGGCGCTGAGTGGTCTCCACCGACTTGGACTCGTCTCCCGGCAGGCCGAGTTCGAGGCTCAGCGCCGGTAGGGCGACGGTCCCGAGCCCGAGTACGGCCGTCACCAGGACCGCCACGGGCCGGCGCAGCACGAATCGCGCCCAGCGGATGCCGATGCCGGGCCGCTCCGCCGCGGGGAGCACCGGGTGCGGATGCCGGCTTCCCGGCCGGGTGGCCCTGCGGACGGCGCGGGACAGCACCCGGCGGCCGAAGAAGCCGAACAGCGCGGGAACCAGGGTCAGCGCGACGAGTACGGCGAGTACCACGGCGCCCGCGCCGCCCATACCGATCTTGGTGAGTTCGGGGATTCCGACTACCCCCAGCCCGATGAGGGCGATGACGACGGTCGCGCCGGCGAAGACGACGGCGGATCCGGCCGTGCCCACCGCCCGGCCTGCGGCCTCCTCCGGCTCGCTGCCCCGGGCGCTCTCGTCGCGGAAGCGGGAGGTGACGAAGAGGGCGTAGTCGATGCCGACCGCCAGCCCCAGCATCAGCGCCAGAATGGCGACGGTGGATGTCAGGCCCAGCGGGACGGCCAGTGCGGAGACCAGGCCGAAGGCGATCGCCACGCCCGACAAGGCGGTCAGCAGCGACAATCCGGCAGCGACCAGCGAACCGAGGGCGAGGACCAGCACCACCGCCGCCACCGACACGCCGATCAGCTCCGTCGTACCACCCGGTTCCTCCTCCGCGTCCAGGGCCGAACCGCCGATCTCCACGGTCAGCCCCGCGTCCCGGGCCTGGCTCGCGGCGTCCTCGAGGGCGCTCTTCGTCGGCTCGGTCAGGTCGACGGCTCCCACCGTGTAGGTGACCGTGGAGTAGGCGATGGTGCCGTCCTCACTGACGGCGCCGGTCTCGTAGGGGTCGGTGGCCGACGCGAGCTGAGCGCCCCCGTCCAGGGAACCGAGCGTGTCCTCGACGGCCGCCCTGTGCTCGGCGGCGGTCACCCGCTGTCCGTCGGGTGCCCGGAACACCAAGCGGGCCTCGGCACCCTGGGAGTTGCTCTGAGGGAAGCGCTCGTCCAGCAGGTCGAACGCCTGCTGTGACTCCGTTCCGGGCATGGAGAGGTCCTCTTCCTCCCCGGCCGGCGCCATGGCGGCGGCAGCGACGGCCAGCACCAAGGCACCCAGCCAGAGGCCACCCACGAGCCGGCGCCGCCGGAAGGCCCACCGTCCGATCCGGTAAAGAACTGTCGCCATTCGTCGATCACTCCAGACGCCTCAGGGCAAGGGAAACGCGTGAGATTCACGCGCCTCCCACACTTGCCTCCGGCGCCCCGTCGGGCATCGTGCGCCGCCGCTGTCCTCCCCTGGTGCGCGCGGACCAGCCGCTCACGGGTCCTGGTGCCTACGCACTACGCCGGGGGCCTGACCGACCTGCCCCTGGACCCGCAAGACGTGGCGGGGCAAGGGGACGTGCGGGACGGACGCGACCGGCTCACCCGTCCTTCCGAGGAGACGGGAGCGCACTATCCTTGCGCGCATGGTCTCCCATCCCTCAGTTCAACCCGCCGTGTTCCAGGCTTCGTTGCGCGAGCAGTTCGAGGCGTTTCTCGACGAGCACCGATCCGCGTTGCACGACAGCCTCGACGGGCTGACCGAGGAGCAGGCCCGCAGGTCGCTGGTCACCTCCAAGACCACCCTCCTGGGGCTGGTCAAGCACGCCGCGTTCGTCGAGAGGGTCTGGTTCGACGAGGCGATCAGCTGCCGGTCCCGTACCGAGATCGGCATTCCCGCCTCCCCCGACGAGTCGTTCGATCTCCGCGACGGCGACACCATCGCCTCGGTCCAGGGTGCCTACCGGCAGGCCTGCGCGGCGTCTCGTCGAGCGACGGCGGAATTGACACTGGACGACCTGCTCCTGGGGAACCGCCGGGGACCGCTGCCGCTGCGTTGGGTCTACCTCCACACGCTGCGCGAACTGGCGCAGCACTGCGGCCACGCGGACATTCTTCGGGAGCAGATCCTCGACGGCACCGCGCACGGCGGCTGAACCGTGAACCGGCCTGGAGCCCCGGTGGGAGCTGCGGGCTGAGGCGGTCCGGTGGGTGGAGCCCAGCCCGGCTCGGTACCGGACGACGTTCAGGGGCCGGCGGTTCACGAACGTCTCGGCACGTCCGTGAGGATCGCCCGGCGGGTGCGGCGGGCGGCGGCCAGAAGAGCTTCGTCGAGTCTCATCTCGGCGTCGCGGGTGGAGTCGTTGACGGGGATGCGGGTACGCCTGTCGATCAGCGCCGTCACGGCCGGCAGCGCGGGGCGGGCATGACCGCCCATCCGGGCGAGACCCGCCAGGTAGTGCTCGCCGACCGCGTAGTCGGCCAGGTGCGGTGTCATGAGGGCGAGCAGCCGGGACAGTGCGGAAGGGCCGGCGTGCCGCAGCCACAGCGGGGCACACTGCGCCTGTGAGCGGCCGGGCCGGGAGAAGGTCAGGTTGTACAGCTGGGCGGCCTGCCGGAAGGTCAGCGGGCCGGCGTCCAGCAGTGCCTCGAAGATCGCGGAGGCGTGAGCGAGGCGGGTGACGCCCACGGGCTCGGCGGCGAGCAGCGCGGCGGCGGACGGGCTGTCGTACGCCGTCGTGGTGGACGGGATCCGGCGGGCCCTCGGAGACGGGGTGAACGGAACTCCGGCGAGAAGGCTTCCGTGCGTCCGCATCGCCGCCTCGGAGATGGAGGCTGTCGTGAGGGCCAGTCCCAGAGCCTGGGTGACCCCTTCGCCGCGGTGTCGCACGAGCAGCGGCAGCAGCCTGACCGGGGCCGCCCGCCAGCCGTGGCACGCCGCGCGGGCCAGTTCGGCGCCGATGTCCCGGGTGGCGGGCTCGGTGAGCAGGCGGGTTACGAGGGCGTATGTGTCGTGTTCGCGCCTCAGTCCGTACAGGGCCCGGCCCCACATGTGTCCGATGTCGTCGAGGTGGTGTGCGGCCTCCCGGACGTCGTCGAGGAGTGCGGCGTCCAGAGAGGGCCATCGTGCGGGTCGTGCCGTGC
Organism: Streptomyces bobili; assembly: GCF_002154575.1. Classification (GTDB taxonomy): domain Bacteria; phylum Actinomycetota; class Actinomycetes; order Streptomycetales; family Streptomycetaceae; genus Streptomyces; species Streptomyces bobili. The sequence goes on from NZ_MUBA01000420.1 coordinate 5,145, forward strand.
GCAGCGTCTGCAGGTGGGCGAGGAAGCGGACCGACGGGAGGCCGTCAGCTGTGAGGTGGGCGGCGGCCGGGCCGAGTGCCCTGGCCAGAGTGGTGCGCACGAGTGGATCGGCGAGTTCACCGAGGGCCGCGAGGACCGGGCCGGGCTGCCCGCGGTAGCCGAAGAGGCACGCGGCTCGGCGCCGTACTTCCTCGTCGGGGTCACCGAGTCGGGCCGCCGCGGCGTCCACGGCCTCCGGCCAGGGCCGTTCGCGGGCCAGGCTGTGGAGGAGGTCCAGGGCCTCTCGGCGCACGAAAGGGGTGTCGGCGTGGACGAGTTGGAGCAGCCGGGTGGCGACGGGGCCGCCGCGGTCGGCTCGTATCGCCTCGAAGAGCGCGATACGGGAAGGGTGGGCGGGCGTCGTGGCGGTACCGTCGGCCACGGCCTCCTCCAGCCACGTCATCGGGCGGGGCGGAAGGCGCCCTTCCGTGCTGGAGCTTCGATCATGCGGCCGATCATCCCACAGGCACAACGGCTCGAGCACGGCGTTGCGGCCTGAGCGAGGTACGCGGCGGAACTTCGTCCGTCGGCGACGTGACCGCCGAACGCGTGCGAGGCCCGTCGGGCGCCGTTTTGCCGGACCGGCAACAACAGTGG
>NZ_MUBA01000421.1:0-20090 GCF_002154575.1 Streptomyces bobili
GCGACGACCGCGCGGGCGAGGGCAAGCTGTCCTCCCGCCTCGGCCTGGTGACCGACGCGGTGGAGGTCGAGGACGGCCAGGACCTGTACGGCTACCTCGTCGACCACCTCTCGCAGGGAGGCCGTGCGGACTACGTGATCGCGGACGAGGCGCAGTTCCTCGCGGAGGAGCAGATCGACCAGCTCGCGCGCGTGGTCGACGACCTCGAGATCGACGTCTACGCCTTCGGGATCACGACCGACTTCCGCTCCAAGCTGTTCCCTGGCTCCCAGCGGCTCGTGGAACTGGCCGACCGCGTGGAGGTCCTCCAGGTCGAGGCCCTGTGCTGGTGCGGCGCCCGCGCCACGCACAACGCGCGCACGGTCGGGGGAGTGATGGTCGTCGAGGGCGCCCAGGTCGTCGTCGGCGACGTCGACCAGGCGGACACCGTCGGCTACGAGGTCCTGTGCCGACGCCACCATCGCCGACGCATGACGGCCGCGTCGGCCCACGCGGCGGTCCTGTCCCCTGACGTGCTGCCGGTCAACTCCGGCTGACCCGGCGCCCGCGACTCTCACCGACGGGCCCGGACTGCTGTCGGGCACGGACGGCCCGGACTGCTGTCGCGCCCCGCCACGGCGCCGATGCGTCTGCTTCGGCGCGTGGGCGCCGTCCTACGGCTTACGGGCCAGTCCGGCGGTGATCAGATGTTCCCAGACGGTGAGTTCCCGTTCGCCGACGCTGTTCCACGGGCTGTCCACCACTTCCGGACGCCACCGGGGCGCGGGAACTATTCCGGGGGCGAGGATCTCCAGACCGTCCAGGAGGGATTCGATCTCCTTGTCGGTGCGCCACCGGCCGCGGCCGAACGTCTGCTGGAGGACTCGCTCGGCCTCCGCCGTCTCGGGGTTGTTGCCGGAACGGAAGTGGCTGACGAAGAAGTAGCTGCCGGAAGGCACCTGGTCGCGCCAGTAGCGGACGATTCCGGCCGGGTCCTCCTCGTCGTTGACGTGGTGAAGGATGGCGCTGAACATCACGGCGACGGGCCGGTCGAAGTCGATCAGCTCCAGGGTCTCCGGGTGCGTGCGTATGGCCTCGGGGTCGCGTACGTCCGCCGGGACCACTCGGGTCCGGTCGTTCTGCTCCAGCAGGGCACGCCCGTGGACCAGTACCTGAGGGTCGATGTCGACGTAGACGACCCGGGACTCCGGAGCATGCCGCTGCGCGACCTGGTGAACGTTGTCCGCGGTCGGAAGGCCACTCCCGAGATCGATGAACTGCCGTACGCCGGTAGTCGTGGCGATCTCCCGGACCGCGCGGGTCAGAGCCGCGCGGTTGGCGAAGGCGATCGCCAGCGACCCGGGAAGATCCCGCTTGAACACGTCGCCGACCTGTCGGTCCACGGCGTAGTTGTCCTTGCCGCCGAGCAGATAGTCGTAGACGCGGGCGATGCTCGGCCGGGTGGGGTCGATCGGGGAGCCTTCATCCGTCATGCCGACCATCTTGTCGCGCGACCCCGGCCGCCGGCCACCGTTTCGGAAGCGTTCGTGGCGGAGAGAACCCGGAGTTCACGGGCCGTCAGCCGACGGCAGGGCCCTCTCCGCGTAGGGCTCGAGCGCGGTGCGCGGTCAGTCGATCTCCGCATAGCTCATGAACCAGTGGGTGTCGAAATAGTGGGCCATCGTGAACGGGTGGTCCGGTTCGGTGAGGACGCGGCAGACGAACTCGGCGGCCTGGCAGTCGAAGGGGATGTCCTCGCCGTCGAAGGACCGGATCACGACGGGCCAACGGTCGGGGTCGTCGCCTTCGGTTCTCCAGCAGTACAGGTTCTCGTGCTCCGTGCCTGCCCAGATGAGCAGGCCGTTCTGCCGATGGCTCGTCCACGGCTCCTGGTTCAGGGTCAGGAATCCGTCGAAGGCGCCTTCTCCGAACGTCTCGACCATGCGCCTGTAGTCGCTCGGCAGCGGAGTGCCCAGACGTGACTCCACCTCCGCCCAGTCCACGTCCGGCCGCTGAGCGGGCAGTGTCCAGCCGGTGGTCCGTAGGAGCCGCTCCATCCAGTCCACGTCCCCGTCCTCGCGCGGAGCGGCCACCAGGGGTTCCGGCACCTCCCTGTGGGTGACGACCAGCACCGGCCGCTCGGTCCCCTCGGCATCCAGCGCCGTACCCGCGCCGACCCACCGATCCCCGTACGCCCACGCCCGTATCGTCACGGCCCGGTCCCCGAAGGGGAGAAGGAGAGCCGCGCCCCTGGACTCGTCGACCGTCGGATCGGTGAAGCCGTCGAGGACGAGGGTGCGCGCGGCGCCGTACCTGCTGTCGAGCCGAACGGACAGGCCCTCCGGGTCCAAGGCGCTGGACAGGTACATGTAGCCGTCCCCCGGGCCGAGTCGGGCCAGCAGGTCGGTGACGGTCGCTTGAGTGAGCTCCATGGCCTCCAGTGAAGCGCACCCCACTGACATCGGACGCGTCCACTCGTCACGCCTTCGACCGCGAGCGCCCGGAACCTTCGGGGAGACCCCGACGGGCCCGTCCCCGTGGGGACTCCCGCCTCCGCCCTCACTCCGCGCCGGCAGCGGACATGTGCGGCGTCCGGTCAGCGCGGTCCCTGGATCAGGGCGAAGCGGGCTCCCTCGGGGTCGGCGACCGTCGCCACGCGTCCGTGCGCGCTGTCATGGGCAGGCGCGAGAACCTGCCCGCCCAGCCCGACGACCCGCGCGACCGCCTCGTCCGTGTCGCCCACCTCGAAGTACGTCATCCAGTGCGGCCCCCGGTCCCGTGGCAGCGCGTCGCCCAGCCCGTGGACTCCGGCGACCGGGCGGTCCGCGAGGTGCAGGGTGACGTAGTCGAAGTCCTCGGATCCCGCCGTCTCCCGGCGGTACCCGAACACCGTCTCGTAGAACTTGACGACGCCCGCCGATTCGAAGGTCAGCAGCTCGTTCCAGGCGGGGGTGCCGTGCACGCCGGTGATGTCCGTGCCGAGGTGGCCCGCCGCCTGCCAGATGCCGAAGACCGCGCCGGCCGGGTCGGAGCCGATGGCCAGGCGTCCGGCCTCGCCTGCGTCCAGCGGACCGACGCCGATCGTGCCGCCGCTCAGGCGCACCGTTTCCGCAGTGGTGTCCGCGTCGTCGGAGGCGAGGTAGGGCGTCCAGGCCACGGGGAGATGGCGGTCCGGGGGGAGCTGGCCGATGCCGGCCACCTCACGGCCGTCGAGCAGGGCCTGTGCGTACGGGCCGAGTTGCCGCGGACCGGGCCGGAACTCCCAGCCGAACAGCTCGCCGTAGAACTCCTGCGTGGCCGTCAATCCATGCACCATCAGGCTCACCCAGCAGGGCGTGCCAGGCGCGTACCGAGTGTGCGCTTCGCCGTTCAGGCCGGCCGGCCCACGTGCCTCGGGCATCGTCACTCTCTCCTCGGCCACTCGCGGTGGCCGCGTCGCTTCCGCACTCCGGCCCCCGGGCCGATGCTCGCACCACCCACGGTGCCGCCCGCTCCGGGCGCGCCGCCGCACAGTGGCGGGCATGTCGGGAGGATGCCTGGTGTGCGCTTCCTCATCCATTTTGTGCGATTGCCGAAGGATGTTGATCGGCTGTACAGCATGTGCCCGATCCCATACGCCTCGTGATCGAGCCTGTCCGGCCGAGCAGAGTAGCCGGACCTGGACGGTGGGGCCACCCCGTGCGCGAGGATGGGGCCATGAACGTCATCATCTCCGCATCCGAACTCGCGAGCGCCCTGGCGGGGGAGAACCCGCCGGTCGTGCTGGACGTCCGCTGGCAGCTCAGCGTGGCGAAGGCGGCCGGCGAGCCGCCGTTCGACGGCCGCGCCGCCTACGCGTCAGGCCACGTACCGGGCGCCGTGTACGTCGACCTGGACCGGGAACTTGCCGGGACGTCCGGTGCGGGAGGCCGTCACCCGCTGCCGGACCTTGCGGAGTTCGGCGCCGCGATGCGCCGGGCGGGCGTGTCGGCCGCGCGGCCGGTGGTCGTGTACGACGGCGGACAGGGCTGGGCGGCGGCGCGCGCGTGGTGGCTGCTGCACTGGACGGGTCACCCGGATGTGCGGGTCCTCGACGGTGGGTTGACGGCTTGGCGGGGGGAGCTGTCGGTCGACGTCCCAGTGCCTGTGGAGGGCGACTTCGAGCCGCGCCCCGGATCGGCGGGGCTGCTCGACGCGGACGCGGCGGCGGCGCTGGCCCGCTCCGGCGTGCTGTTCGACGCGCGCGCGGGCGAGCGGTACCGCGGTGAGGTGGAACCCATCGACCGCGTCGGCGGGCACATTCCCGGCGCGGTGTCGGCGCCGACGACGGACAATGTCCGTGCGGACGGCCGCTTCCTGCCCGCCGAGGACCTGAGGGACCGCTTCACGTCGCTGGGGGCCTCCGACGGCACGGAGGTGGGCGTGTACTGCGGCTCCGGCGTCTCCGGCGCCCATGAGGTACTGGCGCTCGCGGTGGCGGGGATTCCGGCGGCCCTTTACGTCGGTTCGTGGTCGGAGTGGTCCTCGGATCCGTCCCGTCCGGTCGCCGTGGGTCCGGACCCCCGGTAACCCTGTCGCGCGGAACACGGAAACCCTGTCGTGCGGGTCACGAAAAAGGGGCCGCACCGAACGGGTGCGGCCCCTTCCCACGTATGAAGGTGTATGCGAACCGACTTAGGTGAACCGGCGGACGGCGAGGCCGGGTTGCCGTACGGCCGCCCGCTGTCGTCACTCCTGTTTCTTGCGCCTCGTGCCGAACACGATCTCGTCCCAGCTGGGCACCGCGGCGCGACGACCGGGCCGGACGCCGTCGGCCTCCGCCTGGCGGTCGGTGGAGCCGATGAGGCGGTCGCGATGGCTGCCCACCGAGCGGGGCATGAGGACGTCCGCGTAGGCGGAACCGGCGGACGCGGCGGGCGCCGGGGGCTCCTCGGCGGCCGGCTCCTCCGCGGGCTCCTCCGGTTCCTCGGAGGGGATCTCCGGGACGACCATGTCGCCCCGGAAACTCGGCACCGCCTCCAGCAGGCTGGTCAGCGAGTCCCGCTCCCGCTCCCGTTCGCCGGTGCTCTCCTCGGTCGGCTCGGAGGGCGGCGCGGGCGGACTCTGCCGGTCGAGCGCGCGGTCCATCGTGCGGTCGCGGGGCAGCCGGGCGATGCGCGGGACGAACGGGAAGCTGGGCTCCGGCGCGGCGAGATCGTCGGACTCGCCGATCAGCGAGCGCGCCTCGTCGTCGACGGCCTGCACGAGCCGCCGGGGCGGGTCGTACGTCCAACTCGCCGAATGCGGTTCGCCCGCGACCCGGTAGACGAGCAGGACCTCCCAGGTGCCGTCGTCGCGGCGCCAGGAGTCCCACTGGACGGTGTCCTTCTCGGCACCGCGCAGGGTCAGCCGCTCCTGCACGGACTCACCGAGCTGCGGCCCGGCGTTCTCCCCCGGGCGGCGGACCGGAGTCTTGCGGGCCCGCTCGGCCATGAACGCGCGCTCGGCCAGCACGGGGCCTTCGAAGCGGCGTACGCGGTCGACGGGGATGCCTGCCATCTGGGCGACTTCCTCCGCGGTCGCACCGGCACGTATACGCGCCTGGATGTCGCGGGGGCGGAGATGGCTCTCCACCTCGATCTCGATCTGGCCGAGGCGGGGACGGTCGCCGCGGACCGCGGCGCGCAGACGCTCGTCGATCGGAAGCGTGTACTCCGTGCTGTCCGCAGCCTTCAGCACCAGCCGTGTGCCGTCATTCGAGACGGCCACGACACGCAGTTCGGGCATGGGGACCTCCCGGGTGGTGCCTGCCGACGTCACGTGCGTCGCTGCTTCCGCTAGTCGAGTGTGGCCTGCCCGGGTGCAGCCTGCCACAACCTTGCCGAGTTGCCCGGCGTGTCGCACGAGGGTCCTTGATCGCCGTTATGGCACGGTTATCAATTCGCCACGCTAAGTGACCAACTCCGTAACCCTGTGCAACCGGCCCCCTCCTGGCAGTCCGTCAAGGCTCCGGACGTCCTGGTGGGAGACCGGGCCCAGGGCTCGCAACAGTACTCCATTCGGGCCACGCGCGTGGATTGGCTCGCCACCCAACTTCTGGCAAGGAGTGCGACTTGACGATTTGGCAAGCGCTTTCCGCGATCTTGGACGTGGCGTACTTCACGCGATCACCGGAAACGGAACCATCGATTTCGTTCCTACGTCCCTCAGTCGTGCAGTTGGTTGATCGAGCAGGACGACGACGGCGGTACGACATCACCGCAACCCGCCCCGAGCGCGAGCCGGAGGACGGGAACCGGACCGGAGGCGGCCCCCACGCCGACCGGGCCGCTACTGCCCCAGAACCCGTCGCAAGTAGTCGTTCTGGAACCGCCGGTCAGGATCCAGCCGATCCCGCAACGCCGTGAACTCGCCGAACCGCGGGTAGACCCCGGCGAGGTACTCCGCGTCCCGTGTGTGGATCTTGCCCCAGTGCGGCCGGCCCTCGTGCGCGGTGAGGATGCGCTCGGCGGCGGTGAAATAGCCCTGGTACGGCGAACCCTTGACCATATGGACGGCGACGTACGCGCTGTCACGGCCGGAGGCGGTGGACAGGGTGATGTCGTCGGCCGGCGCCATGCGCACCTCCACGGGGAAGCTGATGCGCAGGGGAGAGTGCTCGATCATGGCCTTCAGCTCACGCAGCGTCTCCGTCACCGCCTCGCGCGGTACGGCGTATTCCATCTCCACGAACCGGACCCGGCGGGGCGATGTGAAGACCTTGTAGGGGATGTCCGTGTAACCGCGCGCGGACAGCGCCTTGCTGGACACCTGGGCGATGGCGGGGATCGTGGCGGGCACCGCCCGTCCGACCCACTGGGCCGCCTGGAAGACGCCGTTGGAGAGCAGTTCGTCCTCGAACCAGCCGGCCAACTGCCCCACCGGCCTGCGCGGGCCCGCACTGCGGTTGTTGCGCTTGGTGTTGGTGCTGCCCGTGTGCGGGAACCAGTAGAACTCGAAGTGCTCGTTCTCGGCCCACAGCTCGTCGAAGTCGGCGAGGACCTTGTCGAGCGGCATCGGCTCCTCGCGCGCGGTGAGCAGGAAGATCGGCTCCACGGCGAAGGTGATAGCGGTGATGACACCGAGGGCGCCCAGACCGATCCGGGCCGCCGCGAAGACCTCCGGGTTCTCCTTCTCCGAGCAGTTGAGTACCGAGCCGTCCGCGGTGACCAGCTCCAGGCCCTTGATCTGCGCGGCGATGGAGGCCGACTCACGGCCGGTGCCGTGGGTGCCCGTACTGACGGCCCCGGAGACGGTCTGCTCCATGATGTCGCCCATGTTGGTGAGCGACAGCCCCTCACGTGCCAGGGCCAGGTTGAGTCTCTTGAGCGGAGTTCCGGCCTCAACCGTGACGGTCAAGGCATCGCGATCAATGTTGCGGATCCCGGTCAACAGTTGAGGGCGTATCAACACACCGTCAGTCGCGGCGATCGACGTGAAGGAATGGCCCGTGCCGACCGCCTTGACCGTCAGCCCGTCCTCGGCCGCCCGGCGCACGGCCGCGGCCAGCTCGTCGACGGAGGCGGGCGTGACCTCCCGCGCGGGGCGGGAGGCGACATTGCCGCCCCAGTTACGCCACGTGCCGCTCTTCCCGCTCGCTGTGCTGCTCAACGGTGCCTCCACGACCCGGCGCCGGCCTGCTGAGCCGGCGGTACCCGAGGAAACCGACCGCGACCGCGACGGCCCCGGACACCGCCGGAACCCCGTACCCGGCTCGCGCGCCCGCCGAGTCGATGACCCAGCCGGCGATCGAGGAGCCCAGCGCCACCCCGACCGCGAGCCCGGTACTCACCCAGGTCATGCCCTCGGTCAGCTGCGCGCGCGGTACGTGCTCTTCGATGAGGGACATCGTCGTGATCATCGTGGGAGCGATGGCGAGACCCGCGACGAAGAGCGCCACGGCCAGAAACGGCAAGTTTCCGACCAGTAGGAGGGGGATCATACTCACGCCCATCATGAACACGCCCAGCAACCAGCGTCGCTCGGGGCTTCCCTGGGGGCGCAGCAGACCGAAGACCAGGCCCGCCACGCAGGAACCGGCCGCGTACAGGGCCAGGACCACACTCGCCGCGGCCTTGTGCCCCTGCTCGTCGGCGAAGGCGACGGTGACCACGTCGACCGCCCCGAAGATCGTCCCCGTGGCCACGAACGTCGCCACCAGCACCTGCAGGCCGGGCGAGCGCATCGCCGTACCGCCGCCCTTGCGCTCCTGCGGGTGGGGCTCGGGCTCGGTGGCCCGCTGTGCGGTCAGCCAGAAGACGCCGACGGCGAGGAAGCAGGCCGCCAGCAGCGGACCGGCCTCGGGGAACCAGGCCGTGGACAGACCGATGGAGATGATCGGGCCGAAGATGAAGCAGACCTCGTCCACCACGGACTCGAAGGAGTACGCCGTGTGCAGCTGCGGGGTGCCCCGGTACACGGCCGCCCAGCGGGCCCGGATCATCGCCCCGAGAGAGGGCACCGAACCGATGGCGGCGGCGCACACGAACAGCACCCAGTCCGGCCACTCGAAGTGCGCGGCCAGTAGCAGCCCCGCCGACGCGACGAGTGCGACCAGCGTGGCCGGCCGCAGCACCCTGCGCTGTCCGTGCCGGTCCACCATGCGCGAGATCTGCGGCCCGATCGCCGCCGCCGACAGCGCGATGGTCGCCGAGAGGGCACCCGCGAGGCCGTAGCGCCCGGTGAGCTGGGAGACCATCGTGACCACGCCGATGCCCATCATCGACAGCGGCATGCGGCCGAGGAACCCCGCGGCGGAGAAACGCCTGGAGCCGGGGGCGGCGAACAGGGCGCGGTAGGGGCTGGGCACGGAGGTCTCCGTCGGGTCCGGTCACGCGTGCGTGGCGGCTCGGCACGGCGCGAGGAAGAGGTGGTTCTGCGGGGGCTCGGTAGGTCATGCAACGAGTGCGGCCGGGCGGGTAAGGCGCGTCCGCAGCTGATACAGCTTACGAGTTAGGCAACCCTAACGCACCCCTCGTGCGCCCCTCCGGGCGGGAGCCGCACCGGCACGCCACCCGGTGTTTTTGGGCCGTCGGTCACGGGTGGCAGGATCGAGACATGCGAGACGCGCTCGATGCCACCCCCTACGACGCCCTGCTCCTGCTCTCCTTCGGCGGACCGGAAGGCCCGGACGACGTGGTCCCGTTCCTGGAGAACGTGACACGTGGGCGCGGCATCCCCAAGGAACGCCTCAAGGAAGTCGGGCAGCACTACTTCCTGTTCGGCGGGGTCAGCCCCATCAACGACCAGAACCGCGCCCTGCTGGACGCCCTGCGCAAGGACTTCGCGGACCACGGGCTCGACCTGCCGGTCTACTGGGGCAACCGCAACTGGGCCCCGTACCTGACGGACACCCTGCGCGAGATGGTCGCCGACGGCCGTCGGCGCGTCCTCGTCCTCGCCACCAGCGCCTACGCCTCGTACTCGGGCTGCCGTCAGTACCGCGAGAACCTCGCCGACTCGCTGGCCGCCCTGGAGGCCGAGGGACTGGAGCCGCCGAAGATCGACAAGCTGCGGCACTACTTCAACCACCCGGGCTTCGTGGAGCCCGTGATCGAGGGTGTGCTCCGCTCCCTCGCCGACCTTCCCGAGGACGTCCGGGACCGCGCCCACATCGCCTTCACCACCCACTCCATCCCGACGACGGCCGCCGACACCTCCGGCCCCGTCGAGGACCACGGGGACGGCGGCGCGTACGTCGCGCAGCACCTGGACGTGGCCCGGCTCGTCGCCGACGCGGTCCGCGAGCGCACCGGCGTCGACCATCCCTGGCAGCTCGTCTACCAGTCCCGCTCCGGTGCCCCCCACATCCCGTGGCTGGAGCCCGACATCTGCGACCACCTGGAGGAGCGGCACGCCGCCGGGGTGCCGGCCGTCGTGATGGCACCCATCGGCTTCGTCTCCGACCACATGGAGGTCCTCTACGACCTCGACACGGAGGCCACGGCCAAGGCCGGGGAACTGGGCCTGCCGGTGCGCCGCTCGGCCACCGTCGGCGCCGACCCGCGCTTCGCCGCCGCGGTCCGTGAACTGGTCCTGGAGCGCGCCGCAGCCGAGAGCGGCCGGGCCGTCACCCCGTGCGCCCTGGGGGCCCTCGGCGCGAGCCACGACCTCTGCCCCGTCGGCTGCTGCCCGTCGCGGGCCGCCAAGCCCGCCGCCTCGGGCGCCGACAGCCCGTACGCGTGAGGAGCGCCGTGACCGACCCCCTGCACACCGCACTGCTCGAACTGGCCGGGGAAGCCGCCCGCCGGGCCGGGGACCTGCTGCGGGACGGCCGCCCGGCCGACCTCGCGGTCGCCGCCACCAAGTCGAGCCCGATCGACGTCGTCACCGAGATGGACATCGCGGCCGAGAAACTGATCACCGGCCTGATCTCCGAGCACCGCCCCGACGACGGCTTCCTCGGCGAGGAGGGCGCCTCAAGCGAGGGCAGCAGCGGCATCCGCTGGGTGATCGACCCCCTCGACGGCACCGTGAACTACCTCTACGGGCTGCCCACCTGGGCCGTCTCCATCGCCGCGGAGCAGAACGGCGAGACCGTCGCCGGGGTCGTGGCGATCCCGATGCGCGGTGAGACGTACCGCGCGGTGCGCGGCGGCGGCGCGTGGGCGACCGGGGCCTGGGAGGGCGAGCGCAGCATCGCCTGCCGGCCGGCGGCACCGCTGGAGCAGGCGCTGGTCTCCACCGGCTTCAACTACGTCACCGCGGTCCGCGCCCACCAGGCCGACGTCGCCCAGCGACTGATCCCGCTGCTGCGCGACATCCGGCGCAGCGGCTCGGCGGCCGTCGACCTGTGCGACGTGGCCGTCGGGCGCCTCGACGGGTACTTCGAACGCGGTCTGCACCCCTGGGACCTCGCGGCGGGCGACCTGATCGCCCGGGAGGCGGGCGCCCTGACCGGTGGACGCCCCGGAGAGGGGCCCTCACGCGAGCTGGCGATCGCCGGTACCCCCGGCGTCTTCGAGCCCCTCCAGCGGCTCCTGGAGGACTTCGGCGCCTGGCACGACTGAGCGCACGACGCGTGTCCGGCCGGGCTTGGACCAGGCGGGCGGCGCGGACACACGAAGGGGCCCCGGCGCTGGATTCGCCGGGGCCCCTTCGTCGTGCGGGTGACCTGTTCAGGCCGTCGTCACACCGACCTGCACACCGTGCTCGGCGGCGAGGCGGCGCAGGTCGTCGAGCTCGCCCTGCTCGACCTCCACAAGGAAGTCGTCGCCCTCGTTGCGAGCCCGCGTCAGGTCGGACTCGGTCGCCCTTATGCGCTGCAGAAGTCCTGCGGTGAATGCGTCCATGCTGCGCCCCCTCGTCCTGGGTCGTGGGTCTGTGGCACGGGGGTGTGCCGGTTGGGAAGGGGCGATCACGTCTCCATAGGTGCCCAGCGCTGCCCAGCCGGGCGGCGACGGTGCCGGACACCCACGCCCACTCTGCGGCAAGCGGATCGCGGAGTGCCACATGGTGCTACGGCACATGCAGAGCGTGATCGCGGGGTGTAAAGCCGTCCTCCCCCCGCTCCCTTCCGCAGAAACCTCAACCCGACGAGAAAATCTGGCATTCCCAGGCTTCACACCCGTCCTTCATGGCCCTCGCACTCGTCTTACCGCCGACTTATGGCCGAAAAGGGCAGGATGGAGGAACACACTCACCAAGCCCCCCGCCGACGTGCGCCCACAGCGCGCTACGCGGGTGGACACAGGAAGGACAAGCGACGTGCGCGTACTCGTCGTCGAGGACGAGCAACTGCTCGCCGATGCGGTGGCCACCGGACTGCGCCGGGAGGCCATGGCCGTCGACGTCGTGTACGACGGCGCGGCCGCCCTGGAGCGCATCGGCGTCAACGACTACGACGTGGTCGTCCTCGACCGTGACCTCCCGCTCGTGCACGGCGACGACGTCTGCCGCAAGATCGTCGAGCTGGGCATGCCCACCCGCGTGCTGATGCTCACGGCGTCCGGCGATGTCAGCGACCGCGTCGAGGGCCTGGAGATCGGCGCCGACGACTATCTCCCGAAGCCCTTCGCGTTCAGCGAACTGATCGCACGCGTGCGTGCCCTCGGCCGGCGTACCAGCCTGCCGCTGCCCCCCGTGCTGGAGCGCGCCGGCATCAAGCTCGACCCGAACCGCCGCGAGGTCTTCCGCGACGGCAAGGAGGTGCAGCTCGCCCCGAAGGAGTTCGCCGTCCTGGAGGTGCTGATGCGCAGCGAGGGGGCCGTCGTCTCCGCGGAGCAGCTCCTGGAGAAGGCCTGGGACGAGAACACCGACCCGTTCACCAACGTCGTGCGCGTCACCGTCATGACCCTGCGCCGCAAGCTCGGCGAACCGCCGGTGATCGTCACCGTCCCCGGTTCCGGCTACCGGATCTGAGCTCATGGCCACCACTCCAGCGCCTCCCCAGGCGCCCCCCAAGCCCACCTGGGATCCCCGGAGGCCGCAGGCCCCGTTCCCCTGGCTGCGCCCCACCATCCGGATACGGCTCACGCTGCTGTACGGCGGGATGTTCCTGATCGCCGGCATTCTGCTGCTGTCGATCATCTACCTGCTGGCGGCGAACGCGCTGAACGTCGGCAGCGAACTGCCCTTCAAGATCCTCACCGGGCAGGTCGCCAGCGACATCTGCAACTTCCCCAACGAGCCGACCGCCAGTGAGCTCAACCGGGCGATGAACGAGTGCGCCAACCAGCAGCGCCAGCACGCCCTGGACGACCTTCTCAGCCGCTCCCTGCTGGCCCTTCTCGGGCTCGCCGTGATCGCGTTCGCGTTCGGCTACGCGATGGCCGGCCGTGTGCTCGCCCCGCTCGGCCGGATCCTGCGTACCGCGCGCTCCGTGGCGGGCTCGGACCTGTCCCGCCGTATCGAGCTGGACGGGCCGGACGACGAGCTGAAGGAGCTGGCCGACACCTTCGACGACATGCTGGAGCGGCTGCAGCGCGCCTTCACCGCTCAGCAGCGCTTCGTCGGCAACGCCTCCCACGAGCTGAGAACGCCGCTGGCCATCAACCGCACGCTCCTCGAGGTGCACCTCTCCGACCCGAACGCGCCGGTGGAGCTCCAGCAGCTCGGCAAGACGCTGCTGGCCACCAATGAGCGCAGCGAGCAGCTCGTGGAGGGCCTGCTCCTGCTCGCCCGCAGCGACAACCAGATCGTCGAGCGCAAGCCGGTCGACCTGGCGGAGGTCGCCGGGCAGGCCATCGACCAGGTGCACGGCGAGGCGGAGGCGAAGGGTGTGAAGATCCGCGGGAAGCGGGATTCCGCGGTCGTGCAGGGCAATGGCGTCCTGCTCGAGCGGATCGCGCTTAACCTGGTGCAGAACGCCGTGCGCTACAACGTCCCGGAGGACGGCTGGGTCGAGGTGACCACTGAGGTTCTGCACGGCCAGGCGGTCCTCGTCGTGTCCAATACGGGCCCGGTGGTACCCGCTTACGAGATCGACAATCTTTTCGAGCCCTTCCGGCGGTTGCGCACGGAGCGTACGGGCAGTGACAAGGGCGTCGGGCTCGGCCTGTCGATCGCGCGCTCCGTGGCACGGGCGCACGGCGGCCATATCGCGGCTCAGCCGCGCGAGGGAGGAGGGCTCGTGATGCGAGTCAGCCTGCCGCTCTGAGACCATGCCGCGACACACATGGGCTTGTTCGCTTTAAGCGGAATTTTTAGGGCCTTGATCGGGCTTTCCCGTGTGTGATCGATCACAAGGGCGAATTTCCGGCCATCCACTCTCCGTGATCATGAATGCTGCCGGAAAGCCCGGAAACTCCGGGTTTTCCGGGGTCCTGATCACGGGAAGTACACGGTGAGGCGCTTTTGAAGTGCGGCATTAGGACCGTGTACGGTCCCGATCGCCATCCAAGCCGATCACTCTTGAGGAGTCCGGTTGGGTGTCGATTGAGTAACAGACCTTGATGTGAGGCAAAATCTCCGCCTCGAGGCGGGCACAAGTCCGGCCTCTCACGCGTTACGTGCGCTGGAGACACCGCAGATACCCAGAGGGGGAGAGGCGAAATGGCAACCGACTACGACACCCCACGCAAGACCGACGACGACGTTGACTCCGACAGCCTTGAAGAACTGAAGGCCCGGCGGAACGACAAGTCCGCGTCCGCAGTCGATGTCGACGAGTTCGAGGCCGCAGAAGGCCTGGAACTGCCCGGCGCAGACCTCTCCAATGAGGAGCTGGCTGTCCGGGTTCTGCCCAAGCAGCAGGACGAGTTCACTTGCATGAGCTGCTTCCTGGTGCACCACCGCAGCCAGCTGGCCCGCGAGAAGAACGGCCAGCCGATCTGCCGCGACTGCGACTGAGGGCGGGTCGGCCGTGACTGGCTCGACCCCTCCTCGGAAGCGCCGCTTCCTCCTGTCGGGAGCGGACAAGGGGCCGTCCGACGGCCCTCACGGCGTGCGTGACGACGAGCGAGGCTCATCCGGCAGGGGAATTGTCCCTGCGGGATCGGCCTCGCTCGAAGCGGCGGGCGACCGGGGTGACCTCCCGGCGCCGGCTCAGGGCGCCGCGCCCGTCGCCAGGCGACGGGCCGCGGCGATCCGCCACAAGGCGGTGGACCTGGCCAAGGAAGGCGCCCGCAGGGGCGGCAGCCGCGCCAGGGCGGGTCTCGCCCACCTCGCCGACCGAATCATCGAGATGGCCCCGCGGGTCCCCGTACGGGATCTTCGGACGCTCCGCAGGCAGTTCCCCGGACTGGGGCCGGAGCAGCTCGCCGACAAGCTGGTGGCGGGCGCGGCGAAGGCCACCTCCACCGTGGGTGCGGGTATCGGCGCGGCGGCCATGCTGCCCGTACCGCCGGCCATGCCGGCCGAGATCGCCGCGGAGATCAGCGGCGTGGCGGCGATCGAACTGAAACTGATCGCCGAACTGCACGAGGTCTACGGCGTACGCCCCGCCGGCAACCTCGTCGAACGCAGCACCTCCTACCTGCGCTCGTGGTCGGGCGAACGCGGCGTGGACGTACTCAAGCCCGCCTCGTTCAACTCCGCGCTCGGCGGCCAGATGAAGCGCGAGCTGCGGCAGCAGATCATGAAACGCATGGTCCGCGACCTGCCGAACCTCATGCCCTTCCTGGTGGGGGCGGCCGTGGGTGCGCTCATGAACCGCCGGGACACCAGGAAACTGGCGGTGAAGGTCCGGGCGGACCTGCGCAGGATGCAGGTGCCGTGGGACGAGCTGCCCGAGCTGCCGCCCCTGGAGAAGCCGGAGCACCCGCTGCCCCTGCGGGACGAACCCCGGGAACTCGGGGGCTGAGCGAAGTCTTCGCGCGGGGGAGGAGAAACCTTTCCCCCGCCGCGGTCGCCCGCCCGGCACGTCCCGCGAGACCTGTCTACGCGGCGGTTTCGCGCGCCGCTCGCAGCGCCTCGGCCAGCCGCTGCGGTTCACGGGTCGACAGGTACAGGTACGGCGTCGGGTCGGACGGGTCGGTGACCTCGACGCGCAGCGCGGTGGGGATGTACGCGCGCAGGAGCAGGAACGCCCTGGTGTCCGCCTTGTACGTGCGCCAGGCCTGCGCTTCCTCGGCGTCCAGTACCTCCGCCTCACCCAGGGCAGCGACCGGGATCTTCGCCTCTCCCGCGATCAGGGAGTCACCGACCACGCGGATGCGCATCGAGCCGTAGGAACTGGCCGCGACCGCGGCTACCGCGGTGCCGCCGACCAGGCCGCCGAGCAGCGGCAGGGTGCCGAACGGCAGCAGGATCAGGGCGAAGGCGACGCCCACGAGGAACGAGATGAACCACCAGGAGCGGGGAGCGGTGAGGCGTTCGTCGTACGGGGTGGCGGAGAGCTGCATGTACCCAAGCTTGGCACGGTGGCCGGACCGTGCCCGGATCAGGGGTGGCCCGCGCTCAGCGCTGCCGGTCGGGGTGCGGGTGGGCGACCGGCGGGCGGGTAAGGTCTGCGGCTGTGAGTGGTACTTCCGCAGCTCTTCAGCCTCCGGCCGGCGCCGTGAAACCGGTCCGGCACCCCGATGCGCCCGCGCCCGGCGAGCTTCTCGGCGCGCACTACGAACACTGTTTCGGGTGCGGCGGCGGGCAGTCGCACGGGCTGCACCTGGAGGCACGGGCCGGCGAGGGCGTGACCGTCACCGCGGAGTTCACCGTGCAGGCCGCTCATCAGGGGGCGCCCGGCCTGGCGCACGGCGGGGTCCTGGCCACCGCGCTCGACGAGACGCTCGGTTCGCTGAACTGGCTGCTGCGCACGATCGCCGTGACCGGACGGCTGGAGACCGACTTCGCGCGGCCCGTACCCGTCGGTACCACGCTGCATCTGGAGGCCGAGGTGACGGCCGTGGCCGGACGGAAGATCTACTCCACCGCCACCGGCCGGATCGGCGGACCCGCCGGACCCGTTGCCGTCCGCGCGGACGCTCTCTTCGTCGAGGTCGACGTGAAGCACTTCGTCGAGCACGGCCGTCGGGCGGAGATCGACGCCGCCATGAGCGACCCGGACCAGGTCCGGCGCACCCGCGCCTTCGAGGTGAACCCGTGAGCCGTGAGCCCGTGCCCGTGCTGATCCGGCGCGTGGACCCTGACGTACCGCTTCCGACGTACGCGCATCCCGGTGACGCCGGTGCCGATCTGCGGACCACCGAGAGCTGTGAACTGGGGCCCGGGGAGCGGGTCGTACTGCCCACAGGGGTGTCCATCGCGCTGCCTGAGGGGTACGCGGCCTTCGTGCACCCCCGGTCGGGGCTGGCCGCCCGGTGCGGCGTCGCCCTCGTGAATGCCCCAGGGACGGTTGATGCCGGGTACCGTGGGGAGATCAAGGTGATCGTGGTGAATCTCGACCCGCGCGAGTCCGTGCGGTTCGAGCGCTTCGACCGGATTGCCCAACTGGTTGTCCAGCAGGTCGAGAAGGTCCGCTTCCAGGAGGTCGCGGAGCTTCCCGATTCGGTGCGGGCCGAGGGGGGCTTCGGGTCCACCGGTGGCCACGCCGCCGTGGACGGCGGAAGCGGCACAAACGGTCATGCCGCCGTGGGCGGCGCGACGGGTGGGAATCGATACGCTTCGGTCGTATCCGACCGGGAAGGACAGTGACGTGTTCGGACGTCGCAAGAAGAAGGGTGCCGCCGAGGACGCGGCCGGCGAGGCCGAGCAGGTCGTCGACAGCGTCGACACTGGGGCGGACGAGACGGACGAGGCAGAGGGCGGACGCGAGCGCGTACGGCTGGAGCCGGAGCCGCGGCCCGACGGACCCTGGGACAGCTCGGAGGTGCGCGACCCGGCAGAGGGCCGCGTCGATCTGGGCGGCCTTTTCGTGCCCGGTGTCGACGGCATGGAGCTGCGGGTGGAGGTCGCCGGTGACGCGATCGTCGCGGCGACCGTCGTGCTGCGCGACAGTGCCGTCCAGCTCCAGGCCTTCGCCGCTCCCAAGCGCGAGGGCATCTGGGGCGAGGTGCGCGAGGAGATCGGCTCCGGCATCACCCAGCAGGGCGGCATCATCGACGAGGTCGAGGGGCCGCTGGGCTGGGAGCTGCGGGCACAGGTGCCGGTGCAGCTGCCGGACGGCACGAGCGGTTTCCATGTTGTGCGGTTCGTCGGCGTGGACGGTCCCCGTTGGTTCCTGCGCGGGGTGATCTCGGGGCAGGGCGCGGTGCAGCCGCAGGCCGCGGGTCTGCTGGAGCAGATCTTCCGGGACACGGTCGTCGTCCGTGGTGAGGGCCCCATGGCGCCCCGCGACCCGATCGTCCTGAAGCTGCCGAACGACGCTCAGATGGTTCCCGAGACCGTTCAGCAGGAGGACGCGGGTTCCCGCTTCTCCGGCGGCATGGGTCAGTTGCAGCGCGGACCGGAGATCACGGAAGTCCGCTAGCGGGCCCGCCGCTCGGCAAGCAGTCACAGAAAAGGGCCGCATCCCCTTCCGGGGGTGCGGCCCTTTCGGCGTGCGCGCACCCTTGACGCCCCATTGGTCTGTACCTACGGTCTCCGCTCAACGCCTAGTTCATAAGGGCGCTCTTTGTTCACATACGAGAACGGAGTCGCTGTGCGTAGACCCGCATTCCTCGTGACCGTCGCCGCCCTCCTCCTGGGCACCCTCGCCTCACCCGCCGCCACCCGCGCCGAGGCCGCCCCCGCCGCGTTCGCCCATCCCGGCGTCACCGTCTCCCGGGCCCAGCTCGACTTCGCCCGCCGACAGGTCGACGCCGGCGCCCAGCCCTGGAAGGGTGCCTACGACCGGATGCTCGCGAGCAGGTATGCCGACCTGAACCGCGTCCCCAAGCCGCGCGCGATCGTCGAGTGCGGCTCGTACTCCAACCCGAACAACGGCTGCACGGACGAGCGCGAGGACGCCATCGCCGCCTACACCCAGGCCCTGGCCTGGTACGTCACGGGCGACGCGCGGCACGCCAGGAAGGCCATCGAGCTGATGGACGCCTGGTCCGCGGTGATCAAGGATCACACCAACAGCAACGCGCCCCTCCAGGCCGGCTGGGCGGGCTCCTCCTGGCCCAAGGCGGCCGAGATCATCAAGTACACGTATACCGGCACCTGGGCCGGCTCCGGGCGCTTCGCCGGCATGCTCCGCGACGTCTACCTCCCGGAGGTCATCAACGGCTCGAACTCCAACGGCAACTGGGAACTGTCGATGATGGAGGCCGCCGTCGGCATCTCCGTCTTCCTGGAGGACAAGGCGTCCTACGACAAGGCCATGGCGAAGTTCCGCACCCGCACGGGCGCCTACGTCTACCTCGCGTCCGACGGTGATCTGCCGAGGACCGTACCGAGCCAGAACCTCGACACCCGGGCGAAGATCGTCGCCTACTGGCAGGGCCAGTCCACCTTCGTCAACGGCCTCAGCCAGGAGACCTGCCGGGACTTCACCCACACCGGGTACGGCATCTCGGCGATCGCGCACATCGCCGAGACCAGCCGGATCCAGGGCGAGGACCTGTACGGCACCGATGTCGGCGAACGTCTGCGGCACGCCCTCGGCCTCCACGCCACGTACCAGCTCGGCACCGCCGCACCGAGTTGGCTGTGCGGCGGCTCGCTGAAGCTGGGCCTCGGTCCGGTCACGGAGGTCGGCTACAACGCGCTGCACAACCGGCTCGGCATCGCGATGACGAACACCGGGACGCTGACCCTCCAGAACCGCCCTGCGGGCAGCAACAATCTCTTCCTCGCCTGGGAGACGCTCACGCACGGGGACAGCACGGTGTGAGAGAGGGCGTCGCGGTGTGCCGGTGACGGCTTCCGCAGAGCAGGTGAAACCGGGACCCTCCGACGTGAACCGTTCGGAGGGTCCCGTCCGATGTAGTGGTGAGGGGAAGCGACGAGGGATCGACGAGGGATCGAGGGGGAGAGCGTATGACCGGGTCGGCCTGCGGGGTGTCCGCCGCGTCAGGGTTGCGTCAAAGGCATCCCGCGCCGTCCCTCTCGCTCCCTTTGTCCATGTCGTCGGCCGTAAGGTCGACGCTGCGCAGGCAGGAGTCGGCGGAAGACAATGAGGACATGGCACGCGGCAAGCTTCGGATCCACCTCGGCGCGGCACCGGGCGTGGGCAAGACGTACGCGATGCTGTCCGAAGCCCACCGGCGTGTGGAACGGGGCACGGACTGCGTGGTGGCGTTCGTCGAGCACTATGACCGGCCTCGTACGGCGGCGATGCTGCACGGCCTGGAGGAAATTCCCCGACGGCAGCTGGAGCACCGGGCTGCCGTCCTCACCGAGATGGACGTGGACGCGGTGCTCGCCCGCGGTCCCCGGGTCGCCCTCGTGGACGAGCTGGCCCACACGAACGTCCCTGGCTCACGCAACGCCAAGCGCTGGCAGGACGTGGACGAGCTGCTCGGCGCGGGCATCGACGTGATCTCCACGGTGAACATCCAGCACCTGGAGTCCCTCGGCGACGTCGTGGAGTCGATCACGGGAGTGCGGCAGCACGAGACGGTCCCGGACGAGTTCGTACGCCGTGCCGACCAGATCGAGCTGGTCGACATGTCGCCGCAGTCCCTGCGCCGCCGCATGGCCCACGGCAACATCTACACACCGGACAAGGTCGACGCGGCCCTGTCCAACTACTTCCGGCCGGGCAACCTCACCGCCCTGCGGGAACTGGCCCTGCTGTGGGTCGCCGACCGGGTCGACGAGCACCTGAAGCAGTACCGCAGCGAGCACCGGGT
>NZ_MUBA01000421.1:20128-20356 GCF_002154575.1 Streptomyces bobili
CGGCGACGACGTTCCGGCCGCCCTCCTCGACTTCGCCCGCGGAGCCAACGCCACACAGATCGTCCTCGGCTCCTCGCGCCGCAAGGCATGGCAGTACGTCTTCGGGCCCGGCGTCGGTGCGACGGTCGCG
The DNA here is from genome assembly GCF_002154575.1 of Streptomyces bobili. Lineage (GTDB taxonomy): Bacteria > Actinomycetota > Actinomycetes > Streptomycetales > Streptomycetaceae > Streptomyces > Streptomyces bobili. The sequence goes on from NZ_MUBA01000421.1 coordinate 20,259, forward strand.
CGCGACTCGGGACCCGATCTCGACGTGCACATCGTCACCCATGAGGAGGCGGCGAAGGGGCGGGGCCTCCCGGTGGCCAGGGGGGCGCTGCTGGGGCG
>NZ_MUBA01000422.1 GCF_002154575.1 Streptomyces bobili
CCGGGCCACCGTGCCGGGGTCGAACAGATCCGCAGCCCCGGTCACCACCCCCCCGATACCGGCCGGCACGCCGTCCGTACCGAACCGCTCGCCCAGCAGCACCGCCACATCGAACTTCACCCCGGACCGGCTCAACGGCAGCCCACTGGCCCGCAACCCGGTCTCCACCCCGCCGGATCCCCCCACACCCGCCGCCGACACCGTGTCCTGCATCGTCAAGATGACCTGGAACAACGGGTGCCGCGCCGCGGACCGGGCCGGTGCCAGCTCCTCCACCAGCCGCTCGAACGGCACATCCTGATGCGCATACGCCTGCAGACCGCTCTCGCGCACCTGCTCCAGCAGCGCACCGAACGACGGATCACCCGACAGATCACTCCGGATGACCAGCGTGTTCACGAAACACCCGACCAGATCATCCAGCGCCTCGTCCGTCCGCCCGGCGATCGCCGACCCGATCGGAATATCCGTCCCCGCACCCAGCCGGTGCAACGTCACCGCCAACGCCGCCTGCAACACCATGAACACCGTCACACCACGCTCACGCGCCACCTCACGCAACCGCGCATGCACCCCAGCCGACACCTCCACCCGCACCGCATGCCCCTCATGCGACGCCACCACCGGACGAACCCGGTCATACGGCAACCCCAACTCCTGCGGCACCCCCGCCAACACACCACGCCAATACGCCACCTGCCGCGACAGCACACTCTCCGGGTCGCTCTCATCGCCCAGCAACTCCCGCTGCCACAACGCGTAATCCGCGTACTGCACCGGCAACGCATCCCACACCGGCGCCTGGCCCCCACGCCGCGCCGCATAGGCGGACTGCAGGTCACGCTCGAGCGGTGCAGAGGACCAACCGTCACTGGCGATGTGATGCACCACCACTACAAGCACATGCTCATCGGGACCCACCCCGAACAACCACGCCCGCAGCGGGATCTCAGCGCTCAGATCGAAGGCATACCGCGCCGCCTCCGCCACCGCGTCACCGAGACCGCCCTCCCCGACCTCGGTGACGGCCAGCTCGAAGCCGCACTCCTGCACCGGCAGGATCTGCTGATACGGCTCCCCGTCCGCCACCGCGAACACGGTCCGCAGCACCTCATGCCGCCCCAGCACATCCACCAACGCCGACTCCAACGCCCGCCGGTCCAGCCCACCCGACAACCGCAGACCCACCGGCTGGTTGTAGGTCGCGCTCGGGCCCTCCAACTGCCCGATGAACCACAGCCGGCGCTGCGCATACGACAACGGCACCCGCTCCGGACGTGCCTTCGCGACGAGCGCCGGGCGTGCCGCATCAGCCTGACCCAACCGGCCAGCCAACCCCGCCGGCGTCGGCACCTCGAACAGGGTCCGCAGCCCGACCTCCACACCCAGAACCGCACGCACCCGACTCACCAGACGCGTCGCCAGGAGGGAGTGGCCACCCAACGCGAAGAAGTCGTCATCCACACCGACCCGGTCCACGCCCAGGACCTGCGCGAAGGCCTGGCACAGGATCTCCTCCTGCACCGTGGCCGGACCCCGACCGCCGCCTGCCTTGAAAATGGGAGCGGGCAGCGCCTTGCGGTCGAGCTTGCCGTTCACCGTCAACGGCAGCTCATCCAGCACCACGAACACGGACGGCACCATGTACTCCGGCAACCGGCCGGCCGCGAAATCACGCAGCTCAGACTCCGTCGCGTTGCCCACCACATAGGCGATGAGGCGTTTGTCGCCCGGGGTGTCCTCCCGTACGACCACCACCACCTGGGCCAGCTGCGGATGCGCTGCCAGTGCCGCCTGGACCTCGCCCGGCTCGATCCGGAACCCACGGATCTTCACCTGGTCATCCGCACGCCCCGCGAAC
>NZ_MUBA01000423.1 GCF_002154575.1 Streptomyces bobili
TCCGTCCCCGCACCCAGCCGGTGCAACGTCACCGCCAACGCCGCCTGCAACACCATGAACACCGTCACACCACGCTCACGCGCCACCTCACGCAACCGCGCATGCACCCCAGCCGGAACCTCCAACCGCACCGCATGCCCCTCATGCGACGCCACCACCGGACGAACACGGTCATACGGCAACCCCAACTCCTGCGGCACCCCCGCCAACACACCACGCCAATACGCCACCTGACGTGCGAGAACACTCTCCGGATCATCCCCGTCGCCCAGCAACTCACGCTGCCACAACGCATAATCCGCATACTGCACCGGCAACGCATCCCACACCGGCGCCCCACCCGCACACCGCGCCGCATAAGCCACCGAGACATCCCGCGCCAACGGCCCCATCGACCAACCATCACCCGCAATGTGATGCACCACCACCACAAGCACATACTCATCCGCACCGACCCCAAACAGGCTCGCCCGCAGCGGAATCTCAGCACTCAAATCGAAGGCATACCGCGCCGCCTCCAACACCGCACCGGCTAGCCCTTCCTCCCCCACCTCGGTGACAGCCAGCTCGAAGCCGCACTCCCCCACCGGCAGGATCCGCTGATACGGCTCCCCGTCCGCCACCGGAAACACCGTCCGCAACACCTCATGCCGCCCCAGCACATCCACCAACGCCGACTCCAACGCCTGGCGGTCAAACCCACCCGACAACCGCACCGTCATCGGAATGTTGTAGGTCGCGCTCGGGCCCTCCAACTGCCCGATGAACCACAGCCGGCGCTGCGCATACGACAATGGCACCCGCTCCGGACGCGCCTTCGCGACGAGCGCCGGGCGGGCCTCACCCGCTTGACCCAACCGACCTGCAAGCCCCGCCGGCGTCGGCACCTCGAACAGGGTCCGCAGCCCAACCTCCACACCCAGAACCGCACGCACCCGACTCACCAGACGCGTCGCCAGCAGCGAATGACCACCCAACGCGAAGAAGTCGTCATCCACACCCACCCGGTCCACGCCCAGAACCTGCGCGAAGGCCTGGCACAGGATCTCCTCCTGCACCGTGGCCGGACCCCGACCACCGCCTGCCTTGAAAATGGGAGCGGGCAGCGCCTTGCGGTCGAGCTTGCCGTTCACCGTCAACGGCAGCTCATCCAGCACCACGAACACGGACGGCACCATGTACTCCGGCAACCGGCCGGCCGCGAAATCACGCAGCTCAGACTCCGTCGCGTTGCCCACCACATACGCGATGAGGCGTTTGTCGCCCGGGGTGTCCTCCCGTACGACCACCACCACCTGGGCCAGCTGCGGATGCGCTGCCAGTGCCGCCTGGACCTCACCCGGCTCGATCCGGAACCCACGGATCTTCACCTGATCATCCGCACGCCCCGCGAACACCAACTGCCCGTCCACGCTCCAGCGGACCCGGTCACCGGTGCGGTACATCCGCTCACCCGCACCACCGAACGGACACGCCACGAACCGCTCACCCGTCAGCCCCGGCTGACCCACATACCCACGCGCCAACTGCACACCCGCCACATACAACTCACCCACCACACCCACCGGCACCGGACGCAGCCACTCATCCAGCACATACACCCGCGTGTTCGCCACCGGAACACCGATCGGCACCACACCCGCCCACCCCGGCACACACTCCCACGACGTCACATCCACCGACACCTCCGTCGGCCCATACAAATTGTGCAACTCCACCCCCCCGAACAACTC
>NZ_MUBA01000424.1 GCF_002154575.1 Streptomyces bobili
ATCCGTCCCCGCACCCAGCCGATGCAACGTCACCGCCAACGCCGCCTGCAACACCATGAACACCGTCACACCACGCTCACGCGCCACCTCACGCAACCGCGCATGCACCCCAGCCGACACCTCCACCCGCACCGCATGCCCCTCATGCGACGCCACCACCGGACGAACCCGGTCATACGGCAACCCCAACTCCTGCGGCACCCCCGCCAACACACCACGCCAATACGCCACCTGACGTGCGAGAACACTCTCCGGATCACTCTCGTCGCCCAGCAACTCCCGCTGCCACAACGCGTAATCCGCATACTGCACCGGCAACGCATCCCACACCGGCGCCTGGCCCCCACGCCGCGCCGCGTAAGCCACCGAGACATCCCGCGCCAACGGCCCCATCGACCAACCATCACCCGCGATGTGATGCACCACCACCACAAGCACATGCTCATCCGGACCCACCCCGAACAACCACGCACGCAACGGAATCTCGGTCGCCAGGTCGAAGGCACATGTCTGGGCCTGCGCCACCGCACCGGCTAGCCCTTCCTCCCCGACCTCGGTGACGGCCAGCTCGAAGCCGCACCCCTGCACCGGCAGGATCTGCTGATACGGCTCCCCGTCCGCCACCGCGAACACCGTCCGCAGCACCTCATGCCGCCCCAGCACATCCACCAACGCCGACTCCAACGCCCGCCGGTCCAGCCCACCCGACAACCGCAGACCCACCGGCTGGTTGTAGGTCGCGCTCGGGCCCTCCAACTGCCCGATGAACCACAACCGCCGCTGCGCATACGACAACGGCACCCGCTCCGGACGTGCCTTCGCGACCAGCGCCGGGCGTGCCTCACCCGCCTGACCCAACCGACCTGCAAGCCCCGCCGGCGTCGGCACCTCGAACAGGGTCCGCAGCCCGACCTCCACACCCAGAACCGCACGCACCCGACTCACCAGACGCGTCGCCAGGAGGGAGTGGCCACCCAACGCGAAGAAGTCGTCATCCACACCCACCTGGTCCACGCCCAGAACCTGCGCGAAGGCCTGGCACAGAATCTCCTCCTGCACCGTGGCAGGCGCCCGACCCCCACCCGCCGCGTAGGCGGGAGCGGGCAGCGCCTTGCGGTCGAGCTTGCCGTTCACCGTCAACGGCAGCTCATCCAGCACCACCACCGCCGACGGCACCATGTACTCCGGCAACCGGCCGGCCGCCCAGGCACGCACATCGCCGACCAGGCCGGCGGATACCGCATCGTCGACCCGCGCCGGGACGATGTAGGCGATGAGGCGTTTGTCGCCCGGGGTGTCTTCCCGTACGACCACCGCCACCTGGGCCAGCTGCGGATGCGCGGCCAGTGCCGCCTGGACCTCGCCCGGCTCGATCCGGAACCCACGGATCTTCACCTGATCATCCGCACGCCCCGC
>NZ_MUBA01000425.1:0-136 GCF_002154575.1 Streptomyces bobili
GTGCGGGCGACGGCCTACGAGTACGCGCTCTCCCCCTGGCACCGGTTCCGCCCCCGTTACCGCCATCCCGAACCACCGCCCGCCGACGCCTCCGACCGCGCCCTGCTCGACGTACTCCTGACGCTCCCGCCGCCGT
>NZ_MUBA01000425.1:167-3829 GCF_002154575.1 Streptomyces bobili
CGCTCGGCGATCGCCGAGCGGCTGCCGGATCTGGCGGAACCGGAGGTGCTGCACCACCGCCTCGCGAAGACGGCGTCGACGGAGCGGCTGCGCGCCGCCAAGCCCCCGACGGTGCGCATCGAGAGCGAGCGCCGGGCACGGTTCTGGACCAGGGCGGCGATCGCCATCACGGTGGCGATCATCGGCGCGACGGCCCTCACCCTGTACACGGCCCCCACGCGCTACGAGCCCCCGGTCCCGCCCGGCGAAACGGTCCCCGGCGTCCCCCCGAAGGCGGCTCCGGGCACCCTCTCGACCGCGGAACTGACCCTGCGGGCCAAGCTGCGGGCGGAGTCCGCGAACGGCCCGGAGAAACTCCTGCCGGAGCCCCGCTGACGCGGACGCTCCGTCGAGAGCGCGGCGCGCCCGCGGACACGCCTGTGGGCCCGCCCCCGCGAAGGGGACGGGCCCACAGGCGTTCAACGGCCAGGCCGTGTTGTCAGCTGCCGAGGATGGCTCGCGCCAGCTTCGCCGTCTCGGTCGGCGTCTTGCCGACCTTGACGCCGGCGGCCTCGAGGGCCTCCTGCTTGGCGGCGGCCGTACCGGAGGAGCCTGAGACGATGGCGCCGGCGTGGCCCATGGTCTTGCCCTCGGGTGCGGTGAAGCCCGCGACGTAGCCGACGACCGGCTTCTTCACGTTGTCCTTGATGAACGCCGCGGCACGCTCCTCCGCGTCGCCACCGATCTCACCGATCATGACGATCAGGTCGGTGTCGGGGTCGGCCTCGAAGGCGGCCAGCGCGTCGATGTGCGTGGTGCCGATGACCGGGTCGCCACCGATGCCGACGGCCGACGAGAAGCCGATGTCCCGCAGCTCGTACATCATCTGGTAGGTCAGCGTGCCCGACTTCGAGACCAGGCCGATGCGGCCCGGCTTCGTGATGTCACCCGGGATGATGCCGGCGTTCGACTGGCCCGGCGTGATGAGACCGGGGCAGTTCGGGCCGATGATCCGCGTCTTGTTGCCCTGCGACACGGCGTACGCGTAGAACGCCGCCGAGTCGTGGACCGCGATGCCCTCGGTGATGACGACCGCGAGGGGGATCTCGGCGTCGATCGCCTCGACCACGGCGGCCTTGGCGAAGGCCGGCGGGACGAAGAGGACGGACACGTTGGCGCCCGTCTTCTCGATCGCCTCGGCGACCGTGCCGAAGACCGGGATCTCGGTGCCGTCGAAGTCGACGGACGTGCCCGCCTTACGCGGGTTCACGCCACCGACGATGTTGGTGCCGTCCGCGAGCATGAGCTTGGTGTGCTTCATGCCCGTGGCACCGGTCATGCCCTGGACGATGACCTTGCTGTCCTTGTTGAGGAAGATAGCCATGGCTGAGTCTGTCCCTCTTCCTTACTTCGCAGCCGCGAGCTCGGCGGCCTTGTCGGCCGCGCCGTCCATGGTGTCCACACGCTGGACCAGCGGGTGGTTGGCGTCGGAGAGGATCTTGCGACCCAGCTCGGCGTTGTTGCCGTCGAGGCGGACGACGAGCGGCTTGGTGACTTCCTCGCCCTTGTCCTTGAGCAGCTGCAGCGCCTGCACGATGCCGTTGGCGACCTCGTCGCAGGCGGTGATGCCACCGAAGACGTTGACGAAGACGGACTTGACGTCCGGGTCGCCGAGGATGATCTCCAGGCCGTTCGCCATGACCGCGGCGGAGGCGCCGCCGCCGATGTCGAGGAAGTTGGCGGGCTTGACCCCGCCGTGCGCCTCACCGGCGTACGCGACGACGTCGAGGGTGCTCATGACGAGACCCGCGCCGTTGCCGATGATGCCGACCTCACCGTCGAGCTTGACGTAGTTGAGGTTCTTCTCCTTGGCCGCGGCCTCGAGGGGGTTGGCCGCCGCGTGGTCGACGAGCGCCTCGTGGTCGGGGTGGCGGAAGTCCGCGTTCTCGTCCAGGGAGACCTTGCCGTCGAGGGCGATGACGTCGCCGGAGGCGACCTTCGCCAGCGGGTTGACCTCGACGAGGAGGGCGTCCTCCTCGATGAAGGTCTTCCACAGGGTGACAAGGACGTTGACGACCTTGTCGGCGACCTCGGCCGGGAACTTCGCGGCTTCGACGATCTCGCGGGCCTTCTCGGGGGTCACACCCACGTTGGCGTCGATCGGCGTCTTGGCGACGGCCTCGGGGCGGTTGGCCGCCACCTCCTCGATCTCCATGCCGCCCTCGACGGAGGCGATGGAGAGGAAGGTGCGGTTGGTGCGGTCGAGGAGGAAGGAGACGTAGTACTCCTCCAGGATCTCCGGGGCCGTCTCGGCGATCATCACCTTGTGGACCGTGTGGCCCTTGATGTCCATGCCGAGGATGTCCGTCGCGCGGGCGACGGCCTCGTCCGGGGTGGCGGCGAGCTTCACGCCACCGGCCTTGCCACGGCCGCCGACCTTCACCTGGGCCTTGACTACGGACTTGCCACCGAGACGCTCAGTGGCTGCGCGGGCCGCCTCAGGCGTGTCGATGACTTCACCGGCCAGCACCGGTACATCGTGCTTGGCGAAGAGGTCCCTCGCCTGGTACTCGAACAGGTCCACGCGCTTCCGTCCCTATCAGTGATCTCGCGGTTCGTTGTCTGCGTGGGCGTGCCGCGAGGGCAACGTGACGTCCGCCGTCTGTCATCAGTCACAAGGGAGGCGCACACGGTGTCCGAGCGCGCGGCATGTCCGTCTCGCAGGTTATCCCTGCTTGCCGGAGGCCTCTAAATCGCGGGTCACACCTGAGCGGTGATACCTGTCACATGATGCCGAGATCACTGGCACGCGGTGCCGGTTGTGAGGCGCCGGGGAGGGGCCGGAGGGGCGCCGAGAAGGGCGCCGGGAGCGATCCGGGAGGGGCCTCACCGGGCTGGGGTTGACCCGGTGAGACCCCGTGCGGCGGCCCCGGAGGGCTCGGGCCGGGGTCGTCCCCACCCCAATGGGGACGACCTCGGCCCTGTTCCGCGGGTGACGGCCGGACATGGCCGACGGCTTTCGGCCGTCCGGGTCCTTCCTCCCACGGAGCCGGTACCCCGTCGGCACGGGGCCTACGGGGAGCTGGGGGCCCGCGCGGCGCGGGGCGCGTGGTGCGCGGGGCGCGTGCGGGGCACGCGGTGTGCGCGGGTGCGCGCGGCGCGTGCGCGGGCCGGTGGATCAGCTGCGGTAGGTGTCGACGGCGTCCCACGCGGAGGCCGGGGTGACCGCCTCGGCGGCCGCGGCGGCACCCGTGACGGCGTGCCCGGCAGGCGCCTGGGCGGCGGAACCGGCGGTACCGGCCACCCCGTACGCCAGCGAACCGGCGTCACCGCTCACGTCGTACGCGAACGGCGTGACCGGAGCCGTCACATTCCGGGCGAACCCGTGAGCCGTACGGGTGACGGACTCCGTGAAAGGGGCCACCGGGGAGGCGACGCCGTCGGCGAAGGGACCGGCCGGGCCGGTGACGTCCTGGGCGAAGGGTCCGGCCGGGCCGGTGACGTCCTGGGCGAAGGGGCCGGCCGGGGCCGTCACCTCCCCGGCGAACGGGGCGACGGGCACCGTGACGTCCTCGGCGAACCCGAGCACCGGGGCGGCCACCTCGTGCGCGAGGGCGATGGCGGGGGCCGACACGTCGTGGGCGAACGGCGTGACCGGAGCCGACACGTCGTGGGCGAACGGC
>NZ_MUBA01000425.1:3857-4128 GCF_002154575.1 Streptomyces bobili
ACGCCGTACGCCGACGTGCCCGCGTCAGCGACCGCCTGCCCCGCGACCGGCACGACGGCCCGCACTGCGGTGTGCGCGACGGGCGGCAGCACGGCGCCGGACGCGTCCTGGGTGACCTCGCCCGCGAGCCCGGTGACGTACGGCGGGACGTCCGCGACCGCGCCCCCGGCGACCGGCCGCAGGCCCCGCACCGCTCCACCGGCGACCGGCTGGACGTCCGCCACGGCCCCGTGGGCCAGTGCGGTCGCCGCGCCGGCCGTGCGCGTGGCGA
>NZ_MUBA01000425.1:4161-4336 GCF_002154575.1 Streptomyces bobili
GCGTCGGTGACCTCGGTGGTGTCGACGGCGTGCCAGGCGGGGGTGGTGTGTGGCGTGGTGGCGCGGGCGGCGGTGGCACGGGTCGCGGTGGCACGGGTGGCGGTGGCGGCCGTCGCGGCGCGTGCCGCTCGCGCGCCCTGGACGGCCTGCGCGCCACGGACCTTGGTGGCCTCGG
>NZ_MUBA01000426.1 GCF_002154575.1 Streptomyces bobili
GCGGGCCGTGGCGGTGCGTCGAGCCCGTCGCCAGTCGGACGTACTGCCGTCCCTTCTGCGTTCTACGGGGCAGAGACGCAGTACGCGACGGGCTTCGACGCACCGCCACGGCCCGCTCCGGGTGGATCGCCTCCATCCGCCGGTGGTCGCGGACGGCACGCTTTCGGCCGGTCGTGGTCGCGAACCGTTATAGAAACCGCTCACTGAAACGGCTGCTCGGGAGTCACTCGTTCCACTACTGTTTCACCGTTCACACACCCGGCCATCGCAGCCGTGGTCGCCCATTCGGGCGCCGCTGGAGGAACAGCGCATGCCAGACAACAAGTCCCGGCCTTCCCAGGAGCGTCCCTGGGAGAACGGCTGGGCCCCGGACACCACCCGGGCACCCGGAACGCGACGACTCTGGCTGGCCGGCGTCCTCGCCGTGGCCACCGTCGTCGCGTGCGTCGCCACCATCTCCCTCGCGGACAAGCCTTCTGACGTGAAGTCAGCTGCCGGTGAGGAACGGACCACCTCCGACAAGGAGACCTCGTCGGGGCTCATCTCCTTCGCCTCGCCCACGGTGAGCGGGTCGCCCTCGGCTTCGGCCACGAAGGGGAGCGCCTCGCCGTCCGCGTCGGCCTCCGCTTCTGCTCCGCCTTCGCCTTCGCCTTCGTCCAACGGCGGTTCGTCCGCTTCGCCTTCTCCGTCGGCGTCGGCCGCCGGGGGCGGTTCCGATCCGAAACCCGTGGTCGTGCGGCGGTCGATACGGTCCATCAACTATCCCGACCGTTACTGGCGGGTCGGCGGCGGGCAGGTGCGGCTCGAGGCGGCCGGGGGGTCCGAGTTCCGTGAGGACGCCACGTTCGTCGTGGTCAAGGGCCTTGCCGACAGCTCCTGCTCCACCTTCGTCACGTCGGACGGGATGTACCTGCGCCACCGCGACTTCGTCCTGCGCCCCGAACGCAACGACGGCTCGGCGCTCTTCAAGCAGGACGCCACCTTCTGCGCCGTCCCCTCCTCCCACTCCTCCGGCGCGATCATGCTGGAGTCGGTGAACTACCCTGGCCGATTCCTGCGTCACAGGAACTTCGCCCTGCGCCTGGACGCGTACGGCTACGGCTCCAACCACCGCGAGGACTTCTCGTTCCACCTGGTGGACGGGCTGGCCTGAGCCCGCACAGACGGAAGCGGCGGCACCCGGTGGGTGCCGCCGCTCTCGTGTGTACAGGCTCAGACGTTGAAGCCCAGCGCGCGAAGCTGCTCGCGGCCGTCGTCCGTGATCTTGTCCGGGCCCCACGGCGGCATCCAGACCCAGTTGATCCGCAACTCGTTGACCAGGCCGTCCGTCGCGGACTTCGCCTGGTCCTCGATGACGTCCGTCAGCGGACAGGCCGCGGAGGTCAGGGTCATGTCGATCGTCGCGATGTTCGCGTCGTCGATGTGAATGCCGTAGATCAGCCCGAGGTTGACGACATCGATGCCCAGTTCGGGGTCGACGACGTCGTACAGCGCCTCGCGGACCTCGTCCTCGGAGGCCGGCTTCATCTCAACGGTCTCGCTCATGCCGTCTTCCTTTCGGCCTCGGCGCCCAGCGCCTGGGCCGTCGCGTCCTTCCACGCCATCCAGCTCAGGAGGGCGCACTTGACCCGTGCCGGGTACTTGGAGACGCCGGCGAACGCGATCGCGTCCTCCAGCACCTCCTCCATCGCGTCGTCCGGCTCGACCCGCCCCTTGGACTGCATCAGTTCCAGGAAGGTCTCCTGGATCTTCTGCGCCTCGGACAGTTCCTTGCCGACCAGCAGGTCGTTCAGCACGGAGGCCGATGCCTGGCTGATGGAGCAGCCCTGGCCCTCGTATGAGACGTCCTTGATGGTCGTGCCGTCGTACTTCACGCGCAGGGTGATCTCGTCACCGCACGTCGGGTTGACGTGGTGCACCTCGGCGTCGCCGTCCCGGAGACCGCGCCCGTGCGGGTGCTTGTAGTGGTCCAGGATGACTTCCTGGTACATCGAATCAAGCTTCACGACAGCTAACCTCGCGTCCCGTCTTCCGTTGCTCAGCCGAAGAAGTTCCGTACGTGCTCCAGGCCCTCGACCAACGCGTCGATCTCGGCAGGCGTGGAGTACAGATAGAACGACGCTCGCGTGGTCGCGGGAATTCCGTAGCGCAGGCATACCGGGCGCGCGCAGTGGTGTCCGACGCGGACCGCGATGCCCTGCTCGTCGAGGACCTGGCCCACGTCGTGCGGGTGGATGTCGCCGAGCGTGAAGGAGATCGCGGCGCCGCGCTCCTCGGCCGTGGCCGGGCCGATGATCCGCAGGCCGGGGACCTCGCCGAGGCGCTTCACCGCGTACTCGGTGATCGCGTGCTCATGGGCGAGGATCTTGTCCATGCCGATCGCGGACAGGTAGTCGATCGCCGCGCCCAGACCGACCGCCTGAGCGATCGGCGGGGTGCCCGCCTCGAACTTGTGGGGAGCGGGCGCGTAGGTCGAGGAGTGCATCGACACCGTCTCGATCATCTCGCCGCCGCCCAGGAAGGGGGGCAGGTCCTCCAGCAGTTCCTGGCGGCCCCAGAGGACGCCGATGCCGGTCGGACCGCACATCTTGTGGCCGGTGAAGGCCACGAAGTCGGCCTGGAGGGCCTGCACGTCCATCGGCATGTGCGGCGCGGCCTGCGAGGCGTCGATGCACACCAGTGCGCCGACCTCCTGCGCGCGGCGCACTATCGCCTCGACCGGGTTGATCGTGCCCAGGATGTTCGACACCAGCACGAAGGAGACGATCTTCGTCTTCTCGGTGATGATCTCGTCGATGTTGGACAGGTCGAGGCGGCCGTCGTCGGTGAGGCCGAACCACTTCAGCTTCGCGCCGGTGCGCTGCGACAGCAGCTGCCACGGCACGATGTTGGAGTGGTGCTCCATCTCCGTGATGACGATCTCGGTCTCGGCGTCCACGCGGTAGGGCTCGTCGGCCCAGCCCAGCATGTTCGCGACCAGGTTCAGCGACTCCGAGGCGTTCTTGGTGAAGATGACCTCGTCGCGGCTGGGCGCGTTGATGAACTCCGCGACCTTGTCACGCGCACCCTCGTACAGTGCCGTGGCCTCCTCGGCGAGCACATGCACACCGCGGTGGACGTTGGCGTTGTACCGCTCGTAGTAGCCACTGAGTGCGTCCAGCACCTGGCGCGGCTTCTGCGAGGTCGCCGCGTTGTCCAGGTACACGAGCTTCCGGTCGTCGTGGACCATGCGGTCCAGGATCGGGAAGTCCTTGCGGATCGCCTCGGTGTCGAGGAGGCCCGGCAGCTGTGTCACGCTGATGCGCCACCCTTCGTGTAAACCTCGTAGCCCTCGTTCTCCAGCTTGTCGGCCAGCTCCGCGCCGCCGGACTCGACGATGCGGCCCGCGGAGAAGACGTGGACGTGGTCGGGCTTGATGTAGCGCAGGATGCGCGTGTAGTGCGTGATCAGCAGGGTGCCGACCTCACCGCTCTCACGGACGCGGTTCACGCCTTCGGAGACGACGCGCAGGGCGTCGACGTCCAGGCCGGAGTCGGTCTCGTCGAGGATCGCGATCTTCGGCTTGAGCAGCTCCAGCTGAAGGATCTCGTGGCGCTTCTTCTCACCGCCGGAGAAGCCCTCGTTGACGTTGCGCTCGGCGAAGGCGGGGTCCATGTTGAGGCGCTCCATGGCCTCACGGACCTCCTTCACCCAGGTACGCAGCTTGGGGGCCTCGCCACGGATGGCGGTGGCGGAGGTGCGCAGGAAGTTGGAGACCGAGACGCCGGGGACCTCGACCGGGTACTGCATCGCGAGGAACAGGCCGGCGCGGGCGCGCTCGTCGACGGACATCTCCAGGACGTCCTCGCCGTCGAGGGTGACGGTGCCCCCGGTGATCGTGTACTTCGGGTGACCCGCGAGCGAGTAGGCGAGGGTGGACTTGCCGGAGCCGTTGGGGCCCATGATGGCGTGCGTCTCGCCCTGCTTCACGGTCAGGTCGACACCCTTGAGGATCTCCTTCGTGGCGTTGTCGGCCTCGACGGTGACGTGCAGGTCTCGGATTTCAAGCGTTGCCATGGGTGCCTCAGGACTCCTGGGTGAGGGAGACGAGCACGTCGTCCCCTTCGATCTTTACGGGGTATACGGGGACGGGGCGCGTCGCGGGAAGGCCGGACGGCTTGCCGGTGCGGAGGTCGAACGCGGAGCCGTGCAGCCAGCACTCGATCTGACAGTCCTCCACCTCGCCCTCGGAGAGCGAGACGTTCGCGTGCGAGCAGATGTCGTGGATGGCGAACACCTCCCCCTCGGTCTTCACGACCGAGACCGGCGTGCCGTCGAGTTCCACCCGTTTCGGGGTGTCCTCCTCCAGCTCGCTCAGCCCACAGGCGCGTACGAAGGCCATCAGACCGCGGCCTCCAGCTCTTCGTCGATCTTCACGAGGAGACGCTCTTCGATGTCGTCGACACCGATCTGCTGCACCAGCTCGGCGAAGAAGCCGCGCACCACCAGGCGGCGGGCGTCGTGGGCGGCGATGCCACGGGCCATCAGGTAGAACAGCTGCTCGTCGTCGAAGCGGCCGGTCGCCGAGGCGTGGCCGGCGCCGACGATCTCGCCGGTCTCGATCTCCAGGTTGGGCACGGAGTCGACGCGGGCGCCGTCGGTCAGAACCAGGTTGCGGTTCATCTCGTAGGTGTCCGTGCCCTCGGCCGTGGCCTCGATCAGCACGTCGCCGATCCACACCGCGTGCGCCCCGTCGCCCTGGAGGGCGCCCTTGTAGGCGACGTTGGACTTGCAGTGCGGGGTGTTGTGGTCGACGAGGAGACGGTGCTCCTGGTGCTGGCCCGCGTCGGTGAAGTAGAGGCCGAACAGCTCGGCCTCGCCGCCGGTGCCGGCGTAGGCGATGCGCGGGTGCAGCCGGACGAGGTCGCCGCCGAAGGTGACGACGAAGGACTTGAAGGTGGCGTCGCGGCCGATCAGCGCGTTGTGCTGGCCCACGTGCACGGCCTTGTCGTCCCAGTCCTGGACGGAGACGACGGTCAGCTTGGCGCCGTCCCCGAGGATGTAGTCGACGTTGGCGGCGAGCACGGCGTCACCGGTGTGGTCGATGACGACGACGGCCTCGGCGAAGGCTCCCAGTTCGACGACCTGGTGGCCGTAGGCGACCCCGCCCTGGCCGTGCACGGCGATGCGGATGGGCTCGGTGAGGACCGTCTCCTTGGGGACGGTGACGACACCGGCCTTCTCGAACGCCGAGTACGCCTGGGCGGCGACGCGGTCCACGGGAGTGCCCGCCCGGCCGAGACGCGCGTCGTCACGGCCGACGGTCTCGACGACGACACCCTCGGGGGCGTCGATGTCGACCTTCACGCCCTCGCCGGTGGCGACCGCGGTGCCGTCGTGCAGGCCACGCAGCCGCTCCAGCGGGGTGAACCGCCACTCCTCCTCACGGCCGTGCGGGACCGGGAAGTCCGCCACGTCGAAGGAGGGGGGCGCGCTCATGCGCGTAGCGACGGTGGACTCTGCGGCCACCGCGATCTGGCCGGCGGTGGTGGATCCCACCGGGATGTTCTGAGCCTCAGCCATGGCTGTCGGTCTGCTCTCTTCCTACGTCAGAAATCTGGCGACTGCATCGGGCGGCGGGTCTTAACCGACCGCGCCCTCCATCTGCAGCTCGATCAGCCGGTTGAGCTCCAGCGCGTACTCCATCGGCAGCTCCTTGGCGATGGGCTCGACGAAGCCGCGCACGATCATGGCCATCGCCTCGAACTCGGTCAGACCACGGCTCATCAGGTAGAAGAGCTGGTCGTCGGAGACCTTGGAGACGGTTGCCTCGTGGCCCATGGACACGTCGTCCTCGCGGACGTCCACGTACGGGTACGTGTCGGAGCGGGAGATGGTGTCCACGAGCAGCGCGTCGCACAGCACGTTGGACTTGGAGCCGTGGGCGCCCTCGCCGATCTCCACCAGACCACGGTAGGAGGTCCGGCCGCCACCGCGGGCGACGGACTTCGACACGATGTTGGACGAGGTGTTCGGCGCCATGTGGACCATCTTGGAGCCGGCGTCCTGGTGCTGGCCCTCGCCCGCGAAGGCGATGGACAGGGTCTCGCCCTTGGCGTGCTCGCCCATCAGGTAGACGGCCGGGTACTTCATCGTCACCTTGGAGCCGATGTTGCCGTCGATCCACTCCATGGTCGCGCCCTCGTAGGCGACGGCGCGCTTGGTGACCAGGTTGTAGACGTTGTTCGACCAGTTCTGGATGGTCGTGTAACGGCAGCGGGCGTTCTTCTTGACGATGATCTCGACGACGGCGCTGTGCAGCGAGTCCGACTTGTAGATCGGGGCCGTACAACCCTCGACGTAGTGCACGTAGGCACCCTCGTCGACGATGATCAGGGTCCGCTCGAACTGGCCCATGTTCTCCGTGTTGATACGGAAGTAGGCCTGGAGCGGGATCTCGACGTGCACGCCCTTCGGCACGTAGATGAAGGAGCCGCCGGACCACACCGCGGTGTTCAGCGACGCGAACTTGTTGTCGCCGACCGGGATGACGGTCCCGAAGTACTCCTTGAACAGCTCCGGGTGCTGCTTGAGAGCGGTGTCGGTGTCGAGGAAGATGACGCCCTGCTCCTCCAGGTCCTCGCGGATCTGGTGGTAGACGACCTCGGACTCGTACTGGGCCGCGACACCGGCGACGAGGCGCTGCTTCTCCGCCTCGGGGATGCCGAGCCGGTCGTACGTGTTCTTGATGTCCTCGGGCAGGTCCTCCCAGGACTCCGCCTGCTTCTCCGTGGAACGCACGAAGTACTTGATGTTGTCGAAGTCGATGCCCGAGAGGTCCGAGCCCCAGTTCGGCATGGGCTTCTTCTCGAACAGGCGCAGGCCCTTGAGACGGAGCTTGGTCATCCACTCCGGCTCGTTCTTCTTCGACGAGATGTCGCGGACGACGTCCTCGTTGATGCCGCGCTTCGCAGAGGCGCCGGCCGTGTCGGAGTCGGCCCAGCCGTATTCGTACTTACCCAGGCCCTCGAGTTCGGGGTGGGCAGTCTCCGTGGGGAGAGTCATGCGGGGTTCCTCCCGGCCGTGCTTGCAGATGCGATATCAGGGGCGTGATCAGTGCTGGGGTCAGCGGGGTGATCAGCGGTAGGGGAAATCTTGGGGATGTACGTCGTACAGACGCCGTCGCCGTGCGCGATCGTCGCCAGCCGCTGGACGTGCGTTCCGAGCAGCTGGGAGAAGATCTCGGTCTCCGCCTCGCAGAGCTGCGGGAACTTCTCCGCGACGTGGGCGACGGGGCAGTGGTGCTGGCACAGCTGTTCGCCGACCGGTGCGCTGCGTGCCGTTGCAGCGTACCCGTCCGCACTCAGGGCCTTGGCCAGGGCCTGGGTGCGCTGGTCGGGGGCGGCGGCCTCGATCGCCTCGCGGTAACCGGTGGCCTGTTCGGCGATCCTGGCGCGAGCGAAGGCGACGACGGCCTCGTCCCCGCCGAAGCGCTCCTGGATGAAGCGCAGGGCGTCCGCGGCGAGCTTGTCGTAGGACTGGTCGAAGGCGTCGCGGCCACAGTCGGTGAGGGCGAAGACCTTCGCGGGACGCCCGCGCGTCCGCGCTCCGTACACCCGCTGCTCGCGTGCTTCCACGACGTCGTCGGCGACCAGCGCGTCCAGGTGCCGGCGTACGGCCGCCTGGGTGAGCCCCAGCCGTCCGGCCAGGTCGGCGACGGTCGACGGCCCATGGTCCAGGATGGAGCGTGCGACGCGGTTGCGCGTGGAGCGCTCACCGGTCGCCAGCTCTTCCTGAGGGGTCCCCGTGGGGGTCACCCGAGCCTCGCCGACGTTTTTCACAACGCCATTGTTGCGTAATTCATCAGGGGCAGGCAAGCCGCGTCCGGATCACCGGTCGGTGCCCTGCGTCACTTAGGTTTACCTAATTTGACCTGCGCGAACGATCTTTGATCGATCAAACCGGTCGCGCCGGTGAACCCCGTCCGGAAGACTCCACGACCATGCCCACACCCCCTCCCACCGGCCCTCTTGTCACCCGGGACACCCTCGCGAGCGACCTGCGCACCCTAGGGGTCGAACCCGGCGAAATCCTCCTCGCGCACTCCTCCCTCAGCGCCCTCGGCTGGGTCTGCGGAGGGGCTGTCGCGGCCGTCCAGGGACTGCTCGACGCGCTCGGCCCGGACGGCACCCTCGTGGTCCCCACCCAGTCCGGCGACCTCTCGGACCCCTCCCACTGGGGAAACCCGCCGGTCCCCCGAGCCTGGTGGGACACGATCCGCGCCACCATGCCCGCCTACGACCCCCTCGTCACCCCCAGCCGCGGGGTCGGCGTGATCCCGGAGACCGTACGGACCTGGCCGGGCGCCCTGCGCAGCGCCCATCCGCAGACCTCGTTCGCGGCGCTCGGCCCGCGCGCGGCGGAGGTGACCGAGGGCCATGCCCCTGACTGCCGGCTCGGCGAACGCAGCCCGCTCGCCCGGCTGGAGGCGCTCGGCGCCCGGGTGCTGCTGCTGGGCGCCGGCTACGACACCTGCACCAGCTTCCACCTGGCCGAGTACCGGATACCGGCGCCGCGGGTGGGGTCCGGGCGGCCGGGACCCGAGGGCTGGGAGGTGGTGAGCGAGGTGTCGATCGATGCGGACCGGTTCGACGAGCTGGGCCACGACTTCGAACGGGACCGGCCCGTCGTCCGCGCGAAGGTGGGCGCGGCCGACGCCCGGCTGTTCCCGGTGGCGGACGCGGTGGCCTACGCCGAGCGGTGGCTGCCCCTGCACCGCTCCCGCGCGGAGGAGGTCTGAGCGCGGACGCTGCCCGGCGGTGGCGGCTTCTCGCCCCCGCCGGTCCGGGCGTCCGTTCGCGAACCTAGACTCTGGACCCATGCGAATGGAGCCCGTGGTCCAGGTCCAGGCCCTGGTGAAGCGGTACGGCACGAAGACCGCGGTGGACGGCCTCGACCTGGTGGCGAAGGCGGGCGTGACGGCCGTGCTCGGTCCCAACGGCGCGGGCAAGACGACGACCGTCGAGATCTGCGAGGGCTACCGGAAGCCGGACTCCGGCACCGTCCGTGTGCTCGGCCTCGATCCGGTGGGACAGGCCTCGGACCTGCACCCCCGGATCGGTGTGATGCTCCAGTCCGGGGGCGTCTACTCCGGCGCGCGGGCCGACGAGATGCTGCGGCACGTCGCCAGGCTGCACGCGCATCCGCTGGACGTGGACGCGCTCATCGAGCGGCTGGGCCTGGGAAGTTGCGGCCGCACGACGTACCGGCGGCTGTCGGGGGGCCAGCAGCAGCGCCTCGCGCTCGCGATGGCCGTCGTGGGGCGCCCGGAGCTGGTGTTCCTGGACGAGCCGACCGCGGGTCTCGACCCGCAGGCCCGCCGCGCCACCTGGGACCTGGTCCGTGACCTGCGCACGGACGGCGTCTCGGTCATCCTGACCACCCACCACATGGACGAGGCCGAGCAGCTCGCCGACGACGTCGCGATCATCGACGCGGGCACGGTCATCGCACAGGGCTCCCCCGAGGAGCTGTGCCGCGGCGGCGCCGAGAACACGCTCCGGTTCAGCGGCCGTCCCGGCCTGGACGTGGTCTCCCTGCTCAAGGCGCTGCCCGCCGACAGCGCCGCCGCCGAACTGGCACCGGGCTCGTACCGGATCATCGGCAAGGTGGACCCGCAGATGCTGGCGACGGTGACCTCGTGGTGCGCGCAGCACGGGGTGATGCCGGACCGGATCTCCGTGGAGCGGCACACACTCGAAGACGTCTTTTTGGAGCTGACCGGCAAGGAGCTGCGTTCATGACGGCGACCGGCACGTACGCGCCGAAGCCGGGGGCCGCGCCCCTGCCTCGCATGATCAGGGCCCAGGCGGCGCTGGAGACGAGGATGCTCCTGCGCAACGGTGAGCAGTTGCTGCTCACCGTGGTGATCCCGACGCTGCTGCTGGTGCTGTTCAGTTCGGTGGACATCATCGACACGGGCGCCGGCGAGGCCGTCGACTTCCTGACCCCCGGCATCCTCGCGCTCGCCGTGATGTCGACGGCGTTCACGGGGCAGGCCATCGCGACCGGCTTCGAGCGCCGTTACGGCGTCCTCAAGCGGCTGGCGGCCTCCCCGCTCCCCCGCTGGGGACTGATGACCGCGAAGACGCTCGCCGTGCTGGTCACGGAGGTACTCCAGATCGTCCTGCTGACCGTGATCGCGTTCGCGCTGGGCTGGTCGCCGCAGGGCAACCCGTTCGCCGTCGTGCTGCTGCTGGTCCTCGGCACGGCGGCCTTCTCGGGGCTCGGTCTCCTCATGGCGGGCACGCTGAAGGCGGAGGCCACGCTGGGCGCGGCCAACCTGGTGTTCCTGCTGCTGCTGGTGGGCGGCGGGGTGATCGTGCCGCTGGACAAGTTCCCCTCGGGCGTCCAGGACGTGCTCGGGCTGCTGCCGATCTCGGCGCTGTCGGACGGGCTGCGGGACGTGCTCCAGCACGGGGCCGGGATGCCGTGGGGCGACCTGGGGATCCTCACCGTGTGGGCGGTCGTCGCTCTGGCCGCGGCCGGCCGGTTCTTCCGCTGGGAATGACCGGCCCTCCCGAGGACCCCTCGTGAATGCGTGCACAAGCGGCCCCCTACGATGGACGGCGTGCCAAACGTGACCCGCGCCGACGCCGTAGCAGCCGTGCGCAACCCCCTCGCCTTCATCGCCGC
>NZ_MUBA01000427.1 GCF_002154575.1 Streptomyces bobili
GATGTGTATACGAGACAGCCGCCCTCCCAGAGCCCGCACCACGACTTCGCCTTCAACACCCTCGCCGTCCGCAACCAGGTCCGCTACAGCCGCCCCGCCGTCCCGCTGGAGCCCGGCAGGATGGCCGAGACCGAGATCCTCGCCCGGCTGACCCTGGCCGTCACCGGCATGCACGGCGCCGACCCCTCGGCCGTCGACGACCTCGTCATCGGCCAGACGCTCGGCAAAGCGGTCCAGGAACCCCACTCACCCGTGCACGGCCGCGACCCCGAGGAACTCGCCGCACAGCTCGCCGGCGAGAGCGGCCCCGAGCGCCGGCTCGACCTGATGCTGCGCCTCGGCCCCTACGGCGACGGCTTCGGCGCACACCCCGAGGGCCTCGGCCTGGAGCGGCTGCTCGCGCATCCGCACGGCATCGACCTCGGACCGCTGCGACCGCGCCTGCCGCAGCCGCTGAAGACCCGCAGCGGCAAGATCGAGCTGCTGCCCCAGCCGATCGCCGACGACCTCCCGCGGCTGCGGCGGGCGGCGGCCGAACGCCCCACCGGCCTGGTCCTCGTCGGACGCCGGCACCTGCGGTCCAACAACAGCTGGATGCACAACGTCCCCGCCCTCACCGGCGGCACCAACCGCTGCACCGTCCAGGTCCATCCCGAGGACGCCGAACGGCTCGGGCTGCGCGACGGGGAGCCGGTGCGGGTCAAGGGCGCCGGGGGAGAGGTCACCGCCCCCGCCGAGGTGACCGACGGCGTGCGCCGGGGCGTCGTCAGCATCCCGCACGGCTGGGGCCACGACCGTCCCGGCACCCGGCTGAGCCACGCCTCCACCGACCCCGGGGTCAACGTCAACCAGCTCCTCGACGGCAGCCTGCTCGACCCGCTGTCCGGCAACGCCGTCCTCAACGGAGTGCCCGTCGAACTCAGCCCACTGGGCTGACCAGGAGTTTTGCGCTTATTGCTCGCACGTCAACGTCTTGTTAACACCGTTTGAACGGTCCTAACGTCAACCCACCGCCGACCCTCAGGTGGGATGTTCAAGGGCGAACGTTAGGTATCCATTCATGCTGACCATCCTCGGCTTCGCCATGATCGCGACCTTCTTGGTCCTGATCATGCTGAAGAAGATGTCGCCGATCGCGGCGCTCGTCTTGATCCCGGCACTGTTCTGCGTCTTCGTCGGGAAGGGCGCCAAACTCGGGGACTACGTCCTCGACGGCGTCACCAGCCTCGCCCCCACCGCGGCGATGCTCATGTTCGCGATCGTCTACTTCGGTGTGATGATCGACGTCGGTCTGTTCGACCCGATCGTGCGGGCCATCCTGAAGTTCTGCAAGGCCGACCCGCTGCGCATCGTCGTCGGTACCGCGGTCCTCGCCGCGATCGTCTCCCTCGACGGCGACGGCTCCACCACCTTCATGATCACCGTCTCGGCGATGTACCCGCTGTACAAGCGCCTGAAGATGAGCCTGGTCGTGATGACCGGTGTCGCCGCGATGGCCAACGGCGTGATGAACACGCTGCCCTGGGGCGGCCCGACCGCCCGCGCCGCCACCGCGCTGAAGCTCGACGCCAGCGACATCTTCATCCCGATGATCCCGGCCCTGGCCGTCGGCCTGCTGGGCGTCTTCGCCCTCTCGTACGTCCTCGGCCGCCGCGAGCGCAAGCGGCTCGGCGTGCTGACGCTGGACGAGGTGCTGGTCGAGGAGAAGGAGACCGGGAGCACGTCCGAGACGGTGCTCGTGGGCGCCGGCACGGGTAGCGGTGCGGGTAGCGGTGGCGGTACCGGTTTCGGCAAGAAGGCCGTCCCCACGGGCGGTTCGGGTTCCGGCACCGACGCCGACGGGCCCGCCGCCGAGGAGCACGCGGGCGCCGAGGAGTCCGAGGACGACGAGCGCCTCGCCGGACTGGACCCGAACCGCACCACCCTGCGCCCCAAGCTCTACTGGTTCAACGCGCTCCTCACGGTCACGCTGCTCACCGCCATGATCATGGAGTTGCTGCCGATCCCGGTGCTGTTCCTGCTCGGCGCCGCGCTCGCGCTCACCGTCAACTTCCCGCACATGCCCGACCAGAAGGCCCGCCTCGGCGCACACGCCGAGAACGTCCTCAACGTGGCGGGCATGGTCTTCGCCGCCGCCGTCTTCACCGGCGTCCTGACCGGTACCGGCATGGTCGACAGCATGGCCAACTGGCTGGTGGACAACATCCCCGACGGCATGGGCCCGCACATGGCCTTCGTCACCGGCGTGCTGTCCATCCCGCTCACCTACTTCATGTCGAACGACGGCTTCTACTTCGGCGTCCTGCCCGTCCTCGCCGAGGCCGGCCAGGCCCACGGGGTGTCCTCGCTGGAGATCGCCCGCGCTTCCCTCGTGGGCCAGCCCCTGCACATGTCGAGCCCGCTCGTCCCGGCCGTCTACGTCCTCGTCGGCATGGCCAAGGTCGAGTTCGGCGACCACACCCGGTTCGTCGTGAAGTGGGCCGCCCTGACCAGTCTGGTGATCCTCGCGGCGGGCATGCTGTTCGGCATCATCTGACCCCCGCCCGATCCGATCCGCCCGCTCTCCCCGGAGGACAACACCATGAGGCCCGGTGGGAACCGCGGCTGGCTGCTCCGCCTCGTCATCGCCTTCGGTTTCGCGCAGGGGGCGGTGTCGATGGCCAGGCCCGCCGTCTCCTACCGGGCCCTCGCGCTGGGCGCGGACGAGCGGGCGGTCGGCGTCATCGCCGGCGTGTACGCCCTGCTCCCGCTCTTCGCCGCCGTCCCGCTGGGGCGCCGTACCGACCACGGCCGGTGCGCGCCCCTGCTGCCCTTCGGCGTGGTCCTGATATCCGGCGGCTGCGCGCTGAGCGGCGTCGCCGGCTCCCTGTGGTCCATGGCCCTGTGGAGCGGCGTCATGGGCCTCGGCCACCTCTGCTTCGTCATCGGCGCCCAGTCGCTCGTCGCCCGCCAGTCCGCGCCGCACGAACAGGACCGCAACTTCGGCCACTTCACGATCGGTGCCTCCCTCGGTCAACTGGTCGGCCCGATCGCCGCGGGCTCCCTGATCGACGGCTCGGACATGGCCGGCAGCAGCGCGCTGGCCCTCGTCGTCGCCGGCGCGGGCGCCGCGGTCGCGTTCACCTCCCTGTGGCGCGTCGAACACCGCGATACGTCCACCAAGTCCCGTACGGCGCACGGTGACCGTGTCCCGGTCGTGCGCATCCTGCGCGCCCGGGGCGTGCCCGCGGGCATCCTCGTCAGCCTCTCCGTGCTGTCCGCGACCGACATCCTCACCGCCTATCTGCCGGTGGTCGGCGAGCACCGGGGCATCCCGCCGTCCGTGATCGGCCTGCTGCTCAGTCTGCGGGCCGCCGCCACCATCGCCTGCCGCCTCGTCCTCACGCCCCTGCTGCGGCTGCTGGGGCGGACCGCGCTGCTCACCGTGACCTGCCTGCTGGCGGCCCTGCTGTGCGCCGGGATCGCGGTACCGGTACCGGTGTGGGCGCTGGCCGTGATGCTCGCGGCGCTCGGCTTCTGTCTCGGGGTCGGGCAGCCGCTGTCCATGACGACGGTCGTCCAGGCGGCGCCCGAGGGCGCCCGCTCCACGGCCCTCGCGCTGCGTCTGACCGGCAACCGCCTCGGCCAGGTCGCCGCGCCGGCCGCCGCGGGCCTGATCGCCGGTATCGCGGGCGTGGCGGCGCCGTTCGTGATGCTCGGCGGGCTGTTGCTGCTGTCGTCGGGGGTGGCGCTGCGCTCGCCGGAGCGGGCGGAACGGGCGGAGCGAGGTGGCGGCGGCCGGGGAGCCGGGGGC
>NZ_MUBA01000428.1 GCF_002154575.1 Streptomyces bobili
GGGGGAGGTGGTGGTCACCCGCACATTATGGTGGCCCCCTCGGGGGGTGTCAGGGGGCCCGGAGCGGCCACCCGGTCAGCCCAGCCGGGGGATCTCGATCGCCGGGCAGCGGTTCATCACCATGTCCAGGCCGGCGGACCGGGTGCGGTCGTAGGCCGCCTCGTCGACCACGCCGAGCTGGAACCACACCGCCTTCGCGCCCTTGGCGACCGCCTCGTCCGCGACGGCTCCGGCCAGGTCACTGTTGACGAAGACGTCCACCACGTCCACGTCGAAGGGGATGTCCGCGAGGGAGGCGTACCCCTGCTCACCGTGCACCGTCTCCGCCTTCGGGTGGACGGGCACGACCCGTTTGCCGAAGCGCTGGAGCACCTCGGCCACGCCGTACGCCGCCCGCCGCGGGTTCGTGGACAGCCCCACCACCGCCCAGGTGTCACCCAGCCCGGTGAGGATCCTGCGGATCGTTGCCTCGTCGCCGTACACGGCGGCCTCCTCTGACGCACGGACATCGCACGACGCCGAACGGCGTCCATCCGCTCAACATCGGACGGCGCGCACCGATTCCGCACCCTGGACTGCGCGAGCGGCCCGGTCCGCCTACGCTCGGGCGCGTGCTGCGCATCATCGACGCCCGAACCGGCGAGCCCGTCGTCGCCGCCCCCGTCCGCCGTGGTCTGACCCGCGTCGAGGCCCACGCCTCGGGGTACGGCACCGGATCGCTCCGTGTCCTCGTCGTCGCCGACCTCGTCGTCCGGGTCCTGGAACTCGGCGGTACGTCCGTCCTGCCCGTGCTGACCGGCGAACGCGAGCAGGCGGAGCTGCGGGCGGCCGCCACGACACTCGGGGTCCGCCCCTTCGAGGACGCCCGCGACCTCTCCGGCGGATTCGGCGAGGCCCAAGCCGTGCACGTGGCGGGGGAGGACAGCGCCGCGACGGCGGGGGAGAGCGTGTGGGTCCCGGTCGGCGCCGTGCGGCCGGACGCCCTGGCCGGCCCGGACCCCGATCCGGCGGCCCTCCGCCTCGCCCTGCTCTCCCACCACCACCGCGCGCCCGCCGCGCTCGACGCCGCCGCACTGCACGAGGCCGCCACCACCCTCGCCCGCTGGCGCCGTGCCGTCGCCCACTGGGCACGGAGCCCGTCCCGCCCCGTCCCCGACGACCTGCGCGGGCGACTGCGGGCCGCCTGGGACGACGACCTGGACCTGCCCGCGGTGCTGAGCGTTCTGCGCTCCGTGGAGGAGGCCGGACCCCCGCTCCCGGACGGCGCCCGCTTCGAGACGTACGCCTACGCCGACCGGCTCCTCGGCCTCGAACTCACCCGCGACGTGGGAGCAGCGGCGTGAGCGCCGACGTGAGCGCCGACGCCGCGGCTGGGCAGCCGCGCCGGCTCGTCGTCCTGCGGCACGCCAAGTCGGCCTGGCCGCAGAGCGTGCCCGACCACGAGCGGCCCCTCGCCCCGCGCGGCCTGCGCGACGCCCCGGCGGCCGGCCGCGCGCTGGCCGGTGCCGACTGTCTGCCGGACCTCGCCCTGTGCTCCACCGCCGTACGCGCCCGCCGGACCTGGGAGCTGGCCTCGGCCCAGTGGGACACCGCACCGCCGGTCCGCTACGACCCGCGCGTGTACGCCGCCGACGTACCGGAGTTGCTGGCCGTGGCCCGCGAGACGCCCGCCGAGGTCCGCACCCTGCTGCTGGTCGGACACAACCCCGGCCTCCAGGAACTCGTCCTGCACCTGGCGGGCGACGCGCTCCACGACGCCCTGGAGCCGGTCCGGGTCAAGTTCCCGACCTCCGCCGTCGCGGTCCTGGCCTGGCACGCCCCCACCTGGGCCGAGCTGGCCCCGGGCGCGGCCCTGCTGACCTGGACGGCGGTGCCGCGGGGGCACAAGGACGGCGGCTGAGGCCGTACCCGCCACCGCATAGGCTGGGCCGATGCAGGACGAGTACCGCACCGTCGCCCACCGGGGCGTCCACGAGACCGAGGTCAACCGCTCCCGCTTCCTGTGCGCGCTCGCCCCGGCGGCCACGGAGGAGGAGGCCCAGGCGTTCCTCGCGGCCGTCCGCAAGGAGCA
Source organism: Streptomyces bobili (assembly GCF_002154575.1). GTDB lineage: Bacteria > Actinomycetota > Actinomycetes > Streptomycetales > Streptomycetaceae > Streptomyces > Streptomyces bobili. The sequence continues at coordinate 2,072 of NZ_MUBA01000428.1, forward strand.
CGCCGACGCCACCCACAACTGCTGGGCCTACGTCATCGGCGCCGACGCCTCCGTCCAGAAGGCCAGTGACGACGGCGAACCCGGCGGCACCGCCGGCGTCCCCATGCTCCAGATGTTGCTGCGCCGCGACATGCGGTACGTCGTCGCCGTCGTCACCCGCTACTACGGCGGGGTCAAGCTCGGAGCAGGCGGCCTCATCCGCGCGTACGGCGGCGCCGTCGGCGAAGCCCTCGACACCCTTGGCACGATCACCCGCCGCCGCTTCCGGCTGGCCACGGTGACGATCGATCACCAGCGGGCCGGCAAGGTCCAGAACGACCTGCACTCCACGGGCCGCGACGTTCGCGACGTCCGTTACGGCGAAGCGGTCACGATCGAGATCGGCCTCCCGGACGCCGACGTGGACGCCTTCCGCGCCTGGCTCGCGGACGCGACGGCCGGGACCGCGCGGTTCGAACTGGGCGGGGAGGCGTACGGGGACGCGTGAGGGCGTGCACGACCGGTCCCGCGGCGGTGAGTTGGGTGCTGCGGCGCCCGGCGGGCCGTGCGGGATCGCCGGGCGGCCCGTGCGGCGTCAGGCCCTGAAGATGTGCTCGGCCTGGTCGCGGTGAGTGGTGTGGAGGTCCCAGTAGACGGGGGAGATCTCCTCGGGCCGGGCGGTCGGGAAGCCGGGGACGGCCGGCGTGCCGATCGACGCGTCGATGCCGATGTGGGCGGCCTGGACCCCGGTGCCGTCCAGCTCCTTGTGCAGGTTGATCACCCAGTTGCGGAGCGCGGCGGCGGCCGCGTTGACGTTGCCGACCTGCGGCACGGGGTCGATGGAGCCCGCGCCCGTGGTGTAGAGCAGGGTGCCGGCGCCGGCCTCCCGCATCGCCGGCAGCACGGCCTTGGTGGCGGCGATGGCACCGTAGAGCTGGAACTCGATCTCGTGCTGCACGTGAGCCGGTTCGGTCTCGACCGGAGTGGTCAGAGCGGTGGAGTTGAAGCTGCCGACCGGGGAGTACTCCAGGATGTCGATCCCGCCGAACCTCGTGCCGGCGTCCTTGAGGGCCCGGGTGAGCGCCTCGCGGTCGAGGACGTCCGCGGGGAAGGCGGCGGCGGTGATGCCCTCGGCGATGAGCTTGGCGACAAGACGGTCGAGCTTGTCGCGGTTGCGGGAGATCAGGGCGACGTCGATGCGCTGGGAGCCGAAGGTGCGGGCGATGGCCAGGCCCAGCTGGGGGCCGGCTCCGATGATGGCGATGCTGGTCACAGCGATCCTCTCTGAAAAAGCTGGTGGGTCGAAGGAAGCAGGTATCTGGATAGCCTTATCCACATCGACGGCATGGGGATCCGGATAGGGCTTTCCGGTTCGCTGTCGCCACCGTACCACCAAAAGTGGATAGGCTAATCCGGTTGTTAGACTCCCCGGTATGACGCCTGGCACCCAGCATCCCGACGACCCCGCCGCCCAGCCGCTGCGCAGCGACGCCGAGCGCAACCGGGAGCGGATCATCGCCGCCGCGCGGGCGGTGTTCGCGCGTGACGGTCTGGGCGCCTCGATGGCCTCCGTCGCCCGTGAGGCGGGCGTGGGGATCGCGACCATGTTCCGCCGCTTCCCCACGAAGGCGGAACTGGTCGACGCCGTCTTCGTCGACCGCATGGACGCCTACGCCAGCGCAGTCGCCGTCGCCCTGGACGATCCCGACCCCTGGCACGGTTTCGTCGGCTACATCGAGGCCGCCTGTGCGATGCAGGCCGCCGACAGCGGCTTCGCCGACGTCCTGACCACGACCTTCCCCACCGCCAAGGCCCTGGAGCGGCGCCGCAACGAGGCCTACGAGGGCATGGTCGAACTCATCGGCCGGGCCAAGGCGGCGGGTCGCCTGCGCGAGGACTTCGACTCCTCGGACCTGGTACTGCTGCACATGGCCAACGCCGGTGTCGTCAACGCCACCGGCGACGCCGCCCCGGACGCCTGGCGCCGCGTGGTCGCTCTGCTCGTCCAGTCCTTCGAGACCCCGGCCCGCGGCCCTCTGCCCGCCTCGCCCAAGCACGACGCCCTCTACAGGGCCATGCTCCGCGCCGGTCCGGCGGCTGTCACGGCGCAGGAGCGGGACGCCGGCGGCGCCTGACCAGGCTGGATTCCGGCGCGAGCCGTCGCCGTCGGCCGGTCCGGGCCTTCCTCGCCCGGCGTTGCCGGTCAGGAGGTGTCGGCCGGTCGTTCCGGGCCGGCCGGTGGCGGTCGCCCTTGGGGAGTGTGGCGGCCGGGACCCGGGCTGCTGACGGCCTTGCGCGGCGGCCGAGCGGCCTAGACAGCAACCGGGCAGCCACCTGGTCGAGCACCGGCCCCGGGGTGGGATCGTGGCGCGACACGTCGGGCCGGCTGGAGCACCGCGTGCAGTCGTGGGGGAGGGTCCCGGTGGGTTACGTATTGCAGGCAGCGATCGCCGGACACGAGTTGCTGCGTGCCGCGTCGCGGGACGTTCCCGGCGCCGGAGTGGCACCGCTTCGGCAAGGCCTCTCGTTGATGCCGATGACGGATGAGGTCTTCGACACGGTCACGGACGGAGGCCCCGCGGGGTCGCTCGGCTTCTGGCGGTTGCCCGCAGGCTTCGAGGAGCTGCTCGCTCGGTGGTCCGCCGCGGGGCCGGTCGCCTACGTGGAGGCCGAGTACTTCGGTGGTGTCGGCGAGCAGCACGCTGCCGTCTGGGCTCACGGCGGTGTCGTACTGGGGCCCCTCCACGTACAGGAGGGCCAGGCCTTCGGGGCCTCGGGCAGCCCGATCTCGCAGGCTTTGCGGAGGCTGGGCGTGGTGGCGGACACGGCCGCCGACGAGTTCGCCACCGTTGGGCTGGATCGCCATCGGTCGAGCGAGGGGTGGATCGCCTGAGGTCCGTTGTCAGTGGCTCGGGATACGGTGCCGGTGAGGCGCCGGGGGTGGACCGAGGTCCGTGACGGAGCAGGTGCCGGCAGGCGTTAGCGTGGTCGGTGCCGAGAGCGGGGACCGTGGTGGTCCGGTGCCGAGTCCACGGCTGAAACAGGGGGAAACGTGCGGGTCGGAGCGGCGTCTTGAGAATTCTGCACACGTCCGACTGGCATCTCGGCCGGGCGTTCCACCGGGTGAACATGCTCGGGGCCCAGTCCGCCTTCATCGGCCACCTCGTCACCACCGCGCGCGAGCGCGAGGTCGACGCGGTGGTCGTGTCGGGGGACATCTACGACCGTGCCGTACCGCCGCTCGCCGCGGTCGAACTGTTCGACGACGCCCTGCACCACCTCGCCGACCTGGGCGTGCCCACGGTGATGATCTCCGGGAACCACGACTCCGCGCGTCGGCTCGGCGTGGGCGCCGGACTGCTCGGCCGCGCGGGCGTCCATCTGCGCACCGACCCGGCCGCGGCCGGCACCCCGGTGATCCTGCGGGACGACGTCGGTGACGTCGCCTTCTACGGGCTGCCCTACCTCGAACCCGCCCTCGTGAAGGACGCGTTCGGCGTGGCGAAGGCCGGGCACGAGGCCGTGCTCGCCGCCGCCATGGACCGGGTCCGCGCCGACCTCGCGGGCCGGCCGCGGGGCACCCGCTCGGTCGTCCTCGCGCACGCCTTCGTCACCGGCGGCAGGCCCAGCGAGAGCGAGCGGGACATCACCGTCGGCGGAGTCGCCTCGGTGCCCGCCGGAGTCTTCGACGGCGTCGACTACGTGGCGCTCGGGCATCTGCACGGCTGCCAGACCCTCACCGAGCGCGTGCGCTACTCCGGCTCCCCCCTGCCCTACTCCTTCTCCGAGGCCGACCACCGCAAGACCATGTGGCTCGTCGACCTCGACGCCGGGGGAGGCCTGACCGCCGAGCGGATCGACTGCCCCGTCCCGCGCGAGCTGGCCCGGCTGCGCGGCACACTGGACGACCTGCTCGCCGAGCCGGGGCTCGACCGGTACGAGGAGGCGTGGGTGGAGGCGACCCTCACCGACGCGGTGCGCCCGGCCGACCCGATGGCCCGGCTCACCGCACGCTTCCCGCACACCCTCAGCCTCGTCTTCGCCCCCGAGCGCGCCCCGGACGACCCGGACGTCTCCTACGCCCGGCGCCTGGCGGGCCGCAGCGACCAGGAGATCGCCGAGGACTTCGTGGCGCACGTGCGCGGCGCGGGCCCCGACGTGCGCGAGCAGGGCGTGCTGCGGGACGCCTTCGACGCGGTGCGCGCGGACGGCACCGTACGGGAGGTGTCACGGTGAGGCGAGGGACGGCCGCCGGGGTGGCACCGGGCCCGGATGCACCTGTTCACCGCGCGCTCCCAGCCGCAGGGGCGTCCGCCCACGACCCGCTCCCGGCTCCAGAACCTCGCACCGACGACCACCGGGGGGACGCGCGATGAGGCTGCACCGGCTCGATCTCACCGCCTTCGGGCCCTTCGGCGGCAGCCAGAGCGTCGACTTCGACGAGCTGTCCGCCGCGGGGCTCTTCCTGCTGCACGGGCCGACGGGCGCCGGCAAGACCTCCGTCCTGGACGCCGTGTGCTACGCGCTGTACGGCTCCGTCCCCGGCGCCCGGCAGAGCGCTCAGGGGCTGACGCTGCGCAGCGACCACGCCGCCCCAGGCACCCGCACCGAGGTCACCCTCGAACTCACCGTCGCGGGGCGGCGGCTGGAGGTCACCCGGCAGCCGCCCTGGGAGCGCCCCAAGAAGCGCGGCCGTCCCGGTACCACCGTAGAGAAGGCCCAGAGCGGGCTGCGCGAGTACGACGCCGCCGCCGGGGTCTGGAAGGACCTCAGCCGCTCCCACCAGGAGATCGGCGAGGAGATCACCCAGCTGCTGGGCATGAGCCGTGAGCAGTTCTGCCAGGTCGTGCTGCTGCCCCAGGGCGACTTCGCGCGGTTTCTGCGCGCCGACGCCGAGGCACGGGGGCGGCTGCTCGGCCGTCTCTTCGACACCCAGCGCTTCGCCGAGGTCGAGAAGCGGCTCGCCGAGCGCCGGCGTGCCGCCGAGGCACGTGTGCGTGAGGGCGACACGGCGCTCCTGGCCGACGCGCACCGCATGCAGCAGGCCGCCGGTGACGCCATGGAACTGCCCGAGCTGGCGCCGGGCGAACCGGGCCTCGCCGAGGCCGTGCTGACCGCCGCCGCCGTGGCCCGCAGCAGCGCCCGTGAGCAGCACACGATCGCCGAGTGCGGCCGCCTGGCCGCCGAGTCCGCCCAGGCCGCCGCCGAGCGCGCGCTGGCCGGCGTACGCGAACTCGACCGGCTGCAGCGGCGGTTCGCCGAGGCGCGGGAACGGGCCCGGCTGCTTCAGGAGCGGGCCGGGGCGCACCGGGAGGCGCAGGCGCGGATGGAGCGGGCGCGCAAGGCGGAGGCGGTGGCGCCGGCCCTGGAGCTGCGGGAGGCCGCCGACGCCGAGCACCGCGGAGCGACCGCCGCCGAGGCGAGCGCGCGGGCGCTGCTGCCGGAGGGGTTCGCCGACGCGGGCGCGGGCGGGCTGGCCGGCGCCGCCCGACGGGCCGCGGAGGAGCTGGGCGGGCTGGAGTCGGCCCGCCGCGGTGAGCTACGGCTGGCCGGACTGCTCGCCGAGCGGACCGACCTGGACCGGCAGGAGCGCGCCGACGAGGACGTACTCGCGGAGACCGAGAGCTGGCTCGCCGGCTGGGACGCGACCCGTGCGGCGCTCCGGGAGCGGGTCGAGTCCGCGCAGGAGGCCACGACCCGCGCCGAACAGCTCGCCGTGCAGCGTGAGCCCGCCCAGCGCCGGCTGACGGCGGCCCGGCTGCGCGACCGGCTCGACCGTGACAGCGACGACGCCCAGCGGCAGGCCCTCGCAGCCGGTGAGAGGGCCCTGGCGGCCCGCACGCACTGGCTGGACCTCAAGGAGCAGCGGCTCAACGGCATCGCCGCCGAGCTGGCCGCCACCCTGCGCGACGGCGAACCCTGCGCGGTCTGCGGCGGCACCGAGCACCCCGCCCCCGCCCGCAAGGTCGCCGGTCACGTCGACCGCGAGGCCGAGGAACAGGCCCTCGCCGCCTATCAGCGCGCCGAGCAGCACCGCGCGGACGCCGAACGCGACGTCGGACGCGTCCGGGAGAACCTCGCCGCCGCCCGCGCGGAGGCGGGCGACGCCGCCACCGACCGACTCGCCGCCGAGGCCGAGGAGTTGGAGAGCGCCTACGGCCTGGCCCGCCGGGAGGCCTCCGCGCTGCACCCCGCGCGCGAGGAGCTGCGCCGCGCCGAGCAGGAGCACGAGCGCCGTACCGCCGCCCAGCGGGAGGCCGCCGTCAGGGCCGCCTCCCGAGTGGGCCACCGTGAGCGGCTGGAGCGCGAACGGGCCGCGCTGGAAGAGGAGTTGGCCGAGGCCCGGGGCAGCGCCCGGAGCGTGTCCGCGCGCGCCGAACAGCTGGAGCGGCAGGCCGCCCGGCTCACCGACGCGGCCGACGCCGCCCGCGCCGCCGAGGAGAGTGCCACCCGCCTCAAGGCCGCCGACGGACGCCTCGACGAGGCCGCCTTCCGCGCCGGGTTCGACACCCCGCGGGCCGCCGCCGACGCCCTCCTCGACGATGCCGCCCACCGCGAGCTGCAACACCGCCTGGACGCCTGGCAGTCCGAGGAGGCGGCCGTACGGGCCGTGCTCGCCGAGCCCGACACCGTGGCCGCCGCCCAGGAGCCCGCCGCCGACCTCGCCGCGGCCGAGCAGGAGGCCGGCCGGGCCGCCGAACGGCTGCGCCGGGCCGCCTCCGCCCAGGACGGGGCCGCCCGCCGCTGCGCCGAACTCGACCGCCTCTCCGCGCGCGCGGCCGACGCCGTACGGCGTCTCGCGCCACTGCGTGAGGAGTACGACCGGGTGGCCCGCATGGCAGGCCTCACCGCGGGCACCTCGGCGGACAACGAACGCAAGATGCGCCTGGAGGCGTACGTGCTGGCCGCCCGCCTGGAACAGGTGGCCGCCGCCGCGACCGTCCGCCTGCAGCGCATGTCGTCCGGTCGGTACACCCTCGTGCACTCCGACGACCGGGCCGGGCGCGGCCGTAGCGGCCTCGGCCTGCACGTGGTCGACGCCTGGACCGGACGCGAACGGGACACGGCCACACTGTCCGGCGGCGAGACCTTCTTCGCCTCCCTCGCGCTCGCGCTCGGTCTCGCGGACGTCGTCACCGACGAGGCGGGCGGGGTCAGGCTGGACACCCTCTTCATCGACGAGGGGTTCGGCAGCCTCGACGACCAGACGCTGGACGAGGTCCTCGACGTCCTCGACTCCCTGCGCGAACGCGACCGCAGCGTAGGCATCGTGAGCCATGTCGCCGATCTGCGGCGGCGCATCCACGCCCAGCTGGAGATCGTGAAGAGCCGGTCGGGGTCGGTGGTGCGGCAGCGCGGTCAGTGACCGAGCGGGCGCCGGGGCAGGGGCGAGGAGTAGACCACGCTGGTCGTCACTGCCCCCAGGGCGCCGATCTTGCCCGTCAGCTCCTCCAGGTGCCGCATGGAACGGGCGGCGACCTTGATGACGAAGCAGTCGTCGCCCGTGACGTGGTGCGCCTCCAGGATCTCGGGCGTGACGGCCACCAGGTCGTGGAAGGGCTTGTAGTTGGCGTTGGGGTAGCGCAGCCGCACGAAGGCGAGGACCGACAGGCCGAGCCGCTCCGGGTCCACGACGGCCGCGTACCCCTGGATGACGCCCGCCTCCTCCAGCCGCCGCACCCGCTCGGTGACCGCGCTCGCGGACATCGACACGGCCCGTGCCAGGTCGGCGAAACTGGCCCGGCCCTCACGTTGGAGAACCTCGAGGATGCGCCAGTCGGTGGCGTCCGGGGAATACACGGTCATCACCGAGGGATACCAGGGGATCCCCGGCCTCGCAAGATCCATGCCGGGGATCGTCCCTTCATCGGGGCCCTTCGCGGCCGTAGATTTCTGGTCATCGCCACCGCACAGAGAGGCCCTCGGATGACCGCCACCAGCCCCACGGCCCCGACCGCCGCCGGCCCGGCCGTCCCTACCGCCACCACCACACCCGCCACCAGCCCTGTCCTGCGGGTCGCCCCCGCCGCCCCGGCCGACGCAGCCGCCTACTTCCGGGCCTCCCTC
>NZ_MUBA01000429.1 GCF_002154575.1 Streptomyces bobili
CCACGGGCCAACTGCCGCCCCGGCCGTCGAGCCGGGCGGTCACCGTGCTGTGCGCGGGGGCGGCAGTTGGCCCGTGGCGGACGGCGAATCGGTCCTGGACACGGTGCTGCGCAACAGGCCCGACGCGCCCTACGCCTGCAAGGGCGGCGTGTGCGGGACCTGCCGGGCCTTCCTGGTCTCCGGCGAGGTGCGCATGAACCGCAACTTCGCCCTGGAACCGGAGGAGACGGAGGCCGGCTTCGTGCTGGCATGCCAGTCGCATCCGCTGACGGAAACGGTGGAGGTGGACTTCGACCGGTGACCCGGTGAACCGGGGAAGGACGTGGAGGGCACCGCACCCGGCCGTCCTCGCTCTCCCTTTCCCTCTCCCGTTCCCTTCTCCCACAACCTGCTCTATCTTGACGGACCGTCAGATCAGCTGACCCGTCGGGAGGACAGACCGTGGACTTCACCTTCACCGAGGAGCAGCAGGCCGCGGCCGAGGCGGCGCGAGGCGTCTTCAGCGGCGTGGCTCCCGACGGCGTGCCCAGCCCCGCCTTCACCAGGGGCCCCGTCGCCGACGACTTCGACCGGGCACTGTGGGCCAGGCTCGCCGACGCCGACCTGCTGAGCCTCCTTCTCGACGAGGAGCACGGCGGGGCCGGCCTGGACGCCGTCGCCCTCTGCCTGGTGCTGCGGGAGTCGGCGAAGGTCCTGGCCCGCGTCCCGCTCCTGGAGAGCAGCGCCGCCGCTGCCGCCGTACAGGCATTCGGCGGGCCCGAGGCGAAGTCGGCGCTGCTCACCCGGGCAGGCAGGGGCGAGACCGTCCTGACCGTCGCCGCCCACGGCCGCACCGGCCACGACGCCCCCGAACTAGCCGTGACCGCCCGGCGGGACGGCTCCGCATGGGTGCTGGACGGAGTGCAGACGGCGGTGCCCTGGGCATACGACGCCGACTTCGTCGTCGTGCCCGCGCACACCGGGGACGACCGGAGCGTCCTCGCGCTGGTCCCCCGCGGACACGAGGGAACCTCGCTCGCCGAGCAGACCTCCACCACCGGCGAACGCCTGGGCGAACTGCGCCTCGACTCGGCGCGCGTCCCCGGCCGGGACGTCATCACCGCCGACGGCGCCTGGGACTGGCTGCGCGGCCTGCTGACCACCGGCACCTGTGCCCTGGCACTCGGCCTCGGCGAACGCGTCCTGCGCATGACGAGCGACTACGCCGGGCAGCGGTCGCAGTTCGGGCATCCGATCGCCACGTTCCAGGCGGTCGCCGTGCAGGCCGCCGACCGGTACATCGACCTGCGCGCGATGGAGGTCACCCTCTGGCAGGCCGCCTGGCGGCTCGACTCCGGCACCCCGGGCGCGCTGCCCGCCTCCGGCGACATCGCCGTGGCCAAGATCTGGGCCTCGGAGGGCGTACGGCGGGTGGTGCAGACCGCGCAGCACCTGCACGGCGGCTTCGGCGCCGACATCGACTACCCGCTGCACCGCTACCACGCCTGGGCCAAACACCTGGAGCTGTCCCTCGGCCCCGCGGCGGCACACGAGGAGGCCCTGGGTGACCTGCTGGCCGCCCACACCCTCAGCTGACGCCGCACAGGGCGACTACAACACGAAGCCGGGCTGCCCGTCGTCGGTGACGACCGGGCGGCCCACGGCGGACCAGTACTGCATGCCGCCGTCCACGTTCACCGCGTCGATGCCCTGCTGCGCGAGGTACATGGTGACCTGGGCGGAACGCCCACCGGAGCGGCAGATCACATGGACCCGTCCGTCCTGCGGTGCCGCCTCGGTCAGCTCGCCGTAGCGGGCGACGAAGTCGCTGATGGGGATGTGCAGTGCCCCTTCGGCATGGCCGGCCTTCCACTCGTCGTCCTCACGGACGTCCAGCAGGAAGTCGCCGTCCTTGAGGTCCTCGACCCCGACCGTGGGCACACCAGCTCCGAAACTCATACCCCGACGCTACCGGACACCGCCCACCCCGCGGCGAGGCCCACTGGCGTACCACGGCCCGGAACCGACCGGCCGGGAACCGACCAACCCGGGAACCGACCAACCCCGGAAACACCGGCCGGGAACCCACGAACCCGTAAGCCGACACGGACGGACCTAGCCCGCCAGCTCCGCCAGCTCGGCCTCCCGCTTCGCCACCTCGCCCAGAAGCTGGTCGGCGATCTCCTCCAGGAGCCGGTCAGGATCGTCCGGTGCCATCCGGAGCATCGCGCCGATCGCGCCCTCCTCCAGCTCCCGGGCCACCAGCGCCAGCATCTCCTTGCGCTCGGCGAGCCACTCGAGGCGGGCGTACAGCTCCTCGCTGGGGCTCGGCCGCCGCTCCGCGGGGACCGGACCGGCCGCCCACTCGTCGGCCAGCTCGCGCAGCAGGACCTCGTCGCCACGGGCGTAGGCGGCGTTGACACGCGTGATGAACTCCTCGCGCCGCGCCCGCTCCGCATCCTCCTGCGCCAGGTCGGGATGGGCCTTGCGGGCCAGCTCCCGGTAGAGCTTGCGGACCTCGTCGCTGGGCCGCACCCGCTGCGGGGGCCGCACCGGCTGGTCCGTGAGCATCGCCTCGGCCTCGGGGAACAGCCCGTTGTCGTCCATCCAGCCGTGGAACAGCTCCTCGACCCCGGGCATGGGCATCACCCGGGCCCGCGCCTCGGCCGCCTTGCGCAGATCCTCCGGGTCACCGGTGCGGGCGGCCGTGGCCTCGGCGATCTGCGCCTCCAGCTCATCGAGCCGGGCGTACATGGGACCGAGCTTCTGGTGGTGGAGCCGCGAGAAGTTCTCGACCTCGACGCGGAAGGTCTCCACCGCGATCTCGAACTCGATCAACGCCTGCTCAGCGGCCCGCACGGCCTGCTCAAGCCGCTCCTCGGGCCGCGACTGCTCAGCTTCGGGGGTCGTCACCCGACCAGCGTAGGCCACCCCCGGGGCGGCACCCGCTCACCGTCCGTTTCCCCGGCCCACCACATCGGCAGCCGGACCGTCCCGACGACCACCCGAGCCACCGGACCGCCCGGACCACCCGTCCCTTTCATCCCCGTCCCTGCGGACAGTCCGCGGCCACCCACTGCGCCTCCAGGTCCCGGCACCCCACCAGGAGCGATCCGAAGCGGCAGGCCAGCTCGTGGGTGCAGCCACCGGGGCCGGGAAGGAGTTCGTCGAGGATCACCTCGCCGAGGTCGTCAAGAACCACCTCACCAAGGTCGTCGAGGGCGCGCACGTCAAGGACGCCGGCCCGAAAACGCGAGACGCCCGAGTAACGGACAACCAGATCCTCGTCGTGCTTCCAGCAGTTGTGCCCGAAGCGGATCTCCAGGTCCTCCCGCCCGATCCGCCGGCCGGTCCGCGGCAGGAGATCCTTCACGCACCGCCTGCCGGAGAAGTCGTAGTGGTCCGGATCGGTGGCGAACGCGCGTGCCCCCGTCGGGAGTCGCCCGCCCAGCACCGGCAACCGCTTCAGGTACGGCCCCGGATCGAGGACTCCGGTGAGGTCCCCGACCCGCCCGTCCAGCTCGACGTACTTCACCGCAGGCCCCTCATACCGCGCTCACACCCCCACCTCGGCCGCGATCCTCCCCGACCGCACCGCCGTCACCAGCTCGGCGTGGTCCGCCTCCGTGCGGTCGGCGTAGGCCACGGCGAAGGACGCCATCGCCTCGTCCAGCTCCTCGTTCTTGCCGCAGTACCCGGCGATGAGCCGCGGGTCGGCGCTGTGCGAGTGGGCACGGGCGAGGAGGGCCCCGGTCATGCGGCCGTAGTCGTCGACCTGGTCGGCGGCGAGGGCGGCGGGGTCGACGCTGCCCTTGCGGTTACGGAACTGGCGGACCTGGAAGGGCCGGCCCTCGACCGTCGTCCAGCCCAGCAGGATGTCGCTGACGACCTGCATGCGCTTCTGCCCGAGGACCACGCGCCGTCCCTCGTGCTCGACGGCCGGCGTCTCGAAGCCCGCGCTCGCCAGGTGCGGCACCAGCACCGAACCCCGCGCCTCCTTCACCTGCAGCACCAGCGGCTCACCCCGGTGGTCCAGCAGCAGGACGACGTAGGACCGCATGCCCACGCTGCCCGTGCCGACGATGCGGAAGGCCACGTCGTGCACCGCGTGCCGGGCCAGCAGGGGCAGCCGGTCCTCCGGCAGCGTGGTCACGTACTGCTCCAGGGACGCGGCCACCGCGGCGGCCTCGGCGTCCGGGACGCGCCGCAGCACCGGCGCCGCGTCGACGAAGCGGCGCCCGCCCTCCGGGGTCGGCTCGGTCGACTTGGCCGCGAACCGCCCGCTCGTGTTGGCCCGCGCCTTCTCGGAGACCCGCTCCAGCGTGCCCAGCAGGTCGTGGGCGTCGGCGTGCGAGACGAGTTCCTCGTCGGCGATGGCGTTCCACGCGTCCAGCACCGGAAGCGTGGCCAGCAGGCGCATGGTGCGCCGGTAGGCGCCGACCGCGCCGTGCGCCGCCTGCCGACAGGTGTCCTCGTCGGCGCCGGCCTCCCGGCCCGCGAGGACCAGGGAGGCGGCAAGTCGCTTGAGGTCCCACTCCCAGGGACCGTCGACCGTCTCGTCGAAGTCGTTCAGGTCGATCACCAGGCCGCCGCGGGCATCGCCGTAGAGCCCGAAGTTGGCCGCGTGCGCGTCGCCGCAGATCTGCGCCGTGACGCGCGTCATCGGGGTCCGGGCCAGGTCGTACGCCATGAGGCCCGCCGAGCCCCGCAGGAACGCGAACGGAGTGGCCGCCATCCGCCCCACCCGTATCGGCGCGAGTGCGGGGATACGGTCCCGGCTGGACTCCTCGACGGCCGTCACCGCGTCCGGGCGGGAGGCGTCCAGGTCGAGCGCGGCATGCGCCGAGCGCGGCACCCCGCGGCGCAGCGCCTTGCCCTCCTCCTTCGGCGAGCCGGAGGCGGGCCACTCGGCGAACCCCCGCACCAGGGGAAGTCGCGGCCCCGCCCCCACGGTCGCGCCACTCTCCGCCCCGGACACCACGCCCACCCCGGCACCGACCTCTGTCACCACGACCGCCTCCCCCACACACGGACGAACATCAACTCGTGCAGACCGTACCGCCGTCCGCCGAATCCCGTCAGGCCCTGTGGATAACCATCCACCGGCCCCGCACCGTCCGGGCCCGCGCTCCCCGCTCACCACGCACAAGGCACTCCACGACCGCCTCCGTCGGCCCGCTCACCGGCTCGGCCCACCCGCATCACATGCGGCGCGCTCCATCCCGCGCCGCATGTGATGCGGGT
>NZ_MUBA01000043.1 GCF_002154575.1 Streptomyces bobili
GTCGGGTCGGGTCGGGTCGAACGGACGTGTGTCACACATGGTTTCGTCGCGGGACGGGAAACTCCGGCACGTGACCTGGTCCGCCGGGTCCCTGCCGTCGTCCCTGTCGCCGCCTCCGTCGGCGTCTGCGTCCGAGAGGAAGAGCACCGTGAGTCAAGTGAACCTGGCCATCGCCGTGTTGGCAGCCGTCGGCGTCGTGTACGCCGTGCTCGGCGTGCTGTGGTGGATCCGGGATCGGGCCGACCGGGCCGTCGTCGCGCGGGTGGACGGGGCGCACGTCGACCCGTACCACGCGGTTGCCACGATCGACGGTTCCCAGGGCGCGGACCGGGCCGCCGCCGCCGAACTGCTGCTGATCGATCTGATCCGGATCGAGGAGGACGGACAGGTGGCCGTCACCGACCAAGGCGCGGACACCGCCCGGACGCCGGAGCATCCGGTCCCGGCCGCCGTGCTGGCCACGCTGCGCGGGCACGCCGGGCCGTGGCCGCTGAACTGGCTGTACGTGGACGCCGAGCACTGCCGGCGGCGCGATCCCTTCCTGCGGGCCGAGGACGCCAGGTGGCCGCGCTGGTCCGGGCACGCCGAGGACCGCCTCCAGATAGCCGCGATTCTGGTCGCCGTGCTGCTCGCAGGGTGGCTCGCCGCCCAACTGATGTACGCGACCGGGGCGTTCTCCGCGAATGCTGCGGAGATTCTGGTGGGTGTGATCGCGGGCCTGCTGACGTGGGGGGTATTCGCGCTGGTTCTGCACGTGGTGGTGATGATCGTCTGGCCGGAGCGACGGGACCGGTTCGCGGAGTACTGCCGAGGCCTTCTGCCGCACCCGGCCGAGGCCGCCCTCGACGCGGCGCGGCGCGAGCGGCTCGGCCGGGCCATGGCCTACCGCCGTCCGTCGGAGCCGGACAGGTGGCCGCTGGACACCCCGGGCGCGTTCTGACGCGGATGCCGACCAGCCGGTATGGATAGGCATTCGGGGAGACGAGGCCGTCATGTCCGTCCCCTGGCTGTGGTGGTCAGTGGCGATCCGCACCGCCCGCCGCCAGGTCACCGACCTGGTCGGCGCCAAGAACCCGCGCCAAACAAAGGACACCGCAACGGCGACGACAGCAACCGGCCGCACCCCCTCGCAGCAGGCCGAGGCGGTCGGCGATGTCCTTGATCTCGGCGCGGCGCTGCGCGCCGGTCCTGCCCGCGCCGGAGGGCTGGTGGCTGGTGTCCTGTTCGTGCTGGAACAGGACCACAAGGCCCTCGCCGCCCTTCTCGACGCGGGCGGCACCCTACGGTTGCGCATGTCCTCGTCCCACAAGGACAGGGCGCGGTGCCGGCGTTCGTCTCGGCCGGCGCCGTCCAGGAGCCACAGGCCGGTGGCGAAGTTCTCCAGCGCGCCGCGCAGCAGGGTCCAGGGGCTGGTGGGGTCGACCTCACCAGCCACCGTAAGACGGCGCAGGGCATCGGCGTGGGCCAGGCCGGCCGCGTAGGAGTTATGGACCAGGTGCGCGATGGCGTAGGGACCCAGCGGGGCATCGTCGGCGGCCAGGCTGCTGGCCGGGTGCGGGGCGGGCAGCTGCCGGTAGGCGCCCTCCCCGCGGGCCTGCTCGATCGTGTGGAGGAGGGGCCGGAGGTAGACGCCGTTGAAGGCCTGCGTGCTCATGTCCGCCCACGGTAGAACGCGGGTCCGGGCAGCAGGTAGCCATTTCCTATCCCGCGGGCCGACAGTGGCGCGCCAGCACTGCGGCGCTCTCACGCAGGACCTGCGCCACCGGTCGGCGAACGCCTGGTTTCGGCGCTGGAGGACAAGGACCACAGCGCTTTGGCACCAATCTCGTTCCGGGTGTGGGCCGACAAGCGCGCGACCACAGCTCTGGAGCCACTCCTCGATCATCCGGATGACGGCGGTGACGACCTCTCTCCTGCCGAGTGCGCGTCGATTCTGGTCCGGCTGGAGGCGATCACCGACCAGTGGGCGCGGGAGGGCTGCGACCAGTTCCTCCAGCAACACATCGAGGACGCCCGCCAGCTGGCGGGCGTCCTGCAACTCTGCATCGAGAAGGACGTCCCGCTGGCTTTCCAACCCAGGCATGGGACCGGGTCCACCCCCGACTCACTCACCGTTCCTCATGGCTCAGACAGGGTGAACTCCCCTCGACGGATGGCACGTTGGTCCGCTTGGAGGTCGAGCACCTGTCCAAGGAACGGGTCGCTCCGTCGGTGTGGTTATGGTCATCGAAGACCGGCGCCACCCTCGATGATGTGGACCGCTTCTGGCAGGCGTTCCTCCGCCGCTTCGATCTGGAGCACACCTTTCGCTTCGCGAAGCAGACCCTCGGCTGGACCACCCCGAAACTCCGCACCCCGGAGGCGGCGGACCGCTGGACCTGGCTCCTGATCGTCGCTCACACTCAACTCCTGCTCGCCCGGCCCCTCGCCGTGGACCTCCACCGGCCCTGGGAGAAACCCGCCACCTCCGATCGACTCACCCCGGCCCGGGTCCGCCGAGGTTTTCGGAACAGCCGCGCCCACCTCGCCTGCCCGACCCGTGTTCCCAAACCCCGAGGTGCCGGCCCCGGACGGCCACCCGGCGCCAAGAACAAACACCGGGCACCCCGCTACGACGTCGGCAAGACCGTCAAACGCCCCGAGACTCTCAAGGCCATCGGCAAGCCTGGAAGATCCTGGTAGATAAAGAACAAGCTTAGGGCCTGTCAGGGCCGATCACTTGCGGCTACAGCAAGCGCGGCCGTCTACCTCAGCACCGTGATCACGGCAGCCTTACCAACTGGTTAAACATTTGATCGATTGGACAAGTTTCAGCATTCAATTACGTCGTTCCATGTAACTACCACGCTCCTCAAGGCGCAGTATGCTGCTTGAAAGGACATGACGATATCTCCGAACTCGGTTCACTCGACGGCCAGTCGGCCGGATCATGGCGGTTCCTCATCCACTAAGAACCGCCAACAGGGATTTGACTACCTTGCTTGACACTCGAAAAAATGGATTCGACTCATCGAATCCATTGACCCACGAGGAACACTCATGAATATCCTCGCCCACTCGAATCTGCGTCGTAGTCGGATGGTAACTGCAGCTATGGCGACCACAATGGGAGCCGCACTCTGCCTCGCTGCTCCTGGTGCGACATCGGCGCACGCAACGCCCAAGGCCAGTCACGCCGCGGTCACTCAGGTGAATTGTGCACCGACTCCGCCATGGGTGTCGACCTACACATTCGCCAACCACTTGAAGGTGGAAGGCGGCTGCTTCACCGAGAATGGTCGGGTCTACGTCACCGTGAAACACAACAACGGCACTGTGTATTTCAAGAGATGGGTAACGGCTAGGGATCACCCCTTCCTCGCCGGAGGGTGGATCAACGTCGACACGCTCCTCCGTGGCCCCTGCACTGGCACCCCGAAGAACGGATATGCACGGGCGTACGATTCGACTACGGAGAAGTGGTCACCCAGATTCCCCGTATCGATCTGCATTCTCTTTGACGACAATGGCTGACCTGGCGCCGAACAACAATCAGGCACATGATCGGCCGGATAAGTCTTAGCTGGGGGACCAGGGCCGGGGCCGGTCAGGCCACCGATCCCACCACCGATTTCTGCGCCGTCGCAGTACTGGTAGCTGTCGTCTTGTGGGACTTGAGCGATGTTCCCGCCGACGATGTTGGCGCAGCTGGCCCGCCGCGCCGTTTGGCACTGGCCGCGTGTGTCCTTCCCCTCTACACGAGGCCCAAATGAGCGGGCGACCCTCGAACGCGAGGCCTTCCTGCAGCACGTCCGCGAGCTGGTCCGACAGGAGACCAAGCGGCGCCTGGAGATCGCCCCAGGAACAGCACCCGCACAGCCCGCACGCGCTCAACCCGGTCTCACCGGCTGCAAAGTGGCTACACCTCACGCACCTGAAGGTCGCTTCCGGGGTCGCGGGCACCATGCATCCCCTGACCGCGAGCAGCACCGGCCGCCCCGCCGCTAGCTCGGCCCTGCCCCGCGTACGCCGACCGAATCGTGAAGCGTTCACCCGCCCAGTACTCGCACGCGTGATGTAGGGGAAAGTACGCGACATGTAGAAGCCTGACGTATGTGGTCAATCGTGCCCTGCGGGTCAGCCCGGCTCCGTAGGATCGCCGGGCATGGCCGGGACAGCTGCCGGCTACTGCCAGGCGGGACTGGGGACGGGGAGGCAACGTGTCCGCGGACGACATCGAGCGCGCGCTGCAGAAGCGGCGTGGCGCGGAGAATGCCGCGCAGCAGGCCGAGGAGCGGCGGCGGGCCGAACTGTTCGCCGCAGGTGCCGAGGCCGCGCGCGGGTTCATTGACCTGATGCGCCGGCACGGAGTGCAGTCCGAGACGGTCTACGAGTACGAGCAGGTCAAGCGCCGCAAGAACCGGTTCGCCAAGTGGGAGACCGTCGACGACTACACACCCCTCGCCCAGGGCTGGGTCGTCGATTACTACATCACCGAATACGGGGACCCCGCGTCCATAGAGTTCCTCCAAGTCGACGGCAGTATCCGAAGGTGCGACAGGCGCAGCCCGTACAGGATCGGGCTACCAGTTGAAGGACTGCTACCGCATCCACCGCACACAGCGTTGGGCACAGCACACACCCTCTGCGTCAAACCGGGATACGAGCCAGGCACTCCGACCGTGACGGTCGAGAAGTACGCCGAAGCCGCCCAGTGGTACCTGGGTTAGAGGCCGTGAGACCAGGAGGACAGCGACCCGCGCTGGGTCCGCCTCCTTGGCGCGGGCCGGGACGCCGTCGAGCGTCGCCGAGGCACCCAGGCCCGCACAACGACGGCCGGCCCAGAACCTTCCCGACCACCTCACGACGCCCACCTCTGAGGAACTGGCCCGGCTGTGCCGCGCCCGCCACCGTGCCTACGGCCTGATCTGCGCCCGCATGTCCGATCACAGCCAGCGCGAGTTGCGATCCTCGGCCGCCCCAGAGGGCGACCGCCAGCTTGGCGGTCCGCTCCAGGCGAGGCCGCGGTTGCGATCCTCCGTCACCCCGGAGGGCGACCGCCAGGTCGACGGTGGCCGGGTCGTAGCCCATGTCGGGCAGGTTGCGATCCTCGATCACCCTAGAGGGCGACCGCCACCCGAAGGGCGACCGCCAGCACAGCCGTCACCTGGTGCTCGGCGACGCGGATGGCGTTGCGATCCTCAATAACCCCGGAAGGCGACCGCCAGGGCCACGCCGGTGGAGATAAGCGTGGGCGAGCTGCAGTTGCGATCCTCGGTCACCCCGGCCGGCGACCGCCAGGGCTGGTTCGTTTCGTCGTACAGGCCGGTGCAGGCGTTGCGATCCTCGGTCAAATTCCCGGCCTGCTCATGCTGTCAGTTGTCCACACCGGACGCGGCCGATCCGCGAACCCTCGCCTGTGCCCTGGGCCACGGTCGCCCGCGCACATCAAGGGGCAGAGCTATGGGCCAAGAACCCCCGCTGCGAACGCCGCCGCCCGCCGCGACTGTCCCGGACCGCCCTCAACGGTCTGATCGCCGGCGCCACCACGGCCCTCGGCGCCACGGCTCCTGGCAATCCCTCGTGCTTGATCCGGATTCATGCGCCTTCCGGCGGGAAGGATCCTGCCCCGTCGGCCCGGATCAGGCCGCGGTAGAGGCCCGTATTCGTGGCACCGACCGCGTCGTAGTTCACCGTCACGGTGAACGGAATTTGATAGGCTTCGAGTGCCTGGTCGTAGAGTTGCGGATTGTCGAAGCGCACACCGATTTTGACACTGACCGTCGGGTCGAGTATCAGGATATTCTTCATCAGATAGGCTTCGATGATGTACTGTTGAGCTTCTGAATACTTCCAGTTCATAATCAGTTGAATTTCGGCCAATGGCTCCCCGAAAACGCTCGACTCCCGGTAGAACACCTGCTTCATCTCGACTTCGTGCCAAGGTGAGTAGGTCTCCACTACCGTGCCTTCCATGCCACGGGGAATCGCGTACGCCATGCCGAGGCTGCGTTCGTCCACAGTGATCGGCACATCGCCATTGTCGAAGATGTCATGCGCCGCCTTGATGATGTCTGCTACCTCACCCACGGTCTACTCCTTCTCACCTTCTCGGTCGCGCCAAGATGCCGGTCACGCCGAGGGGTTGTTCCGACAGCCCGATGGGCTGCTGAGTCGCGGGGGTCGATGGCCCAGAATGTCTATGGGTGATCATCAGGATTCTCGTGTGCGATAGCCGGATTGGCCGATTCTCCCATTGCTGGACACGGAATCCATGCAGGTGCGGAAGTCCGGCACCCTGCGTTCTCTGCCAGTGCGGGTCGCGAAGTCTGCACTGATATGACCTCTACCATCATAAGCAGCGTCAGCCGCACCGCGCGAGCCGCGCTCAAGTCCCGGGCGCGGACTGGACTCTGGCGTCGTCCGGCTGCGTCAGCTTGCTTCGGTGGCCGCTCGGTCATGTCCTGGATACGCCGAGCGGTGGCCGCCGTGGTGCGTGGCGGTGGGCGGCTCGAAGGCCGCGAGGTCCGTACCGCTGCTCCGGTGTCTGGTGACGCCGGTCCGCCGACGCCCCGGAAGGCAAGGACGGCACGGCCGGCGGTCGCGTTCGGGGAACAATGCTGCGGATCTTACGGCGAGTTGACCGCGAACGGCGAGAACCCGACGGTCAGGCGTATGTCGGGATCAGGACCGAGGGTCAGAGAGAGGATCCCGTGGTGACCGTGCTCGTGCGTGGTGCACCCAGAGGTCAGGGCAGCGTACTGACTCAGATCCAGACGTGAGCGTGCGGCGAAGGCGAGGAGTCGGTCGCGGGCTGCTCGGTCAGGACCCAGCCAACTGACGGCCGGACCGCAGATCGTCAGGGTACTGGGAGTCAGTGTGACGTTGGCGTTCACCCCGTAGAAGTCCTCGCCCAGAGACCGGCTGAGGAGATCACCGAGCGCTGCGGACAGAGCGTCCGCACGGGCGCGCAGGTGCACGGGGGCGAGGCCTCGTATGTCCGACATGGTGAGCCGACCGACCCGGTAGTACCTTTCGGGGTGACTTGAGGCCGCGTCAAGGCCCACGAGACGTAGTCTGCCCTCCGGCAAGGGGAACGGCAGGATGCCGAGACGCGCGGTGATCTCCCGCTCGACCCGGATCGCCGCCCCCCTCGGTACCTCCACGTAGAGCTTGAAGCGGTCGCCTGCGTCGTCGTGCCGCCCGCTCAGCCATGCCCCCCACACCAGCGCGTGCTGTCGGTGGGCGCGAAGGAGAAGCGCCGTCAGGCCCTCGTCGGGCGACGGAATCCCCAGTGAGCGCAAGCGGCGCAGTCCTGCGGCGAGGCGGTCGGCAGGTGCCTGTTCCGGGGAGACGAACTCGGTCGTGTACCGCGTCGTCCAGGGGGCGGACGTGGTCACGCTGAGCTCGACGGGGAACCCCAGGGGCGTGAGGCGGCTCGCGCACCAGCGGTCCGCTCGGGTGCTGCGGGTGACCGGTGCAAGGAGCCTCGGTAGCCAGTCCCGGGCCCCGGGGCGCAGCAGGGGAAGGGACCGGCTCACCTCGGGCGGAAGCGCGGCACACAGGGCCGTGTCGGAGGGCATCGGCGCGTCACTGCGCGCGTACGGGCACGAGCGAGTCGCTCGTGGGCGTGTAGTCGGTCTGCGTGGAGGTTCCGTCCGAGTGCACGAAGGTGAACCGGTAGAAGAACTCGCGCTTGTCCCGATCGGGAAGCGCGATCCACGTGTGCTGGGTCGTGGTCTGAGCGGGGTCGAGTTCTATGCGTTTGTCACGGTGATAGTCGGCCTCCGGGTCGGCATAACGGAGATCGACGAAGACCGATCTCAGCCCGGAAGGGTTCCATGCCGGAACGAGATCGATGTCGAGCTGGCTGGGGTAGGGGTCGTTGACGGCCAGTTGGGTGGCGCCGGTGGTGACGGGCTCGCCGGTGATGACGGACCCGTCGGTCATCGTGTGCACGAGCTGGTACGTGTACGTCAGTTCGTGCCGGTCCGCCGTACGCACCTTCCACTGCGTGGCGTTGGCGCCCGGCCGGACGGTGCGGGTGCCACGCAGTACCGAGCCGTCGGGCTCCTGACGGGTCAGTTCGACCCGGGTCTCGTCGACCACGTCCGCGTCGATGTCGTGCGCGGCGATCTCGACCTCGAGGAAGCCGAGGAACTGGTGCGGGTCGATGGAGAGCGTGTGGTGCTCGCTCGTGCCCTCGCGTACGTAGGTCAGGCTCTGTCCCTCCCAGCCGGACTCGGCCGCGAAGTGGTACTCCACGCGGAAGGCGTAGGTCGTGTCCATCGAGCGGTTCATGAAGAACTTGACGGGCTCGGGCGCCGGATGGTCCGCGTCGATCAGCCGGTCGAAGGTCTGCACGCCACCGTCGTCCTCGGGCCTGCCATAACGGATCGTCACAGCGATGCTGGTCAGACCCATCGCTGCGAAGTCCACCGCGCCGAGCAGTCGCACGGTGATGGTCTTGAAGAAGTCGTCGCTGAGGTCGACGTCGATGACATGCGGTGGCCCGCTCAGATCGGCGGCGAGCGTGCTGAAGAATCCCTGGGGTGCGTAGGTGCGCTGTACGGCCTCGGCCCGGTCGTAGGTGAAGGACACTTCCTTGTCCTCGGTCTGCATGCCGTAGCGCAGCTTGAAGGACACTATCGCCGGATTCACACCACCGGCCGACGCGGGCGAAGGCGCCGCTGTGCGTCCCGGAACCCCTGCGGGAGCCTGCGGCGGCGCTGACGGGGTCGGCGCGCGCGGTACGGCGGTGGCCGGTGCCGGTGCGGGTGCAGCCGGAGTCGGAGCGGCCGGAGCCGGAGCGGCCGGTGCGGGGGCCGCCGGGTTCGCCGGCTGCGCGGTTGCCGCAGGAGCAGCGGGTGCCGGGCCGGCAGCTCCCACCGCCCCGCCACCGGAGGCCCCGCCCGCCACGGGCTGCGCGGCCACGGGCGCCGCATTCACAGCGCCAGGCCGGGTGAGAGGCGTGGCCGCCGTCGGGACCGGCCGAGCGGGAGCCGCCGGCCCGGAGACGCCGGAGCGGGGCTGCGCCGGTGAGGAAGCCGTGCCTGCGGGACGCGCGGATACGGCCGCTGTGGCCGGGCCGCCCGCGGCGGCGGGTCTGGGGCCGGGCGAGGGCAGGTCACGCGGGCTCAGGCTGGGCTCGAACCACTGCCCGAGGATGTGATTCATGAACATGTCCAGCGCCCGCTGGATCTTCTCCTCGTTGTCCTCGTCCGTCGTGAACTCATTGATCTTGATCTTGATGACCTGATCCTGACGCAGCTTCTGGAACGCCGCTTCGAGCCCTACATGAGCCCAGTAGATCTGGGCGTCCAGGCCGACGGCCAGCTCGCTGTACACCCGACGAAGGTTCGCGGTGATCGTCACCGAGAGGGCAGGGCGCAGTGCCGTGAACTTCAGCCGGTAGATGACACCGACGGGGCTGCCTCCCGCGCGGAAGACCTCTTTGAGCAACTTCGCGCCTTCGGCGGAGAGCGTGAGACTGAACATCGCGGTGTTCTCCCCGAACAACGAGGGAACCGCCGCGCCGAGAATGGTCTCCACGGCGCAAAAGGCCCCCTCGGGGAGCTGCGCGACGGTGCCTGCGGGTCCCTGAGCGTTGAGGGCGACACACTGCACGTCTCCCTCGTCGAAGGGGACCGGGGACAGGCGGACGGTGCCCGGAGCGCGTTCGGACAGTTTGCTCTTGATGATCGCCTCGGTCCCCGGATCGAGGGTCAGAGCGGTCTCGAACATGAGGAAACCGCCGCCCTCTGCACCCGCTTCGACGGCGGCAGGCCGGTACGTGATCAGTGTGAAGGCCGGCCCCTGCTCCCGTTGGGCCAGCCTGACCGGGGCAGGCAGGTACCAGAACTGGTTCGGGTCGGCGTGGTCGGGAAACACCTCGACGCCCTCGACGAGCACGGATGTGGTGCCGATCTGCAGCATGACGAAGACCTCCAGTCCCGCTGTCACGCACCGGGTACATCGAGTACGGGCAGGTTCGTGTCGGTCCACGCACCCTCGCGGGTCACGCCGTTGTCGTGCTGGTAGGTCACGCGGTATCGGTATCCCGGCGTTCCCGCCACCGTGTACTCGTGGACGACAGCTCCGGCGTGGAGTGTGAACGGGTAGCTCGCGGTCACGGTGTCCGTGCCGGGCGAGGCGAACTGGACCAGCACCTCCCGCACACCGGCCGCGGCACTGGCCGAGGTGTCCACGCGCACCACCACAGCCTGGCGAACCGGCATGTCGGGGCTGACGATGAGACGGCGCTCGCCGGTGGAGGACTGCGGCACCTCACTCTGATGGCCGTCGACGAACAGCGCCGTCACCCGGTAGGACACGCGCCGCAGCGTCGGATCCGGCAGCGGAACCTCGAAGAGTTGGGCACCCGCCTTGTCGGCGGTGAACTCCATGGACGCCTGTTGGCGCACCTGGTTGGCCGGATCCTCGTACAGCAGGTCGACGAGCAGCGCGCTGACAGTCTTCCAGTCCGCCAAGGACCGGACGGCGAGCTGGTGCGTGTCGCGGAAGGGGTCGCCGATCCGGAGGTCGGTCTCGTCGTACTCCGCCCACTCACGCACGACGTCCTGCCGGTCCCGCCCCCGGTAGGTGAGACGGTACGAGAAGACCTTCGGGGAGGAGTCCGCGAGGAACAGGAACCAGTTCCATGCCGGGTTTTGCTCGGTCATGTCGATCACGTACTGGCCGGACGCGCCCAGCGTCCTGTCCTCGTAGCGCAGTTCGACGGTGACACCGTTCCAGTGGGCCCATGTGAGGCCCTCGGCCCGTATCAGGACCTTGGCCAGACGGAAGACGTCATCGGGGCGGATCTCGGCCCGTTCACCGTCCACGACGCTGCTCGCGCTGATCTCGTTGGGCAGGGTGTAGTTCTCGGGGTTCTTCAGGTGGTACGTGACGTCCACCTGTACCGGTGTCACCAGCTTCCCGTCGTCGACCTGGCTGAACCACTGCGCCGTGCCGGAGTTGTTCGTCTCGTCGAGCAGCACTGTGGTGGTCTGGCCTCCATAGCGCAGGTCCACTGCCACGGAGGTGAGGTAGTCGCTGGGGAACTGGACCCGTGAGACGACCTCGACCTGGCGCTTCTTGAACCACGGGTCGTCGAGCGACACGCCGCGGACGAAGTCGCTCCGCGGGCGTCCGGACGCGGTGATGAGGTCGGCGATGCCGCTGAGGTGTCCCTGTGGGTGGACCGTCCGGCGTACGGCGGTGCGCTGGCTCATCTGCACGTTCAGCGTCTTCTCCACCTCCTGGACGGACTTGTCACGCCGGTAGCTGTACGAGCCGAGCAGCGAAAGCCCGCCGGTCACCGCCACCCGGCCGAAGTCGGTGGCGAGCCCGGCGGCCTTGTCCCAGCCGTCCGGCGCCGGCCGCGGGGGGAGGCTGACCTCGAACAGGGCGTCCGTGATCATGTCGTAGACGGCCGAGACCGCCCGGCCGTGGTCCGCGATCACGCCCTTTCCGGCCTCGCCCTCCGGGATGAACAGATCGTCCTGGATGTCGATGATCCGCTCGTCCCGGAGCCGGTCGAGTTCCTCGGTGACCTGACTGGAGAGGAACACGCCCGAGACGCCGAAGGCCTTGTCGAGCCGTTCCTTCAGCTGCTTCCACTGGACGTTGAGCGTCACCGTGTACGCGGGGCGCAGGGCAAGGAACTCGAGCGAGTACACGACGCCGATCGGCACGATGGCACCGTCGAGACAGGCGTCCATGAGCTTTGCGCCGTCGGCGTCGAGCCGGGCCGAGAAGGCGGCCTGGTTCACCCCGTACAGGCTGGGCTTGGCATGGTGGATGATCCGCTCGACGAAGTCCTGGCCGCCTGGTTCGTCACCGGTCTGGCTGTCCAGCAGGACGAGCTTGACCGAACCGTCCTCGACCGGCACCGGCACCGGACGACGTGGCCGGTCGGGGAGGCCCAGCTGGGACTGGATCTGCCCCGCGACGTCGTCCAGCACCTGGTCGAGGACCTCGGCATGGGGGCCCAGCACCACGTCGAAGTTCAGCAGGCCGCCGGTGACGTCTTCCTGCATGCCGCGGAACTGGAGCAGCGAGAAGACGGGGACGGGGGTGCCGCCCTCGGTGCGTACCGCGATCGAGGGCCCCATCGGGAGGTAGTACCACTGGAGGGGATCGGCGTGGTCGGAGAAGAGACTGAAGCCGTTCACCGACAGGAAAGGCGGAGCCAGGGAAAGCATGGGGACCCCTCAGGGAGCGACGGCCTGACGCGGCAACAGCAGGTTGGTGTCGGCGGTGGTGACCGGTGCCGTGTCGGCGCTCGTGCCGTCGGCGCGGTAGTACGTGGCGGTCCAGGTGAAGTCCTTCGTCGCGGCGGCGTCGGTGAGGTAGAACACCACCGGTTGCGGCTGGCTGTCCTTGCGCACGACGACGCTCTGGGTGTTCTGCTGCCCAGGACTACCGCCGTCGCAGGTCAGGACAACCTTCACCAGGGCGTTCGTGCTCCAGTCGACGAGGTCGGGTGCGATGGTGACCGCCACGACCGCGGCCACCGGGTCGCCGACGGTGATCGTGGAGTCCTCGGACACCGTGTCGGGGATCTCGCGGATGCTGCCGTCCTTGTAGCGCACGATGGCGCTGTAGGTGACCGTGCCGACATCGCTCTCCAGGACCGGGAACGACCATTCCTTGTACGGCTCGGCGGCCTTGAGGACGTGGTTGGCACTCCACTCGTACCCGCTCGCCGGATCCTCGTACCGGACGTCGCAGACGATCGAGTCGATCTTGTTGGTGAGGTCGCCGACGGCGAAGACCCTGACCTTGCGCACGTTCGTGAAGGGCGACCTCACCCATATGCGCTGACCGGACGCGTCCGTCCAGTCTCGTTCGATCACCTGGCCGCTGGGCATCCGGTAGTCGACGCGATACCGGATCGGGCGGTCGCGCTTCTCCGTGATCACCCAGCGCAGGGTCTGCTCGGCGTTCTTCTCCTTGGTGAACGCGACCTGGTCGCCGATCGGGCTCCCCGAGGACGGGGTGTACTCCAGGGTGACGGTGGCCGCGGCGACGGTCTCGAAGTCCAGGTTGCCGGGTTGCACCTCCACCTCCAGGACGCCGAGATCGTCGACATTGAGGGTCAGCGGGCCCTTGTTCGGAGCCGGAGGCGCGTTGTAGACGGCGGAGGTCCCTTTGTAGTTGACCTTGAATGCGTACTGGTACTCCTCCGTGCCGCTGTCGGTGTAGGAGGAGAACGATTCGACCTGGTTGGGTGTCTCGAAGTGGTAGTCGCTCGTGACCAGCTTGTCCGCCTGGTACTCGACGTGCAGGTCCACACTGTGGACCAGCCCGTCCTTGAAGTCTGCGTTGACCCGCACCGGGGCGGTGAACGAGCGGAAGAAGGGATCGTCCAGGCGGATCTCGCGGTAGTGGTCGGCCCACTGGATCGGCTGGCCCTTCTTGTCCACCAGAGTGGTGATGTTCGGCAGGGTGCCCTGAGGATTGAACGGCCAGAGCACCGCGGTCTGCTGGCTGATGTCGATGCGGAAGTCGTCGATGCGTATGTTGGTGAACTCGCGGTGGATGCTCTCGTAGTCCTCCAGGACGCTGCGGTCACCGGTGTAGCCCGGAATCTGTTCCGCCATGCGCTTGGTGGCCATGTCCAGCACCGTGCGCCGGATGCTCTCCTCGATCTTGGCGACCATCTGCGGGTCGGCCCCCACACCCGCGTCCACGTGGGTCTTGATCACGTCGGAGTTGACCGCCAGCTCGGTGATCTTGTCCGAGAAGGAGTCGTCGCCCCAGCCGGCGTCGTCCTTGGCGTCCTGGACGAAGTGGCGGAACTGGAAGCCGTGGAACGTACCCCAGCCGGTGACTGCGGGCAGTTTCACCCAGCCGTTCATGCCGTAGGCGACCTGTACGATGCCGCCCTTGCCCTGCATGGCCTCGGCGAAGAGGGTGGCGCCGAAGTCGGGGACCTCCACCGTGAACGGTGTGACGTTGTCGCCGTACAGCGAGGGACTCACCGGGTTCCAGACTTTGGTGACGAGCTTCTCGCTCACGTCGGAGAGATTGATGTGGGCTGTGCCGTTCGCCCAGGTGATGGATCCGAGGGAGACCTTGTCGGCGAGATCGGCCCCCACCTGCTGGCGCAGTGTCTCCATGATCACCTGGCGCGTGGCGTCGTCCAGGGCGAACTGGGTGTCGAAGGTCGTGAAGCCGCCCCCGGTCTTGCCCAGGGGACCCGGCCTGGGCTCGCGGTACTTCAGATACATGAAGATGGGCCGGCCCTCGGGGTCGCAGCGGAAGGACGGCATCTGCGGCACCGCGTAGAACAGCGCCGGGTTGGCGTGGTCGCCGTAGACCTGGACGCCGGAGATCATCTGGGCTTTGTCGATCTGGAGCATGCTGTCCTCGCTTCGGCCGGGCTCGGCAGCCGCCGGCGGCTCTCAGACCCGAATCTGGGGGTCGGTGGAATGGACGGTGTGCTTCGGGACGGCGACGCCGTCGGCGGTGGTCTCCGTCACGTCGATCACGAGCTCTCCGCCGAGGTCGTCCTGGGCGCTGGCCACCAGCCAGGACGCCGTCCAATCCGGTGCGCCCAGGGTGACGGTGCGGTGATCGGGCAGCCCGTCGCCGGCCGGTTCGTACCAGACGTCCAGGACGAGGACCGCCCCGTCGGTGCGACCCGGTGCCTGGCAGGTGACCGTCACCAGTCCCAGGGCGGCCTCGTCGATGGTCCAGCCGGAGGCGCCGGGCCGAAGGGTACGTCGATAGGGCTTGCCGCTCGCACCGTGGACGACCATCTCGAGGCTCTCCGCGGTCTGCAGTTGCTCCGGGACCGGGCTGCCGGGCTGCAACGTCACCGTCCACGGGGCGCCCTCGCTGTCGGTGCCGTTGAGGTCGACCGCTCGGACCGGGGCGGCGTCCAGTGCCGCCGTGACGCTCAGCGGCAGCGTTGCGGCGGGGGCTGCCGGGTCGGTGCTCGGCGGCGTGGTCGCCGTGCCGGTCAGGAAGATGTGCCTCACGCCTGACGGGACATCACTCATCGCCTCACCGACGTCGAGTTCGCGGACCACCTCATCGGTTCCGAGAGCTCCGTCGAACCGGACGAGCAGCCGCCCCTGCCGGCCGTTGAGCGCCTCCCGCACGACGGGAAGCAGGGCCGATGGCAGAGACCCCGTCAGGAGAGCGGTGTACGGAGGCATCCCGGAGGAGGTCGACGATGTCAGCACGGTCTCCTCCCTGCCCTCCTGTCGGGCCACCAAGGTGACATGACGTACCGTCACGGGGCCTGGGGTGACGATCACGGAGGACGTCGGCACGTCCATCTTCTCGGCCGCTCCCGCCACCAGGGCGGCGGTCTCCTTCTCGTCCGGCCACCAGTGCGCGCTGATCTGCACGGATGCGGACGTCTCTGTCCCCACCAGCGTCGCCATGGGCACACCCTGAGCGGAGATGTCCAAAGCGGGGCTGCCGGGAAGGAGTTGGACCGTCGGAGGGTCGAGCCGCGTCACGACGATTCGCGCTTGAGAATCGGGGAACATTTTGCCCCTAGTGGGTGATTGTGCTCATATTGAGTTTAGAGCCTGTTCCGCCCGAACGCATGAGAAGAGGTGGACGTCAGTGCTCCTCCTCCCGGCCCTCGTCGCCCGGCCCACTTGGTCTCTCTTCGCCGACGACGAGCTCGACCAGGTCTTCTACGCGGTCGCGTCGCTTCCCCGGCTCAGGCGGGATTCCGGTGGCGTCAGTGTGCTGTCACTGATGCGATATCGCTCCGCCGCCCCTGGTGGTTCCAGCGGCGGAATTATTGAATTGCAAACGGATCTGTCCCTGCGGCCGGAGGAGCAGACAGAGGCGATCACCGTCGCCCGGGCGAGCCGTGCAGGGGCGGTCGAACCTCGCATGGACCGTCCGCTCTGGCTGGACGGAACAGCGACGCTTTCCCTCCTCGGCTCCGCGGTGGACGGCGACGACGGGCCCGTGAAAGCGCAGCCGTCGCTGTCGGGGGCAAGTCCGGCGGCGTTCCAGGCGGCGTTGACGCCCGAGGCGACAACTGTGCAATGGGAAGCACTGCGTGAGGGAAAGCCCGCGCTTCAGGCCTCCTACCGGATGCACGCCATGGCCCGCATCCCTGACGGCAGGGTCCATGCCTACGCCCGCGGCACTGATGTCACCGCGCTGTGGGACCGGCTCAGTGCCGTCCCCGACGTGCGGGGCGCCCTCGTCGAGGCCTCCGCCGCCGGCGTAGAGGTCCTGGACTGGCCGGCGAACGGCGATCCGGAACTGTTGCGGACGTTCATCGACTGGGGATGGGACTGGCTCGCGCCCTGGCTGCCGCCGCACGGCACGCCGCCCGGTTCCGACATCGACGCGGAGTTCACCGGCTCCGCGGGGTTGCCGTGGCCCTTCGAGATCGGGGGCAGCCTGGACGCGCTGGAGTTGCCCCGTGACGAGGGATGCTTCCTGTCGGTCGATCTGTCCGATCCGATCTTCCAGCAGCGACGCATGGTGACGCGGTGCAATGCCGACTTCTCCTCGGGCCGCATCGCGGCGGTCACGGCCCGTGTCGACTACGGGGACCGCCACCACTCCGCCGTGTTCACCGACAACGAGACGGCCGACCGGTTCGTGTGTCCCGTCGACCCCGCCCTCGGCCGCACGGTCACGGTCCGGCCGGTGGTCTCCTTCGCGGCGTCGAGCGCTGTGATGGAACTGCCCGAGATACGAACCGACATGGAGAACGTGCTGATCAGCGTCGACACGGACGGCTGGTTGGTGATCGACCTGAGCGCGGCCTCGTTGGACTGGGCGACGGTCCGTCACGTAGAGGTGGGGCTCCGCTACGAGGACGCCGAACGCGGTGTCGAACGGGTCGAGGACATCCTGAAGTTCGACGCCGCGCACCCTGCCCACCGCTATGAACGCGCCCTGTACGCACCGGTGACCAGGCCGTACGAGATACGGCTCTCCTACGATCTCACCGACGGGCGGACCACCGACGTCGACTGGGCGCCGGCCACGGACCGGACGGTCATCCTTCCGCCGCCCTCGGATGTCCGGCGGCCGGTACGACTGAGCGCGGCCGGGTGGCTCGACGGCATCACGGCCTTCCTCGTGGACCTGGAGAGCAACGACGGCTCCGGCCACACATCGGCCAACACCGTGCGGCTGACACCCGAGGCCGACACCGCGAACTGGCCGACCGGGTCCGCCGACACGGCCGCCTCGACTCTCAAGTACCGCGTGACGACCCTCTTCGCCGACGGACATTCCACCGTCGATGCCTGGAAGGAAGCACCCCACGGTGAGCGGCTGCACATCGGACCGGCGCCCGCCGCGGTCCTGGAGGTCACCGTGGTGGCCGACCTCGTCGACTTCTCGGTGGTCAAGCTGGTGAAGACGACCCTGAGCATACCGGGCTCCGCCGGGGAGACGGACACCCACGAGGTGATGTTCACGCCCGAGCGACCCACCAGCGTCGGACTGCGGCTGCCCGTGTCGGACACGACCGCTGAGTCGCCGCACCGCTACACCGTCACCTCCACCTTCTACCTGCGCGACGGTGAGCGTCGCAGCACGCCAGAGACGCCTGGATCCGACCCGGTGATCGTTCTGCAGCTCCCTCCCGCGTGAACGGCTGTCAAGGAGACGTCATGCTCAACCTGTTGAACAAGTTCGTGGTCCCCGACGTGGATCACGTGGACATCTACCAGGACGACGAGGACCCGCTTCAGTTCTGGATGGTTCCCCAGCCCGTCCGCCTCATGAACGGCCCGGACGGAGAACCGACGCTGACGATTCTCGCTTTCGCACGGGATCTGAGCCTGCTGGCCGGGATCGACAAGCCACTGCCCCCCGGTCAGACCGAGGGCGGGATTCTGAGCATGACGGTCGAGTCCACCGTGGACAATGCGGATCAGGACAAGATCGCCGCATATCTGCGCGGTCAGGTACTGTCCGGGGCAATGGACCTGGCACGCCCTGTCGCCGTCGGCGGACAGGTCGTGACGGAGTACCGGCAGGCCACGGGCGGCGACCCCAAACTCGCCTACCCCACCTGGGTCGACGGTGAAGCGCAGTTCTACCTCCCGTCGGCGCTCGGCCCGACCTTCATCATGGGCGACGACGCCAAGACGAAGCCATCCCTCTCCGGCTCGAACGTGGCGAGCTTCACCATCGCCCTGGGGCAAGAAGGCATCCGGCTGTTCCGCGAGGGCGTCAAGTCGGGCAAGCTCGCCGCGCATGTGGCGTACTCCCTGAAGTTCGTCGCCAGGGTGCCGGCCATCACCGTCACCGTCTCGGGCGACGCGAACAACGTCTACGAGGAACTCAAGGAACACGCCCCCATCGTGGAAACCCAGAATGGTGTCCCCGTGCGGACCTATCCGCAGGTGTCCAGCCTCAAGGAGCTCAAGAACATCGCGGGCAGCCTCGATGTGCAGTACACGAAATTCGATTTCGCCGGCGGTGACGACAAGCTGCGCGAGCAACTGGAGGCTTTCGTCCTCGACATCACGCAGTCGTACGTGAAGAACATCTTCGCCCAGCCCGTCATCAACGGACAGCTCAACAAGGAGAAGCTGGGCACGGACCCGATGCAGAACTTCAAGCCGCCCGACGCACCCCCCACCGGAGGAAACCAACTCTGGCTGAAGGAGTTCAAGCAGACCGACATCCGCGAATTCGGGATGACCTTCCACGGCAGCCTGGCTCGGCCGTTCTCGGCGAACCCCAACGCGGCGCTGGTCGCCATGGTCACCAAGCCCCAACTGGAGAAGGCATTCACGACCGCGGACCTCAACACACCCATCTTCCACACGCTCCAGGTCCCGGTGCGGGTGACCGCCGACTTCGAGAAGGACCCCATCGCCGGGATCCAGGTGACGCTGGACTACCGCCAGACCGACGACCGTACCGGCGACGTCAAGGCGTTCTCGCAGACATACGACTTCGTGAAGGGCGACGAGACGTACTACTTCCGCACGACCCTCGCCAAGGACGCACAGGGAGCGCCGAAGGACACCTACAGCTACTCCAGCAGACTGCACTACAAGGCGGCGCAGCAGTCGACGGACATCGGCCCGCAGACCACGCGCGAGAAGAGCCTCATCATCGGGTACGACCGCCTCGGCTGCGTCGACGTCAAGGTGGTCTCGGGCACCGTGCCGTGGACGGCGGTGCAGTCCATCCAGGTCGACCTGAAGCTTCCCGGTGTGAACCTGCCCTCCGCGGCGCAGACCCTCGTGCTCACCGAGACGGCGACGGAAGGGAGTTGGTTCAGCTACACCGGCGGGCAGAACTCACAGGAGTACGAGTATTCCTGCGAGTTCCTGCTCAAGAACGGCAGCAGGCTCGTCACCGGGCCGGAGCGCACCTCCACGGCCAAGCTGCTGATCGACGCCCCGTTCGAGGACCGCATGGCAGCGACCTTCGTACCTCAAGGGCTCTTTCCGCCGCTTCAGTCGATCGTGCTGTCCACCAAGTACGCCGACGAGGGTGCCGATTACCACACAGAGGGCACGCACGTGTTCGCCAACAACACGGATTCCTGGCGCTGGGAGGTCGACCTGCCCGACACGAAGAAGCGTGACTTCCAGTACAAAGCCGACATCACCTATGCCGACGGGACGACGGCACCCGGACAGTGGCAGGTCGGCCAGGAAGGCACCGTCCTCGTCGGTGAGGTCAAGAGCTCGCTGATGGAGGTGTCCGTGACCGCGGCGGCACTGGACATGAGCAAGTGGAAGCTCGTGGTGGTGAAACTGCGCTACGAGGACCCCGTCACGCACGACGTGCAGGACGAGACGTTCCAGCTGACCGCCGCCAACGCCGCGCAGAACCCGTCCTGGAAGGTGACGCTGAAGGACCCCGCCGCCCAGAGCTACACCTACGAGGTCGAGGGATACGGCACCGACGGCACACGCAAGTCCGTGCCCGCCACCTCCACCAGCGACGAGCTGCTCGTCATCGAGCTCTGACGACGGCAGCGGGCACTGAAGGGGCGATGTCATGACCGATGACCTCAACGTCTCCAACCTCCAGGCACTGGACCTGGATCCCGGTCTGACGGACGCGGCGGCCGGACCGAACATGACCATGGCGGCAGTCACCTTCCAGCCGGGGCTCCTGGGCGATGTGATCGCCCACCAGGCGGAGCTCCCGGCGGACCGGATCCCCGTACTGGAGACCGCGCCCACCGAGTCCGGGGAGGTGCTCAGAAGCGCCGACGGAACGGAATGCTTCGTGCCCGTCGCCGTCCTGCCGACGCGGTCGAAACGGTCCAAGACACCCGCCGTGTTCCTGGAGGAGGACGACACCGGCCGATGGAGCCTGCTCGTGTGGATCGACCTGGTCCGGCCGGACGGCGCACCCCCCGAGGCGCAGCCGCTGCCGCTGAGCGGCCTCGCGGCCGTCCTCACGGCCACGGCACCCGAGACCAGCGCCGACTTCACCTCGGTGAGCGACCTGCCACCGCCCGAGGGTGTGGTGCGCCGCCTGGCGCTCGCCGTCACGGTGGACCCGTCCGTCATGGCCGACACCCTGCGCACCGACATGAACGCGGCCGTCGTCGTGAGCGCAACGGTGTACTACCGCGACCAGAGCAGCTCCTCCCCCACCCCCGAGGAGGAGGAGCAGTTCCAGATCGCGCAGTTGTCCCGGCGTGAGACGCTCGACCAGTTCCGGGCGGGCGGCGGCACGGACGAACAGGCCTACCGGCTGGCCCAGACCCTGGACGAGCAGATCCACGCCTCCATGCTGGAACTGCTCCACGTCGACAACGCCTCGATGCTCCTGGGGCCCGGCGGCGGAGGGGTCCTGCTCCACCTGCCGCCGTCCGACAAGCCCAACCGGCCGATCTACTACCACTGGAACTTCAAGAGCGGCGCGGACTCCCAGGAGGGTCTGGACCCGGACAACGTGTGGGTCGAGAGCGGAGCGGGCCTGTGGCTGGCGTCGCCGCTGCCCAACCAGTACTTCGTGATCCCGCACGAGTACCGGCTCGCCTTCGAAGTCGAGCGGGGCACCCCCGCCATGAGCGTGCTGCTCGTCCGAGAAGGCGGGGCCGACGGCGCAGACACCGCCGCGCAGACATGGAAGGTCCGCGTCCGCTTCAAGGTGGTGCCCTGGCTCGACCCGCGCGAACTCGAAAAGCTGCGCACGGTGATCGCCGAACTGGAAGGAGTGTCCTACCCGCAACTGGTGATGGGCGGATACGCCAAAGCCACGTTCGACCAGTCGTCCTGGCTGAAGGACCTCGGCGGCAGGGAACTGAGTTCGGACAGCGAGACCACGCAAGTGGACGCCCGCGGATTCGAGCTGGTGCTCGACTGCTCGATGGAGTTCTACACACTGCTGGCCCAGCTGCTCGCACCGCCCGCAGGAGCCGCCACCGGCGTCGACGGACGGGTGCTGCTCGACCTGCGGACCTCGCCGGACGAGGAGGCGCCTCTGGCGCGCAGGGAGATTCCGGTCCGCATACGACTGGACCGGCCGGACGACAGGTTCCTCACGACGGAGCAGATCACCGCCCCGTTCCCCGACCCCGCGACCTGGCCGCCGGGATGGACACCGCCCTTCTACGCCAAGGTGCGCAGCCCCGGCACTGTACGGGCGGATGTCACCGGGGTGACGGCGGCCCTGCTCGTCCTGGATCCGTTGACCGGTGTGCCCGTGGACCGCGCTGCCGCGGCAGCGACGCCCGCGGCCTTCTCCGTCGGCCTGCCGGATGCTCCCCCCGTGCAGCCGCCACCCGAAGCGGCGCCGGCCGGGGCTCCTCCCGCGTTCCAGCCGCCGGCCAATCCGCCGGTGGGCAAGGGGGAGGTACTGCTGAGACTGACCCAGAGCGAGCGCATCCCCGTCGATCCCCGACTGGTGAGCTCCCTGGCACTCGACTTCACCGGAGTGACCGTGCGCCTGGACCCCGCGGTGATGCTCGAACGGGTCCATCAACTCGGCACGTCCACCGGCCTGCTGGCGCGGGTGGACGTCAGCAGTTACCAGCTCAAGCATCCGGAGAGCCTGCCGCCCGAACTCGCCGACGTGTTCGGCATCGACGTGGAGGTGAGGCGCGGCTCCGCCGACGCCGTGACGGTGAGCCTCAACCGCGACGCCCCCGAGGCGGGTCTCGACCTCCCCTTCGGCTTCTCCGACCTGGTGGCCGGGGTACGCCCGGACCAGCCGAAGTTCGAGTACCGGCGGCGCAACGTGGCGACCAAGGGAACAGGTCCGTACTCCGCCTGGGAATCCGTCGTGGGCAAGAGCCTGCATGTCACACCGGTCACCTGAACACACGAGAAGACGAGAGCGAGGCGGGACACCGTGCCCGAGACCGTGGTGCACACCGCTGTTCGACGACGGTCGACCACGGCGACGAGATCCGGAAGGGCTCCTACCTCGCGACCGACGACGAGTGCTACGCCAACCATCTCGCGCTCATGTGGCCCGACACCCGCATGACCGAGGCGTGACATCCCTGGGAGGGTGCCGTGACCAGGACATCAGCTCTGCTCATCGCCACGCTGACAGCCGGTGTGGCCTGCCTCGGCCTCACCCCCGCGGCAGCGGCACCGGCCTCGTACGATCCGGATGCCTGTGTCGAGGGATATGTCTGGAGGCTCACGTCGCCCGACGACCATGTCTGTGTGCCTCAGGCGGTCCAGGACCAGGCCGCGGCCGACAACAGCCAGGAGGATGCGCGGCGCAACCCCGAGGGCGGACCGTACGGACCGGCGACCTGTGTGCAGGGTTACGTCTGGCGGGAGGCGACCCCGGAGGACCTGGTGTGCGTCGTTCCCGAGACACGTACCACGACCGCCCAGGAGAACGCCGAGGCGCCGAACCGCTGGAAGGCCACGGTGCGTAAGGACGGATCCAACTCCCACCCGTTCCTCTACCCTGCCGAGTCGTACGCGATCACCATCGTGCCCGCGGGTCGCGGCGCGGAGGAACTGTCCGTGCTCGTGGTCGACGCCGAGGGCGCGGCGACGGGGAGCGGTACCGGAACGATGGTCGCGGACGATCAGGGCACGCAGAGCCAGCGATTCGAGTTCCGGCGGTCGGGCGGCGGAGTGGCGCTGTCCAACGCCTTCCGGATCGTGGACGGTTCAAAGGGGAGCTGTCTGACCGTGGCGGAGGACGGCAAGGGGAACGGCGCCAGGGTGGTCACGAGCCCGTGCGAGGGCGAAGCGAACCAGGTCTGGTCCCTGGCCGGCCGACGTGACGGTTCCTGGGACCTCCGCGCAGGTCACAGCGGCAAGTGCCTGACGGCACACAACCCGAGGCTGACGGCACCGTCCGCGGGAGCGTATCTGGAGCAATGGGACTGCCTCGGCGGTAAGAACCAGGCCTGGAGCCTCTCGCCCACGGACTGACATGGCCCACGGACCGACGTCCACGGACCGACGGCGCCTACGGCCTGGCGTGCGGATCGCGCCTGCGTCGTGTCCAGAAAGGCCCGGTCCATCGGCCCTCCGCTCGATAGCAGGCAGTACGTGCCCGGAGGAACTCCGTGTGCACCGCGGTGGTGAGTTCCGCGTAACGGGTCAGGGCGTCCTCGTCGCCTTGGGCGTCGGCCGCCACCGCGGAACCGGCCGAGACGCCGGTCGCCAGTGCGGCGGTGATACCGCGCGCGGCCACGGGGTCGGTCGCTGTCGCCGCGTCGCCGACGGCAGCCCAGCCGGATCCGGCCGTGGGTGACGTGCACGAGGTACCGGCCCGCAGCACGGCGAGTCTTTGCGGCGGCCGGTTCCCGCGTACGCACGTCCGGGTCCTGATCTGATGGGTGGCGGTGAGAGCTTCCCACCAGCCGGCCGGGTGGCGCAGACCCGTCGGTGCGACGAGATCCGCGTCCGTGACGGCCATGACGATGGTGCGTCCGCCGGGCAAGGGAGCGGTGTACCACCAACCGAAGGGGGCGGACTCCACGAGCGAGGTGCGTTCGGCGCCGCTGCCGGTGTCGCCCGCCGGCGTACGCCCGCAGAGCACGGCAGCGATCGCGACGAGGTGGTCGGTGGCCACGACGCGTGCCCCCAGCCTGCGGGCGACGCGGGCACTCGCCCCGGTGGCGTCGAGGAGGTAGCGCACGACGACCTCGGTGCCGGACATGGACACGCGCCACAGCTGCCCGACGCGGCTCACGGCGGTGACACTGCCGTCGTGGCGGCGCACCCCCGCCTCGCGGGCGGCGTCACGCAACGAGACGTCGAAAGCGCGCCGGTCGAGAAGCCAGCCCGGGCCGTAGGGGCCGCCGATGAAGTCTGACGCCGTGAGGGTGCTGTCTCCCCAGACGGAGCGGGTCCCGTACCACGGCTCGTGGCCGTGCGACGCGACCCTGTCCAGGATGCCGAGCCTGTCCAGCAGAGGCCGTGCGGTGGGTGCGAGGCTCTCTCCGACATGCCATTGGCGAGGGTGCGGCCGGTGCGCGAGGACGACGTCGGCACCGGTGGCCGCCAGGGTGAGGGCGGCGGCACAGCCGGCTGGACCGGCGCCGGCCACCAGAACGTCCGCGTAGTCGCCCCCACGCGTCAATGGATCGTTCCCATGCCGTTGATGAGCGGCCGCAGCGGGTTGTCGGCATCGGTGGCGGCCTGCGCGGTGGACATGCTCACCCGGATGAGGGGAGCTGTCGCGTCGGGCAGCGGGCAGCCTGCCTCGACCCAGTCGCAGACGATGTCGCGTACCGGCTTCGGCACCGGCAGGTCCTTGGTGAGATCCGTGTGATCCGCCCGGTCGAAGAACGCGTGGATGAACTCCCGCCGGGCTGGAGTGAGGCCTCCCTGCTCGGCGGGCGGCGGACCGACGACGCCGGTGCCGGCAGCGGCGTCGGACAGGGCGTTGGCGGGATGGGCGATCGCGGCGAGCAGTACCGGGGCGGGCTGGAGTGCCCACCAGGCGACGGGCCTCTCGACGAGGTGGTCGGGGTCGCCGGGCTGCGGGCCGATGAGGGTGCGCGCGTCGGACAGGTAGGCGGCCGGTCGGGCGCGCACCGCGTCCGCCAGGAGGACCATCGCCTCCAGCGGGGAGTACGCCCGCTCCTGCGTGCGCTGCTCGACCAGCGCGCGGATCCAGTCCCGCCAGAGTCCGGTCTCGTCGGTGCCGAAGACCTTGTACATCGGACCGTCCCAGGCCAGGAGCCGGAAGAACGCGCTGGCGTCCGGATCTCCGGGGCAGACCCAGTCGGACTCGCTCAGCGCGTTCAGAAGTCCCTCCGGGTCGGCGAACCAGTCGTTGAGACTGGTGCCGGCGAGCTTCTTCCCGTCGTGGTTGAGTGCCGCTCTCGACGCCTTGTCCCGGATCGAGGTGAGCAGGCGCTCCTCGGCCGTGGGCGGTGTGGTGAGCCGTGCCACCAGTTCCTCACCCAGGTTGCCCGTGCTCTGGAAGGCGACGTAGCCGTTCCAGATCCGCTCCCACTGCTGCTGGACGGCTCGGTCGCCGCCCAGGGTGTGGACCTGGTCGAGATGCTGCATCACGGCCTCTCGGGCCAGGGCGCCGTGCCCGTCCGCCGCGTTGTCGATGCCGATGTGCATGCGGAAGAACCGCGAGTCGATCCCGTGGTGGTCCAACAGCTGCGCCACGGGCGCGACTCCCAGGACTTCCCATTCGAGGAACAGGGTCATGCCGAGGAGCTCGGGGAAGTACGCCTCGGGGTGAGCGGAGATCGCCAGCTCGAACGCCGGCACGGTGTAGGCGGAGTCCAGGAGATCGGTGCGGGCAGCGAAGGCGTACGAGTCGACGGACGGCAGGTAGATCCCCAGCTGTTGCAGCAGGGTGCGGTAGAGGTTCGAGTGGTTCAGGGCCGGGTTTCCGTCGCCGACCTCCTCCTTCCAGATCCGGAAGAGCAGAGCGTGCACCTCGTCGATGGGCTTGCCTTCGGTGAGGTAGCGCAGCCAGACACCGTCGAGGAGGTTGAAGGGGGCGAGTTGCTTGAGCCGTTCGACGACGGAGTCCCGGGTGCGGAAGACCGGCTCGATGTCCGGGTCCGCCGGGTCGTACGCCTCGGCGTCCTGGGCAAGGCTGGTGTAGATGAGGTCGAGACGCTCTTCGAGGTTCTCGCGGGTGTAGCGGAAGGGACGCAGGGTCTGCGGGGCACTGGGACTGCGCTGCGTGGCCACGGCCGCTCTCAGAACGCTGTCCACGAATGCCCGTGAGGCCCTGACCTGCTCGGGGAAGCGGTCGGGATGCTGGAGGGTGTAGAACCAGTCGCGGTGGCTCAGTCCCACCTGCTGCGCCCGCTCCGTCTCGACGAGGACGCGGCTGCCGTCCGGGGACCGGCGGGCGACGACGAAACCCAGCCTGCTCCATTGCGTGACCATGTCGTCGGCACCGGCGTGCTCGCGCATCCTCTGCCACGCGTCGGCGACCCGCTTCTCGTAGGCCGTGTCGCTCTCCCCGGAGGCGCGGGGCAGCTTCGGTCTGTGGACCACCTGCTGCCCGACTCCGCGGGCCCACGGGCGCCGGTACGGGAACGGGCCACTGACCTGTGCGCCCTGTTTGCCGGCGGAGCGGATCAGGGCGAGGAAGTGGGACTCGGGATAGACGTCGTCGGGCCGCTGTGCGGGCCACCAATGGGTGTTGCATTCGTAGAAGTCGGCCTGCCAGGGCAGGGCCATGTGTTTGGTGAGGTCACCCGCCTCGAAGCCCTCACGAAGACGGAAGGGTTCCGACCAGCTGTCCGGGTCCTGGACGATGTAGGTCACTTCGATCCCTGGGTAGAACGGGCCGCCCGAGCAAGCCTCCAGGGCCGCAAGGAGCAGTGCGTGCGGCTCTTCGGCCTGAGCGGGTTGCTCGGGCACGGGCTCCTGACCGGTCCAGTCCTCGACGAAGTCTCCCTCCGCCCAGCGCCTCATCCGGTCGTACTGGCCCGGCAGCAGTGACATCCATCTTCCGGGCCGCCCGTCCACGGGTTCCCCGTCGTCCCCCGCGAGCTGCGGCATGTACTCCGAGGTCGCCTCGGCGGCGTTCGGCTCCGGAGCGCGCAGCACTCGGAAGACGCCCTGCCTGAGTTCGCCGGACTGCGGTCCGCTCGCGGCCAGCCGCCGTAGCAGTGCCGGAGCGACGAAGTGGCCGGGCTCGCCCTCGCCGTGGCCGCGCAGGGCGGCCGCGTTGACCCACTGGAGGTCGCTGACACGCCGCAGGATCGGGAAGATGTGCCGGGTGAAGGAGACGTCGCCGCGCTCGCTCTCGTGCCCGCCCAGGGCTTCGGCGACCACGTCGTATAGCGTGACGAGATTGACGGTGTCCGGCGAGAAGTCGGGCGGTCCTACGACGACCCACGCGGGCCTCGCCTGCAGCGTCCGGGTGCCCCCGCCCAGGGTCACCGCCGCGGCGACGGGACCGTCGGACACGTCGTCGTACCAGAGGTCGTTGTCGGCGAAGTGGGTGATGGGGTTGTTCGCGGCAGTGGTGCCGGAGTGACCGAACCCGCCGAGCACCAGCAACCGGCCGTCGCAGTCCGTTCGGAGTTCGCCCAGCGGCACCTGCTTGCCGAGGAAGGTGCCGGTGTCGAAGCGGCTGCCACTGCCGTCCTGTTCGCGGCCGGCCACGGTCCGGGCGCCGGGCTTGACGACCAGTGCGGCGCGGGCCTCCGGATCGTCGACATCGATGGCCTGGTTCCGACGCGTCCTCGGATCGGTTCGGGTCGTGTCGCCCGCGGGTGCGGCATGGCGGCGTCCGAGGAATCTGAACCACGCAGCCTTCGCATTGGCGAGTTCGACGGTCCAGATGATGTCCGCCTGGTCCGCCGTGAGCTCGCCGAGGACGTTGCCGTGCGCGTCGTAGCCGTAGACCCGGAACCGTGCCGCCTGCCGTTTCACCCGTCCGGCGGCGTCCTTGAAACCACCCGCCGGTCGTACCGGGGTGCCGGGGGTCTCGGGTCCGACGAAGAACTCGTCCGGGCTGTTGCCTACGCGCGCGATGCCGACCGTCGGGTGGATCTCGCAGCGCACTACGTCGTCCAGGTTCACAGGAGGCACTTCACCTGAGTTCCTGGGACGGCCAGGGGAACTGAACGGCGCGGATGCGGATTGTCACCTGTCCGGCGGATCAACTGTGGGTAGCACCCGGATCCCACAAATAGGGTCATATGGGTTGGGTGAGAAGAACCCGAAGACCCAACCGAGGAAAGGAAGAAGCCACGATGGCGAAGTCCAAGAACTCCGGCCCCGACCGGAAGCCGAGCGCGAAGGATGCTCAGAAGAGCACCGAGGACATGAAGCCCGGCACCGAGGGGCAGAGCCCCGAGAAGGCGGCTCCCGACGAGAGGCCGCCGCAGGAGCCCGTCAAGCCGCAGCCCGAACCCAGGAGGTCCGGCCGGGGCTGAACCGTTCGGTCGGCCTCCGAGGTGTTCCGCACGACGCCTACCGACGTCTGCGGAACACCTCCGCCGTGAACGTGCGGCGGTGAGCTGGTTCCGGACTCGTAGCCGTGCTGCCGGCCGCTGACCTCGACCGGCACGAACACGCCCGGCTCCCCACGCTCACTCACCAGCTGGGCTTGGCGACCTTGCCGTAGGACCAGGCGGGGCCCTTCGACATCTCGAAGTGCAGATGCGGTCCCGTGGAGTTGCCCGTGGTGCCGACCTTGCCGAGTTGCTGTCCGGCAGCCACGTGCTGTCCGGCGTTCACCTGCCGTTGTGAGAGGTGGCAGTACGTGTAGACATGCCCGTTGTCCGCGGCGAGCCCGATCCACTGGCCGTACGCTCCGCCCTGCCCGTTGGACCAGGCGATCGTTCCGCTGCGTACGGCGACCACGGGGACTCCGGAGCCGGCGGCGTAGTCCTGGCCGGTGTGGCGGCCGACGCCGTCGGGCTTCCAGGCGTATTTGCCGCGCTCGTAGAATTCGAAGCTGACTCTGTGGCCGGGCACGGGTGACGGCACCTTGCCGGGACGCCCCGCAGCGGCGGGCGCGCCCTTGTCCTCGACGCGGAAGAGGTCGGTGAGGCGGCCCAGGGTGGCCAGGGAGGTGGGGCCCGGCACGCCGTCGGCGTCGGCTCCGGTGAAGCCCTGAGCGAGCTGTTCGGCGCGGTAGGCGGCCCTGGTCTGCTCTCCGAAGAGACCGGTGGCACCGTCGGGGATATCGCGGCCCCGTTTGATCAGCGCCGTCTGTACGGTACGTATGTCCTCGTTCCGCTTGCCGAACTGGACGTTGGACAGAGCAACCATGAGGGCCTCCTAGTATCCGCGGGGAGACCGCTGTGGATCGGCCTGCTGGACACGGGCGGCGAAGTCCGAGCCG
Organism: Streptomyces bobili; assembly: GCF_002154575.1. GTDB lineage: Bacteria > Actinomycetota > Actinomycetes > Streptomycetales > Streptomycetaceae > Streptomyces > Streptomyces bobili. Next base: position 29,176 of record NZ_MUBA01000043.1, read on the forward strand.
GACCGGCTCACGTGGTAGCGGTCGCGTACGTAGTTGATCGTCGCGCTCATGCAGGCGACCACGTCGTACGGTGTGCTGGCCGTGCCGGCCTGGTGGTACGCGGCGAACGTGGACGGGATGCACTGCGTGGCGCCTCGCGAGCAGTTGCGCGGGTGGCCGTCGGGAGCCCTTGGTCCGCGCGCGTTCGTGTCCGTGGTGTTCACCCGGAATCGCGGGTGATTGCAGGCGGACTCGCGCTTGGCGATGGTGGTAAGCGCCGGAACACCGAACTTCGGTTCCATACCTGTCAGTTCGCACGCCTTGCGCGCGTAGCGCCGCATCGCCTCCTCCCCCGATTCGTCGCCCGGATCGGTGAAAGAGACCTGGGCGAGGGCGAGCCTGCCTCCGTCGTTGGCGGACACGTGCTCGACATCGACGCGGAAGAGGTCGGTGAGGCGGCCCAGGGTGGCCAGGGAGGTGGGGCCCGGCACGCCGTCGGCGTCGGCTCCGGTGAAGCCCTGAGCGAGCTGTTCGGCGCGGTAGGCGGCCCTGGTCTGCTCTCCGAAGAGACCGGTGGCACCGTCGGGGATATCGCGGCCCCGTCTGATCAGCGCCTTCTGTACGGTACGTATGTCCTCGTTCCGCTTGCCGAACTGGACGTTGGACAGAGCAACCATGACGAGGCCTTCTCATTGGTGCAGGGACGGAGTCGTGGCCGATGGCCTCATGGCCGCCGCCAGTCGGGCAGGCGCCCTGCGCAGAATCTCCGTCGTAAGACGTCGCGTAACATTCGGTGCAAATGAGCCAGTGGTGCACCGAACTGCATCGCTTCCATTATTCCCCAGCTTCCACGGAAATCCCATTCGAGGCGATCGCTTCGAAAGGCCAGGGTGTCCGATCGGACTTCGTGCATCGTCGTTAGGCGACACGGATTCGATGTCAGTGCGGTGTCAGTCTGACGTCATCGTCGGGCGGGGCCTTCCGCCGAGGTGCCGCTCGGGACGGAGTGGGCCTCGTTCGCGCGTACGACCTCTTCAGTCGGTTTGCTGGCCGCGAGATGCTCCAGGATGGAGAGCAGGTCGTCGTCGGCGAAGCGTCCGGCGGTGGCCGCCGGCCCGAGTGCCTGGTCGACCTGGTCGACCTGGTCGGAGCCGATGACGGTGGTGAGTTCGACGGCGCGGGCCATCTTGGCGCGGATGCGGACCGCGCCGGCGGGTCCGGCCTCCTTGAGCCAGCCCCCGGCTCCCGGGCCGATGCCCACGAACGCGATCTCCGCTTCCGATTGGGGTTGCAGGCGGGGCTGGTGGACGCTGCGGCGTCAGGTGGTCGGGATAGTGGGCGTCGATGATCTTCGGAACCCCGGGGTGGAATGCTGGTGGCGCCAGACCTCCGACAGGTCACCGGAGTGGGTGCGTGCGGAGACGGACGGTTCCTCGCCGAACACCCGGCACCACACCCGGGCGCCGGTGTAGCCGGGCGGGGTGGAGTAGCGCACCGCTTGGCGGCTTATGGTGCGGGTCCGAGCCGACCAGCCGCTCCTCGCCCAGCGTGAATGCCAGCGGCTCGGCGGGCAGGACGTGCAGCATGGTGCGTTCGATGTCGAGGCCGGTCCGCGGGTATCTGCCCGGTCGCCCGGTGGCGGCGTGTGTTCACCGCATCGCACCAGGTCAGGCAGGCATCCGCGGGGTCAGCGAAGGAGTCTCAGGCAGGCAGCAGGTTTGCGTCGGTGGGCACCAGGTCGGCCTTCGCGATCCGGACCGTGGCTTCCGCACCGCCCTTGAACTCGGGGTCGTAGGGCACGCAGCTGACCACTTGGCAGCCGTAGTACCGGCCGGCGGATGCCGCACCGGGATTCCGGCGATGTGCTCGACGGTGACGGTCTTCGCGTTGTCGTCAGCGCGTAGGTCGGCGCCCCGCCGATCCGGCGCAACGTGGTGTCCAGGCAGGCGACCAGGGTGCCCAGAGTGCAGTCCCAGACCGGGATCACCACCCGGAACCTGGACCATGACAGCCATGCGCAGAACATCCAGGTCCGCCGCCCGCCGATGCGCGGGCCCTCGCCCCAGTCGACCTGCAGCCACCGCCCCGGCTCGGGGATCCACGGACGGTAGGTCCGCCGTTTGCCCGCCCTTCGATGCGGTCTCGCCGCGTTCACCGCCCGCCGGGTCGAGCGCGGGCTGCCCCGGTAGCTCATCTTCACCAGCTTCTCGTGAACATCATCGGCGCGGATCGTCGCCCTGGACTGCTCGACCACAGGTTCGCTCATGCGTGGAAACATCAGCAAACCGGGCGGAGGGGTCTCCTTCAGATAAGGGAACTATCAGGAACAACAGGCCGTCCACCTGGAATTCCGTTGGCCATCAGCCTGGACCCGACGGTGCCGCGCACCTGGAGCTTTCCATGGCCGCCGACAGCACATCCGTCGACTGCGGCCATCGCCGCCAGGCCGAACTCACTGCCGGCGGTCAGCTGGTCGGCTTCGCCGCCGCCGAAGGTGAAGCCGGAGCGCCCCGGGGCAGGACCCCCAGCCCGTGCCTAGCCTTGCCGTCGTCGGCCGGGCGAGGTCGGTCAGGAGGCGAGTGCGGTGAAGGCGGAGGCACTCGAACCGATGACCGCGGTGCCCTCGCACAGCGCGGCCCGGCACTCCCGTTGCAGGCGGCGCTGGACAGGTGGAGAGTTGTTATATATCGGTGCTGCATTCTTCCGGCTCCCAATTTCCTGGAGCTACCGCCTCTCAAGGAAGAATCCACTACAGACGGGCCGACTCTACGCCAAGCGTATCTGGAACCATCATGGCCAGAATTTCTCGGCGAACAATCCTTCAGGCAGTCAACTCATCCATTCTGGCCGCAGCGCTCGCGCTGCCGACAGGTCTGCCGATTGCCACAGCAGATTCGCAGAGGCTGAACGAGGGACGTGCCGGAGCACTGACTCGGTCCACGGATCCTCCACCGTCTCCTTCCGATACGCCGAACGGTTCGACGGGACCCACCACGTCCCCCGACTCGCCACCGTCGCCCGAACCGAGCGGTCCCACGGGATCCACGACGCCTCCCTCTTCCACACCGAGCGGGACGTCTGACACCTCCGATCCGCCGAACACGGACGAACAGACGTCCGAACTCCCGCCGGGACAGAAGGCGGAGATCGACGAGGCGACGAATAACCTGAACAAGGAGAAGGAGCGAGTCCCCGAAGAACTCGTGCCGACCGTGGAAACGCTGATCACCATCGTCCGCACGGTCGAGGATCCGGAGACGTTGCCACAGGACAGGCAAGGGGTCGTCGAGAGCACGAAGAACCTATCCACCACGCTGGCAGCCATCAGCGATCCGAGAACCCCTCCCGAGCTGCGGAGGGAGCTGAATTCGATCGTAAAGCAGGTGACTTCCGCGCTCGAGACGGTAAACGGTCCTCAGGGGGCAACCGAAGAACGGTCCATGTTCATCCTGGTGGTCAAGCGGACAACATCCACCCTGGACCTGATCCGCAATCCCAGGACGCCACAGGACCTGCGTGGCCACATGATCGCCATCGTGAAAGATACGACCTACGCCGCGGAGAGGAGCCAGAATGGGCCACAGGTCAGCTCGGCAGAAAAGCAATTTTCGAACAGCCTGCTGGCGGACAGCTCCTCGCAGGACATAATGCACGACAAGGGGACACCGCCGAGGGAACAAGGAAAGCTCGCGCAGATCACACGGCAGGTCAGCGCACTGCTGAGAAAAATCAGTGACCCCGGGACATCACAGGACGAGCGGTCCAAGCTCACGAAAGAACTGGATGACAAGACATCTCGCATGAAAGACCAGCAGGAGCAATCCGCCTCTACCCAGAAACGCCCGGAAGAGTCGCTCGGCAAGGCCGCCGCGTTCTGCACCAGCGCCATATTCGAGTCCACCGCCGAGTCTGCCCTCGTGCGCGCGCTGGACAAGCTGCTTCCCGCACAGTGGGAGACGGAAGGGGTCAAGGACTTCTGGAAGGCGGAGGAAAATAGCGACGATACGCTCGACGTCCTCGCACAATTGCGCAACGACAAACATACCCACAGCCCGTTCGAAGTCATACCGCTCATCACTGAACTCGCCGAGCTCGTACCGCACGACAAACTGTTCGGAAGCCTGGGAGCCTCTGCCCTGTCCTGCGAGCAGACTGCCGCGTACCTTGACGAAGACGGGGTCGCAGTGGGCACCTGGCTCACCAAGGCCGGCGAGTGATCCGTCAGGCCCCGGCAGATCTCAACAATTCCGCCACGGAGATCTCTGAATCAGCCCGGGACCTTGCAGCTCCATATCTTTGCAGCTCCCTCCTCTCTTCTCTGTAGTCACCCACCCCGGAGAATCTGTACGGGACAGAAGAAATCGATGAGATGAACCGGCCACCCGGAGACCAGACAGCAGTCACATAGCGCGGCTTACGTGTCACGTTGATCAAATTGTTATTGTGGCGCACCCTTCCCCGATAAACCAGCTGCTCTCCACAGAGCGCCGGTTCGCAGTAGTAGCGCCCCTCGCGTTCGTTCCACGAAACATGAGGGAACCCGAACTCCTCCACGTCGAGCCTGCCCCGATCCTTTCTCATGTACGAGATCTGCAATGCAACACTCAAGACGTCATACCCAACGTTCCTGGGAAGCTGAAATACACGCTTCAAAGCGTATTCTTGCCCGACGTCGAGCGAACTACCGGACTCATAGAATCTTCCACTGCTCACCGTAGTGTAATTAGGCTGGCCGACGTAGAGCTCGGCCTCCCCCTCACGCGCTCCCTCCCTCCCGACACTTTCCCTCCACTCCGCCGCCGGATCCCCCTCCTCGAGGGAATACACGGCCGCCCTGCCACGAACCGTGTAGATGTCATTCACGATATACACCGGGATCCCTCCGGTGTTTTTCATGTAAAGCGTCAGCGGGACATGCAGGAAAGGGAGTCTATTATCCTCCCACGCCTTTCCAAATTCTGCCTTCAATGTAAAATGCATAGGTGCGGACGCAGGCTGGTACATAGTGGAATACGCGAGACTGACAGCCGTCAGGAGTACCGTGGCGACCACCCCGGCCGCAAATCTCTTGGGCTGCGGCATTCCCTTCCAAGATTTTTTGCACACAAGAACAAAAATCGCCCATACGGACCAGCACAACGCGGGCAAGTAGACCAGAAGATAGCGCGTGTACTCTTTCTCCTCGAACCAGAGAAGAAGAAGGAGGCCATCGGTGGCCAGCACAATAATTGCCCCGAATATTACAACCGCGCCAGAGGCCCTGAAGTGGCGCCTCCCCCAGTAGTCGAGCGACGCAATTGCCGCAATTCCCAGCACCACACCCGACAGGACAAACAACACACCGGTGATCCGTTGCGCGAAAGTCAGCGCCCCGGAGGCGTCCGGCCATCCGATGACTGCGTTGAAAACCATGGAAACAAGCAGCCCGGCCACCATGAGCAACATGGTGGAGCGCCTTCTCCAAGCTCGATCGGGCCAAGCCTTGCTGTCGCCCCCGCGCCAGCACACAGATGCCGGATCATCCAGATCCATGTTCTCGGGGTAACCGAGGCGGCCGAGTATCCTACGCAGCTCGGTCGGTGACCAGGCACTGCCAACCGTCTCGCCGCCGATGGTGACGCGACGCAGACCGCGACTGTCCGGCGGCTCCACGATGATCCATGGACGGATACTCATGACCACAGACTCAAGCCTGAGCCGGCATCGTGCACGCGGAGCTACCCCGTTCGCCTTCAAGCCGGGTCCCCGACGTCAATCGGGTCACCCGACGACTTCACGGCGCCGAATGCCGCCACCGGCCACCCCAGCACGACGGATTCAAGCGGCGGGGCGACCATCCAGACGAAGGAAGGTGGTCAGGAGGCGAGGAAATCTTCTGCCATCCGGTCTGGATGCTGCCCCACGTCCAAATGTCGATGGCGATGGCGAGCCAGTTGGTGGCTTCCGCCTGGACGAACGGGCTGGTCATGACCACATAGTGGTCCGGGACGGCGCTTGTGGGGAACGAACGCATGGGAGTGTCGCGCGTTCGTGTTCGCGCAAAGGTGCTGTGATCCTGTCCTCTCAGATCCGCGTCAGGTTCCACCACAGGGGATCGGATCCTCGACGCTCCGCTGCGCTGCGTCTGGCAGGAGCAGGCCGCGACAGCCACCGGGTCAGCGCCAGCCAGACTGATTGGTCCGCCGACCACACGGTCCCGACGGGCCCGTGTGTGATCGCTTCGGCCGGGCGTGCGGCGGACAAGTGACGGTCGATCAGTTGCCGGCAGACCGGTGATCACCGTGTGCGTCACGTTACTCACGCACACGACGGGCGGCGGCGGCCCTCGTATGGCATGGCCTGCCGAGTGGTGGAAGCATGGATGTGTGATAAGCGCCGCTCCACGCCCATGCGAGGAGGGATCGTCATGGCCAAACGTCTGGTCGTCTGCTGCGACGGCACGTGGAACTTCGCCGACCAACCGAGCAAGACCAACGTCGCCAAGGTCGCCCTGTCCGTGCGCTCTGGTTCCGAAGCCGGGAAGGAGCAGCGCGTCTACTACCACCGCGGCGTGGGCACCCACCGGCGGGAGCGGCTGCGCGGAGGTGCGTTCGGCGTGGGTCTGTCCCAGAACGTGATCGACGCCTACCGGTTCCTCGTGGAGACGTACGAGCCCGACGACGAACTGTTCCTCTTCGGCTTCAGCCGAGGCGCATTCACCGCACGCAGCCTGGCGGGCCTGGTGCGCAACTGCGGGATTCTACGCAGGGACCACCGCGACCGGATCCCGGAAGCCTGGGCTCTCTACCGCAACCGGATCGAGCGACCGACCGGCGCGGCCGCGACGCTGTTCCGTCGCTCGTATGCGCGCGAGACGGAGATCCATTTCATCGGGGTGTGGGACACGGTCGGAGCCCTGGGTGTCCCGCTGCCCGACACCGCATGGCTACAGCCTTCCGTGAACCGGTTCAACCACCGGTGGGCGTTCCACGACACCGAGCTGAGCAGCTGGGTCGGAGCGGCCTTTCACGCGCTGGCCGTCGACGAAGAGCGCTCAGCGTTCCGGCCAACTCTGTGGCACCAACAGCCCGGCGCCGCCGAGCGGGGCCAGGAGTTGAAGCAGGTGTGGTTCGCGGGCGTGCACTGCGATGTCGGTGGCGGTTACAAAGAGGCGGAGCTGTCCGACATCACCCTGCTGTGGATGGTCGACCAGGCTCGCAGGCACGGGCTGCAGTTCGATGACGATGTCCTCAGCGCGTCCGGACCGAAGGTGATGAAGCCGGAGCGGAGCATCAACTTCCGTGTACAGCCGGATGGTTCGGGCCCGCTACACGCCTCACGGACGGGCATGTACCGACTGGCCAAGCCCTACCACCGGCCTCTCGGAAAAACGGTGAGCGACGACGGTGAGCCCGATGGCAACGAGTTCCTCGCGGTGCCCACCAAGGAGCGCTACGACCGCGACCCCGGCTACCGGCCGCCGGAACTGGAGCGTTACCTGGGCGGTCAGGACTCGATCCGGCTGGAGCCGGTGCTGCTGCCGGGCATCGCTGCAGGTCTGCCACCCATGCCTTCCGCGGAGCCCGGCCCGGGGGCGACGGCCCAAGCACCGGGCGGGCGCGACCGCCCCAGGTGACGTTGTCAGGTGGGGCGGGCGCGACCGCCCCACCTGACAACGTCACTGCGCAGCGTCAACCCACACCACCCACTCCCCTCCTCGCGCTGGTGCCGGGGCAGGTTTAGGCCTTCTTCGCGGAGGTCCTTCTCTTGCGGAGGTCCTCCACACGCTGCGTCGTTTCCGCTCAGGCGCCCTCCGTTTCGGTGCCGGGCAGCGCAGCCGTGTGCCTTGCCCTGCCCGTGTGCCTTGCCCTGCCGTTGATCCCGCGGCCCGCACCGCGGTCTGGCTGTCCAGCACACGGATGGCGCTGAGTGCCCCGGCGAGCTTGGCCGCGGCGTCCCGGCCGTTGAGGGGAAGCCTGCGGATTGAGGGGGAGCACAGGTTGAGAGACGGCCCACGTCGTCGGGTCATTCAGGGCGATTCGTCTCTCCATGCTGACGCTCTGCCCCACTGCCACCGACTCCGTGGGCGCGCTGCCGTCTCATGGCTGTTCGACCGCGGCCAGGGCGGTGAGGACGCGTCGCGTCTTGCTGTCGGAGTGCTCGGAGAGGGCAACTCCGCGCTCGCGCACCGCATCCTCCAGTTTCCGCTGCTCCCGCTCGGCCCGCGCCGTGAACGTCTCGAGGTCGTCATCGTCGTTGGGCTTCACCCGGATCGAGACCTCCGGGAAGTCCAGCCCGGTGACCGACCACGCCTCCAGGTCGACCTTCAAGTCGTCGAGTGGAACGTCGTCGGCCGTCGTCGAGTGGACCGGCCCCAGCGCGAACAGCCCCTTGAGTAGGACGGCGGGCGCACAGGCATCCAGGAACTGGTCCTGCACCACGTCCACGGACGCGGCGGGGTCGGCCCCCGGCTCCACCGCGTCCGAGAGTGTCCCCGACGAGTACGCGTGCACCAAAGAGGCGGCCGTCACCCGGCGGTGCCCCGACCAGTCCTCCTCGATCCTGTACGTGAACGGTTCCGCTTCGAAGGAGGTGAAAGCGGCCCACCAGTTGTTCCCGGGTACACGGACGCAACTTGACGGTCAGATCATCGCGGCTCCCGCCGATCCTCAACCGCAGGATCACACCGGCGTCCAGCAGGGACACCCGCCCCTCTGCGGCACTGTCGCGCTCCTCGGCGAACCAGTCCGGCGGGACGTCATCGGGCCGCGTGATCCGCCGAGGGACGAGACTCCCGCCGGCACGTCACCTCGATGTTGACCTTGATCTCGGTCGATAGCAGGTCTATCGCATCCCGCCCGCACGCATAGTGGCTGGAGGGATTCCTCCGACGGTTACCCCGCCGGCGCGCAGCACGAGGAAGTTGCCGAAACTCAGGTCGTGTCCGTTGCGGACCATGGAGCCGCCGAGCACCGCGACGCATGGTGTGCCGTCCCGAGCTACGTAGTGAGCGCCCGTGTGATGGCCCAGGCTCGAGCGAGGTTCCTTTATGCGGTACGCGGTCGTGACACGGTGCTTCGGTACAGGAGATGCGACGCGGCCACCAGAAGCATCAGAGGACATCGGGACCTGTCCGGTATTTGCCGCCCCCTTCCGTCACCAGGCGTTTGCCCATCGAGGCAGGGGCGTATGGAGCGGGATCGCGTCAGTAAGGAGCCGGATCGCGAAGTCGATTGGCCTGTTGAACGCGCGAGATGTCACCGTACCGGCGCCAGATGTAGTTGATCGCTGCCGCGATGTTGGCCACCGGGTCGTAGATCCGGTCGGACGTGCCCGCTTGGTGGTTCTCGGCGAACGTCCCTGGAATCACCTGGGCGTAGCCGTTCGGCCGGTGGGACGATCCCCGGAATATGAGGGTCATCAGGTTCGCTCCGTTGCCGACCCCCGTGCCCCAGCTCCTCGGCGCGCCCCGGCCAGGTCACATGCCTGTTCGGCGAACGCGCGCGCCGTCGCCTCGCCCGCGGCCACACTCGAATTATTCGAAAAGCGTACGGAACTCTTGGCGATAGCACCGGGATGGCGGCATTCCACAGCAAATCCTGCCCATGGCGCCGAGTTGGGCCAGTGAAGAGCAGTCGGGGAATCCATCGGCAGCCGAACCGGTGAGTCCCAGCATGCACTGCCATTCCACGTACGCCGCTTCGGTCTGCTCGCCGAAGAACCCGGTGACGCCGGCGGGTATGTCTATGCCGACTGCGATGAGCGCCGCCTGAATTGCCTTGACCTCATCGTTGTGCTTGCCGAAGCGCACTGTGGAGAGAGCCACCATCGCGCCTCCTCCGCAGCATGGAGGCCTCCGGTCAGGGAGTACGTCTGCCGGTCGGTCACAGTTACCCTGTTTCAACCATGCGGTCGATGCGAGTCGCGCGCAAACCCGGAAACCGCTGGCAGACAGGTTCTCCGACGAGCAGTTCACCGCAGCCGTGGCGCTCCGGTGGGCCTTGCCCGGACACCCTCAGACCTTTGGGACCTCGAGCCTGTCCCAGCTGGTCCGGCCAGGGACACCGTCGGCGGCGTTTCCCACGAAGCCCAGCTTCTGCTGCCAGGCGGTGTACGACCTCACATCGCCCGCTCCCCACACGTCGAGACCGGCATGGGACGTGTAGCGGTCACAGTGTTCGGCGACCAGTCGGCGGTGCATTCCCTCGATGACGGGAGATTTACGTCCCGCCTGGAAGAACGACGCACCGGGGAACGGCTCGAACTGGCGCTCAGCGGAGGACGGGTCGGTCGGCTGGGACGCGAACGCCGGCCAGGAACCCGGGTCGACGTGGTCGTTCTCCGGGACATGGGCATGGGCGTACCACCCGCCGTGAGTCCGCCATTTGTCGGCGGGACACGTATTGCGGGACAGGGAGGTAGGGCGGCCCATAGGCCAAACGTCCGGTACGCCCCATGAGCTGATCCATGCATGGAGATCGGCCCAGCCCTCGCAAGGAGTGTCGATCAGCTTTGCGAACGCCCTGCCGTTCACTAGGCAGTGCGGAAAGAACAAAGACTCGATCTGGATGGCGACTTTGCCGGCCCGGTTCGTACGAGTACCACCGGCCGCGTCGAACAGGGCTTTGGCGCGGGATGTGGCCGGGAAGAACTGGGCGAAAGCTCCGGTGAAGGGATCCCAGAGAATATGCGGAGCCTGGCCACTGCCACTGCCGGTGAAGAAGCCCATGAGATTGGCGAACGGGATCAGATCCAGAGGAGCTTCGGCGGTTGCCTCCCTGTCCGCCGTGATGTGCGCGATCGCCCTTGCCGGGAACTCGGGGTCACACGGCGCGTGGTCCCCCACGTCCGCCTTGAGAGCTTGAGGCATCCACGGGTTGGGCATGCTGGCATCCTCCCTCTCGCACCGCCCATGATGCGGGTGCAACGTGGAAGGCGCACCGGACGAACAACGGGGCTTCCCCGCCCGTGCTTCCCACGATGCGCCTGGTCCGGGACCGACAGCAAGTCGTGAAACTGCAGGAAGCGAATATCCGAATTCGGATTTTTCGATCAAAACTGTTTCCCGGTTCCGAGCGGTGGAGACAGTTGATCATCGTGCATGCGCCACGCTTTACGCCCTCCTACGCACGGTCGTAACGTTGCGTGAAGAGAACATGCCATTGCCGTGGCCCATGTCGAGCAGAGGTGCTCTGTGTAGCGCGGACGAACGCCCCGACCGCAATTGACATGGCCAGCGCACAGGGCGAACCTGGAATCAGGCGCGCATGAAAGACCCCCGGATGCTTGTATTTTGATCAGACTTGCGTTCGCCGATTTGGGTCGCCCCAGCACGTCCTCGACGAGGATCCCGGCCGCGCCCGAGAGAGGAGACTCTCATGCACGGGCATGTACGAACCATCACCGGGGACGAGCCGATCTTCATGATCAAGGTCAGCGTCTACCGCCCCGACCTCACGCTCATCGACCATGCCTACACCCACGACGACGGCTCGTACAGCGTCGATGTGCCGGCCAGTGAGACAGTCACCATCCGGTTCGACACCCATTACTCGCTCAGCAACGCGGACAGCTGGCAGCCGTCTCTGGTCACCGACGTGGTCGCCGACGACGCCGTCCCGCTCGACCGCCGTATGGTCCCCGTGGGCCAGTTCGCGGATACGGCGCGCGGCATTGACGTACTCGCCGCCTTCATCCTGGCCTCGGCCGTGGAAGGACCGGAGTACGCCGCCCACGCCACGACCCGCCTGTCCCAGATCAAGCAGAACACCCTGTTCCTCCAGCACGTCCAGGCAGCCCTTCTCCGGCACTTCACGGAGCAGGCCGACGCTTGATGGGCCGTACCCGACCCGGCCGGTGGCATCGTGCCGCAGATCCTCTTGGTCCGAGGTTGGAACCATCTGCTCCTCGGGGTTTCGCCGACGGCACACCACTCGCGGTGCCACCGACCGGCTGCTCGCCAACGAAGGCCACGACTTCGACCAGTACCGGCGACTCCTCCGGCGCCGTGAGATCGCCCGCCGTGGCGCCTCGCACGCTGTGGCGCGGGCAAGACCGGTGGGCCGTAGAGCGTGCCCTCGCCCGGCTTCATCAGTTCAAGCAGTTCAAGCCGCTTCGCTGATCAAGCTTGGCTCTCCTAACCCCCTCCCGAGAGGCACGACCGGCTGTCCGCGCAGTCACGCCGGGGGTTGCGGCAACGCCCGGTCACACAGCAGAAAATTCAGATACAGGCCGCTGAAGTACCGGTATTTTGCCGGCCCAACCCGGCCGAGGGGGATCGCGGAGATCGTTACGCAGAGCGTCCGCATCCCGTGTCGCTTGCCCCAACAGACCGCGGGCGTAGTCCCGCGTCCGCCACAGCTGATCAGCCCGACCGAACCTGCCCGCCAGCCGCCGGGCCATGGACTCCAGCAGGTTCGGCATCCCAGCAAGCTGGTTCAGGCATTGCCCTCCATGCCAGGACGACGATCACCAACTCAAGAAGGCAAATCGCTGATGGAGTTACGGATGCCTATGCGACCTGAGGCGCCCCGATCAGCAGATTTCGACGACGCGGCTACCCTTCGCCCTGGCTTTCGCAGATTCGGACGGTGCGGTGGGTGGGTGCGGCGGTCAGATCGTGAGCGCGGCCCGGCAAGGCCGACGAGATCCACAGAAGCTGGCCTTGGGGACCGGTACGTGAGCCGTTGTCTCAACGAATCGCCGTGCGCCCGTAATGGACTGTCCAGACCCCGTTTGCGGGGGATTGTCGCCTCGGGAAATGGAAGCGCTGCCATCACACCATCCACACCCGAATCCGCTGCCTCGGAGAGCGGGCCATGGCACCCTCAGAGGGCTGGCACCTCCGATGGAAGCTCCCCTCCCCCATGTGACCCTGACCGCCGAGTGGGCACCTCAACGCTCCTGACCGTCGACCGAATTCCCGCCGACCGCCCCTTCTGCTCGCACAGGAAGCAGGGCATGAACGTGCAGGTCATAGCCGATCCGCAGGGGCGTCCGATGCCGGCTTCACCACCACCGAGGCCGCTCAGGAGCTTTGACGCCTCGGCGGGGTGTGGATGTCGAACACGGAGCGGCGTTGCAGGCCCGCGTGGCAGGGGGCCTGGCCTGCAGAGATGAGTCCCAGATCGGTGAGCACCTGGCTGTGTGCGGATTCCACGCGGGCGTCTTCCAAAGTGAGCGGTTCGTGCCACACCGAATAGCGTCCGGTTCCGGTTCCGGTTCCGTCACGGCGGTCGTACCAGCCGAGTGCGGGATCAATCACTATTCGGCTGATCTCATCGTCGGTGGCAAAGCCGAGGGGTGGTGGCATAGGCCGGCCCATGCCACGCAGCGTAACTTCGGCTGTTCCCCAACGGCCGTCAGCGTGCAGTCGCCAGGTGCGTGCCTTCTCTCCCTCCCAGGCTGCCTGGACGTCGACGGTTTCGTGATGCCAGGGCATTTTCCATGCCGCGGCCGGCAGGTGAGCCAGTCTGCTCGCCAGTGACGTCCCAAAGAACCAAACTCCGGTCTGCCCCTTATGCCGCACATAGGTGCGGTAGTTCACCTGCCCTGCCGAGAGTCTGATCTGCCGGGCGAAGCGAAAGTGGAAAGGGTGGTCGCGAAAAGCCACCAGTGACACCAGTGTGACGCCCTCTCGTACGTCGGGTTCGAATCCGTCCGGGAGATGGGCCGCGACGCGGTCCGGGTCCGCGGCCCAGCTCACCATCGCGAAATCGGCGAGGTCGGCCGATGCGTGATGCCAGCGGACCCTCGGTCGTTGTTCCACGGCTTCCTCTTCTCTCCCTTTGCGCTGGGTGCAAGACCGGTGCCCGGCCTGGGTTTGGTGCCGGGCGCTCGCAGGAACCGTCGGCAAGACCGGAACGGAGTTACTTCGCAAAGCTGTTTCACAGCCGTCTGACGTTCAGGGCCCCTGGCAGTGCGTCCGCGGTTACGGCGTCGGCCCGCAGGCCGGGTAGCGGCATCAGCCGGGGCCGGAATGAGTCCTCAAGGTGTAGGACCTCTCGAGCAGCGTGATCGCAGAGTCCGCGTTACTGTCCAGGGCGGTGATCCGCTCCCGTAGTTCCTGGGCACTGCGGGACAGCGCCTGTTGTTCGGCGCTGGCGAGCGCGCGGGTCCAGTCCGTTCGGGCGGCGTCCCGGTCACCCATAGCCAGACGGGTGTCGCCCAGTCGCATCAGCGAGCCGATGGCGTTTCTGTGATCCCCTAGTCCTCTGAACTCCTCCATCGCCTGCCGGTAGGTAGCCAATGATTCTTCATATCGGCCCATCAGGCGAAGGGTGTAGCCCAGAACCTCCATGCCTTGAGCTTCCTGCCAGGGTGCGTCCAGGCGCTGGAACAGAGCGATGGCCTCCTGGCTGTAGGCGAGACTCTTTTCGAGCTGGCGCAAGTGGGAGTGAAACCAGGCGAGTTCGACGAGGCACTCGGCCAACCACAGCTCTTCACCTATCGCCCGAGACAGCGCGAGTCCTCGCTCGGAGAACGTCACGGCTTCCTCGACCCGGCCGAACAGGTACAACGCACAGGCCTTCGCGTAGTGGGCGCGGGCTTGTTCGCCGACCGCGTCGAGTTCTTCGAAGAGAGTGGTGGCGCGTTGCATGTGGTCGAGGGCCTCGTCCTGATGGCCCAGGTAGCCGTGGATGCTGCCGATGTGTCTGAGGCAGCGGCCTTCTTCCAGGCGGTCGCCCCGGCGCCGCGCCACTTCCAGGGCGGGGGTCAGTGCGGTGATGGCCTCCGGCCAGAACTCCTGGCGGTTCAAATATTCCTTCAGTGACCAGGAAAGCCCGGTGATGTGCTGTTCCAGGCCTTCCTGGACGGCGGTACGCAACATGACGCTCAGCACCCCCCGTTCGGCAGCCAGCCATCGGTCCGCCTGTTCAATGGTGGTCAGGCCTTCCGCAATGACGCCCGGGTTCGGCAGGCCGAGGTCGAGTTCGGGCATCGAGTTCTGTTTGAAGAGTCGGTTGGCTGTGTAGGCGGTGAACATGTAGTGGTCCAGGACGCGGACGGTAGCGCGGTGGCGTTCACCGGTGTCGTCGTGGGTGTGGGTGAGTTCGGTGGCGTAGCCGCGCAGCAGGTCGTGGAGGATGAAACGGCCGGGCAGTGGCTGCTCGACGAGACAGCACCGGGTCAGGGCGGCGAGTGTCCGGCGTGTTTCGGCGGGCGAGAGCCCCGCGAGGCTCGCGGCCGCCGGGGCGCTGATGTCGGGCCCGGGATGAAGGGCAAGGAGGCGGAAGAGACGTGCGGCGGGCCTGTCCAGGGACTGGTAGGACCAGGAGAACACCGTGCGGACGTCGGTCGTGGTGTCGAAGCCGGTCAGTGCGTCCAGGCCGTCGTGGGCGCGCAGGTCGTCGGCGATGGCCTGCAGGGGGAAGGTGGGGTCGAGTTCGGCTCGGGCGGCGACCACAGCGAGTGCCAGGGGCAGGCGTCCGCACAGGCCGATGATCTCGTCCGCGGCGGCGGGCTCGGCGGCCAGGCGCTCCGCCCCCAGCCTCCGCGCCAGCGTTTCGTAGGCCTCGGCCTGTGAGGGCAACGGAAGGGGCAACGGCCTGGCTCCGTCGGCCGCGATGAGACCGGGGAGCTGGTTACGGCTGGTGATTAGGGTGAGGCAGCCGCCTCCGGCGGGCAGCAGGGGACGAACCTGTTCCTCGTCGCGGGCGTTGTCCAGGACCAGGAGCACCCGCCGGCCGGCCAGGAGACTGCGGAACAGGGTGCTGCGGCCGGCGGTGTCCTCGGGAATGCGCTGCGCGGAAACACCGAGAGCGGTGAGAAATCCGTGCAGGGCATGACCCGCTTCCACAGCAGGGCTGTGGGGGTGGAACCCGCACAGGTTGACGAAGAGCTGCCCGTCAGGAAACAAAGAGGCAATCTTGTGGGCGTGGTGAACGGCGAAGGTCGTCTTACCGACACCTGGAGCACCACCGATGACGACGACAGGAGCAACACCACACTGCCCAGGACGGCCAGGCGCTCCACCCGCAGCAGACAGCCACGCGCTCTCAGTGGCCCGCCCCGCAAACACCGGCAGAGCCGACGGAAGTTGCGCCGGACGCCGCAGGGACGGTGGCTCGGTTCCCTCACCAGCCGAGGCCGGGTCGCTGCTGGCGCCCGGCGGGTTCGCTGCGTCGGCGGGCGCGCCTGCGGTGCCGCCGGGTGGCGAGACGTTGACAGGCGCAGTCCTCGTCGCCCCTTCCTGCGCCTCGGAGGCCGGCCGGATCGGAGCGCGGCCGTGCCCGGCGTCCCCGCCACGAACAGACGCGTGGTCAGGCCGCTGCACCCCGTCGTCTGGACGTAGTGGGGGCAGGTCATGGTGGAGGATGCCGTGATGCAGGGCGCACAGCGAAGGGCCGGGTTCGAGGCCGAGCTCGTCGGCGAGATGCCGGCGCAAGTCCGTGTAGCGCTGCAGCGCCTCCGGGTGCCGGCCGGCCAGGTACAGGGCGCGCAACAGCAAGGCCCAGCCCGTTTCCCGTAGAGGATGCTGTGCGGTCAGTTCCTGCGCCGCATCCACAGCCTCGGTAAACCGCCCCTCCAGGAGCAGGGCGGTGGTACGGATCTCCCGCGCGGTCTGCCGCAACTCCTCCAAGCGTGCGACCTCGTGGGCGGCGAACAGGTAGTGCGCTGCATCGGCGAGCGCGGCACCGCGCCACATGTGCAGGGCCCGATCGACATCCTCAACAACGTGCCCAGACTGACCCCGACCGAGCAACCGGTGCGCTTCGGCTACAGCGCGCTCAAAACGCACAGTGTCCCGACACTCCGGTGCAACACGCAGGGCATAACCCAAAGGTTCCGTGACCAGCACCTCGAAAGCCCGCTGCTCGCGCAGATACCGGGGCTCCAAAACCGCACGCACCTTGCTGACATGGGCGTGCAGAGAGGGCATAGCCCCACCCGGCGCATGTCCCGCCCGCTGCGGCCACAACTCCTCACACAACGTCTCAGGAGCAACCGCACGGCCGCTGGCAAGCAACAACCGAATCAGCAACAGCCGCTGCTTGCGTCTCCCCGCATCCAGCACCACTCCCGCCCGCCGCACCACCAGCGGCCCCAACAGCCCGAAATCAAGCCCCTGCCCCACAGCCCTCACCGTATCCACCCCGCACCCCGATCAACTACGTTATACGCACACACATAACCGATGGCATGCGAGTTGCGCACTCCCGCCCCCAGGCAGCCGGTCCCCCGTGCACCGCCGGAAGCGCCATGGGCGTGGTGAGCGTCGACCGGACACCCGAGTGACCGTAACAAGCCCTGTCGCGGCGGCCCTGTTCGCCCGAGGCGGGCAGCGACGCCCGCGATGGGAGCGATCGGGCCCCTCCGTATGCCAGGTAGGACGTCAGCCGCTGCAAGCGTTTCACCCGCCGAACACCACCCCTACGGGCAGCCGTTCCTCGTTCGCCGACCGGGTGGCCTGGGAGGAGCTCTCCCTGATCAACCGCTGTGATGGCTCCCACGCGCCCCATCTCCTTGGCTCAGGCACTGGGGTCGGCCCAGTGCTCACGTGGCGACCACGTCGCACGAGAGCGTCGAACCTCCTCCGGCAACCGGGCTTCCCGGCTCCCGGCTTCCGGGCTTCCGGGCTTCCGGGCTTCCGGGCTTCCGGGCTTCCGGGCTTCCGGGCTTCCGGGACATGCCTATCGCCTAGCAGCTGTACCGATCCGGCACATACCGTCTAGACATCCGAGCTGGCTCGCTCCGTCCAACCAGCTTGGGCGTGCGCCGCCGTGAGCGCGTTTGCATCCTGTCCCCCTACCGGCCTACGGCGTCTGCTGCCTCGCTGGACCCTTGCTTCGGATCCGGCAGCGCTCCTCATTCGACTGCGCATGGCAGAGACTCCTGTACTGCATCGTCGCTGCGCGGCTGCCCAGGCACTTCTTGAGGTACCCGGCTGCAGTGTCGGATCAGTGGTTGACGTCGAAAGTGGCGGCGCGGGGCAGGTACACCGTGCCCCCGTCGTTGGCAGTCGCCAGCGCCGAGACGTGCCAAGCACCCTGGTCCAGCTCAGTTGCCTCCTTCTTCGTCACCTTCAGCGTGTAGGTGCAGCGGGAGAAGCCATCGGTGGCTTCGCGGCACATGGCACTGTCCACGTGCCGCAGCTCCGTCTCGGTCGGGTCGAGTCTCGAACTCGCGGGCCATGCAACGACCTTGAGGCCCCGGACGCCCGATTCGTCACGCACCTCCGCAGTGAACGTCATCGAGCCGGCGTTGCCGCCGACCGGCGCGACGTACCGGGCCGAGCCGTTCTCCAGGGTCATCTCCGTGGCGGTTGAGGCCATGGCGAGGCCACCAGCGACCACTCCACCGATGACAGCAACACCGACGAGCGACGAGACGAGAACACGCTTTGACATGGCAGATTCCTTCGGACTGGTGTGGAAACAGGCATGGTCCGCCTGCTGACCGGAGCAGGGAGGGCGAAGCACGGCACAGAGGGGAAAGGGCACTGGTTGAGCAGTTGGTGTGTCCCCTTCCCGATGTGTACGAGACTATGGCCCGGGGCATAGCGCGTTCCTCGGGCGGCTGGATGATTACCGCGTCTAACCAGAGGTGGAGAACACCTGCGCGCTGTCCCCCGCGGGCACCGGCGTCTGTGCAACCCAGGTGAGAGAACGAAAGCCGCCTCCAGCCGGATCTGGGACGCTCACCAGCGGCGATGGCTTTGACACCAAGCGGCGAGCGGCTGATTCCGGTGCTCCTGTCCTGCGTCCGGCCCGGTGATGTGACCAAAGACGGTGAACGCGACCTCCGCTCGCATCCCCCCTTCTTCTGGCCGCTGGTACCGCCTCCACGCTGTGCCGTCGGCGGTGACTTCGCCTCTGTTCGACTCGCATTCCGTACCGCCTGTGCTCGTGCAGGATCACGATGCGTTGTGTCGACAACTCGCA
Source organism: Streptomyces bobili (assembly GCF_002154575.1). Classification (GTDB taxonomy): domain Bacteria; phylum Actinomycetota; class Actinomycetes; order Streptomycetales; family Streptomycetaceae; genus Streptomyces; species Streptomyces bobili. The sequence continues at coordinate 48,018 of NZ_MUBA01000043.1, forward strand.
CGAGAACCGGTCACCCAGCAGCCTCCGCGAGCGACCTCGCCGGACGACCTCGGAGAACGCATCCGACAAACGTCCCCTCCAGTCGAACCCAGGCACCAGGCGGACCAAATGACATAGATGATCACTGTGGGTAACCCGCGCAAACAGGCCCCCTGAAGGAACTCCGGTGAGCTGCGGAAAGACGTGAACCAAGATGAGGGCTACTCCGTTGAGTGGCTATACGAACCTCGTCCACAGTGAGGAAAATATGGTGATCGTCGAAGGAAGCAGCACTGCTCGGTTCGAACCCGTCCGAGCGGCGCTGTCAGCACACCTCGAGTCCGGCGAGGAGTTGGGGGCGTCCATCGCCGTCGATGTCGACGGCGTCCTGGAAGTCGACATATGGGGTGGGCACGGTGACGCAGCGCGGACCGTTCCGTGGCACAAGGACACGTTGGTAGGCCTGTGGTCTACCACCAAGACCCTCAGCAGCCTCGCGGCACTTATTCTCGCCGACCGAGGAGCCCTGGACCTCTACCGCCCGGTCGCGGAGTACTGGCCCGAATTCGCCGCCCAAGGCAAGCAGCACATCGAGGTGCGCCACGTCCTGGCACACACCTCAGGGCTCTCTGGTTGGCAACAGCCCTTCAGCATGGATGACCTGTACGACTGGCCGACGGCAAGCTCTCGGCTGGCCGGGCAGGCGCCCTGGTGGGAGCCCGGGAGCGCCTCGGGTTATCACATGCAGACCCAGGGGCAGTTGGTGGGAGAGCTCGTCCGGCGGGTCAGTGGACGTACCCTGACCGACTTTGTCGACACCGAGATCGCCAAGCCGTTGGAGGCCGACGTCCAGATCGGTGCACGGGAAGCCGACTGGCCGCGTATCGCCGAGTTGGTACCGCCGTCGCAGCTTCCTCAAGGATTCGCCGATCTTGATCCCGAGAGAATTTTCACCAAGACGCTACTGGGCAGCCCCGCCCGGGACGAGCACGTCGACACCCCGCAGTGGCGTCGCGCCGAACTCGGAGCCGTAAACGGATACGGCAATGCACGAGGCCTGGCCCGTGCCCTCTCCGTGATCTCACGACGCGGCAAGGTGAACGGCCTCCGGCTCCTCTCTTCGGACACGGTGGACAAAATCTTCGACGTACAGGCCGATGGAGTCGACCTGTTCCTCGGCATCCCCGTGCGCTGGGGCGTCGGCTATGCGCTCGCCGACCCTAGGACGATGCCGCACATGCCCACCGGAACAGTCTGCTTCTGGGTTGGTCGCGGCGGCTCGATCGTCATGATGGACCTCGACCGGCGCATCACGTTCGCATACACGATGAACCGGCTGGGCGACGGCATCCTAGGCTCGGAGCGCACCCACAGCTACATCAAGCATGTCTATGAAGCCCTGGGCTCGTCGAACTGAAGCCAACCCACTCCGCCAGCAGGAGCGCACCTTCCGCCCGGGCACCAGCGGAGGAGAAACCCAGGTTCTGCAGGGAGACTTCAACCAGATCCCCTGCGACACCACTGTTGGCCGCGCTGAGGGCGACGTACTTCCGGACCCCGAGCCGGATCGGCGCACGGTAGGCCTACTGCATGTCTTATCCCGCCCGCCCCCGCTCCTTGACCGCGAGTCTGAACGGCGTCTGGCAGCTACACGTCACGCCGAGGAGAGCGCCGGCGACCTCGCGGCGTCCGCCGGCATTCAGCGGCAGGCAGCTGCTGACGCGGGTCGAGTGAACCGGCGTACCAGAACGCACGTTGTGGTCTATCGAGGGAGCCTTTGATGCCGGGGCACGCAACCTGGTGCAACACACCCGGCCGATCCGAGGACTCCGAAGGCGGGAGCCCTCACCGTTTCCGTCTCCGCCGGATTCGCGACCGCGACACCCGGCCCGTCCAACCACCAATTCTTTCAGGGGCGTGATGACGCAGAACTCAAGGCGGCTGTCCGGCATGTGCCGGGCAGCCGCGGTGACCGCCGTGACAGGAGCGAGTCTCTTCTCGCTCGCGGCGCCGACCCAGGCGGCCGCTGACGGCCCGAACTTCGTGGCCATGGGGGATTCATACGCCTCGGGAGCCGGTCTGCGGGTGGTGAAGGACGCCGAGTGCGACCGCACCACGAGCAGCTACCCCTCCATCGTCGCTGGTACGTCCGCGGGCGAGAGCCTGGCGTTCAAGGACGTCACGTGCAGTGGCGCCACGACGCGCAGCATCTGGAACGCCCAGGGGTCCAAGCCGCCGCAGATCAACGCGCTGACTCCGAACACCAAGCTGGTCACCCTGACCATCGGAGGCAACGACCTCGGCTTCACCAGCGTGCTCACCACCTGCGCGCTGGTGAAGTCCTCGGATCCGAACGGCAGCCCGTGCAAGAAGTACTTCACCACCGGCAAGGACGTGCTCGGTGAGCGCATCAACACGATGGAGGGCCGCGTCCGCGATGTGATCACCGACATCAGGCGGCGCAGCCCAGACGCGAAGATCGTCGTGGTCGGATACCCCGCCCTCTTCCCCGACAACGGCGTGGGATGCGCCGAAGTTCCTTTCGCCCGACAGGACTTCGCCTTCCTGCGGGACACGACATTGAAGCTCAACCGCGCCCTGGCCCGTAGGGCCGCCGGCGGCGGCACCGGTGTCTCTTACGCGGACACCTACAAAGCCACCATCGGGTACGACATGTGCCAGCCTCGCCAGCGGCGCTACATCGAGTCCCTGACTCCGGGCGAGGCCTCCATGGCAGCCCATCCCAACAGTGCCGGCCAGTTGTTCATGGCGGTCGCGACCTTGGACCAGATCCGCAAGCCGTAGGCAGTGCGGCGATGCGGGGCGGCCCGTGCCATTCGGCACGGGCCGCCCTTGCCTTGCTCTCAGCCCTTCAGACGTACTTCATGGGCCACAGCATCGCCGCCTCTGCCAAGGCCCCCTCAGCAAGGGACTGTCCAATCAAAGCCCTGTCTCTTCCGATGGCTACGGAGCGTGCTGCTATCCGAGGAGGATGCGGTGCCGAAACGGGTGCTGACGCCCTCGGTGGGGTCGTTGCTGCAGGGAAGCGCGACCCCGGAGAACACGGCTTCGACGTCCCGGCCAAGACCCATGACTGAGGGTGAGTGCGGTGTTCTCACCCTCATCTCCGCAGGACTCTCCTCCACAGAAATCGCCCAGCACCTCGGCATCACCGTCGACACAGTGTCCCCACATCAATGCGCCGCTCCGCAAGCTCGAACTACACGACCGGGTCCATAGGACGATCCTCGCC
>NZ_MUBA01000430.1 GCF_002154575.1 Streptomyces bobili
GCCCGCACCGCCGCCGCGGCGGCGGAACGCCGCCCCGCGTGGGCCGTGACTCTTCTCGTCGTCGGCTTCGCCCTCACCGTCACCTGCTTTCGGGGCCGACGCCGTCGGTCGGTGCGCAGACTCGCCCGGCGCGCCACCGAGGCCCTCGAGGAAGCGGCCGAGACAGCGGTCGACGCACTCGGCGAGCCGGCCGTCGAAGCCGTCCCGGCCGGTGTCGCCGATCCGGCTCGGACGGCCGGCGTCGGCAGCGGGGCGGAGACGCTCCTCTTGGAAACGGCCGCCGCCACGCAGGTCACGGACTACGAGGCCCTGGACCCGGAAGAGTTCGAACAGGCGATAGCGGGCCTGTGCGCCCGCGACGGCTGCACGGACGTCGAAGTCGTGGGCGGAGCAGGGGACCTCGGCGCCGACGTCACGGCGGTGGCACCGGACGGACGCCGACTCGTCCTCCAGTGCAAGCGTTACGGGGACGGCCACAAGGTCGGCTCCCAGGATCTGCAGCGCTTCGGCGGCACCTGCTTCACCGTCCATGAGGCCGACGTCGCCGTGGTCGTCACGACCGCCGACTTCACCGCACCCGCCACCGAGTACGCGACGCAGTGCGGAATCGTCTGTATGGACGCCGAAGGGCTGCGCGCGTGGGACTCCGCCACGGGCCTTCGCCCGTGGGAGCTGTCCGGCGAAGGCTGAAACCGCGGGCTTCACGGCCGCATCGGAAATTGTTCTCGTCACCCCGGTTCGCCGACGGTCACAGGGGCACTTGGCGATGAGCGAAACCCGAGCACAGGAGGTCGTCGTGGCGGTCCGGCATCGGCTGATCAAGACATCCCCACAGCGTGTGTGGGCCGTCCTGGCGGACGGCGACCGGTACGCGGAATGGGTGGTGGGCACGGCGGAGTCACATCCGGTACTCGGGCAGTGGCCCCAGGTCGGCGCGGAGATCGGCTACGAGGTCCGGTTCGGACCCGTCCGGCTCACCAACCAGACCGTCGTACGGCGATGCGAGGAGGGCGTCGCCCTGGAACTGGAGGCCCGCGCCGGCGTGCTCGGCACCGCGCGGATCGCCATCGAGCTGCGCCCCTGGGGCAAGCACTGCCTGGTGATCGTGGACGAACACCCCCTGCAGGGCATGGGCGGAGCCCTGCACAACGCGGGCGTGGAGGCGCTGATCCAGCTCCGCCACCGTACGATGCTCGCCCGGCTGGCCGAGGTGTGCGAGGACGCGAGCACGGACCCCGGACCAGGCCCGGTGCCCGTCCGGGCGCACGGCCATGCCTGACGCCGTGGTGATCGGGGCCGGGCCGAACGGCCTGGTCGCCGCCAACCTGCTGGCCGACGCCGGCTGGAGCGTGGAGGTCGTCGAGGAGCAGTCCGAACCGGGCGGCGCGGTACGCCACGACCGGGAAGTGGACCCGGACTTCGTGAGCGACCTCTTCAGCTCCTTCTACCCACTGGCCGCCGCCTCCCCGGTGGTGGCGGCCCTGCGTCTGGAGGACCACGGACTGCGCTGGAGTCACGCACCCCACGTCCTGGCACATCCGCTGAGCGACGGCAGGTGCGCGGTCCTGCACCGGCGCATCGACGCCACCGCCGCCTCCCTCGACGCCTTCCACGACGGGGACGGCGCAGCCTGGCGACGGCTGCACGAGATCTGGGAGCGGCTGCGCCCCGACATCATCGACGCCCTGTTCACCCCTTTCCCACCGGTGAAGGCCACGGGGCGGCTCGCCGTCCGGCTGCGCGCGGCGGGAGGTCTGCGGCTGGCCCGCACCCTCCTGCTGCCCGTGCGCCGCATGGGCGCCGAGGAGTTCGGCGGCGAAGGGGGCCGGCTCCTCCTCGCCGGGAACGCCCTGCACGCAGACCTCGCCCCGGAGGCCGCCGGCAGCGGCGGCTTCGGCTGGCTGATGTCCATGCTCGGCCAGACGTACGGCTTCCCCGTGCCGGCCGGCGGCGCCGGCGCCCTCACCGAGGCGCTCGTCCGCCGTCTGCGCTCGCGCGGCGGCACCCTGCGCTGCGGGCAACGCGTCGACCGGGTTGTCGTCCGCGACGGCCGCGCCGTGGGCGTGCGCACCACCGACGGCGGGACACTCACCGCCCGCCGCGCCGTCCTCGCGGACGTCTCCGTACCCGCGCTCTACGGCGAACTCGTCGAGCGCGAACACCTTCCGGCCCAACTCCTGGCCGACCTGAAACGGTTCGAGTGGGACTTCGCCACCTTCAAGGTCGACTGGGCCCTCGACGGACCCGTGCCCTGGCGTGCCGAACCGGCCGCGCGGGCCGGCACCGTCCATCTCGCCGACGGCCTCGACGAACTCACCCGCTTCGCCGCGCAGATCGCGATGCGGCAGGTCCCGGACCGCCCGTTCTGCCTGTTCGGTCAGATGACGACGGCCGACCCGTCCCGCTCCCCGCACGGCACCGAGTCCGCCTGGGCCTACACCCATGTGCCGCACGAGGTGGTCTCCGACGCGGGCGACGAGGGCCTCACCGGCTCCTGGGGATCCAAGGAGCAGGAAGTCATGGCCGACCGGATGGAACGCCAGGTCGAACGGTTCGCTCCCGGCTTCCGCACACTCATCCGGGCCCGCCGCATCCTGGCCCCGCCCACCCTCCAGGCACTTGACGGCAACCTCCGCGCGGGCGCCATCAACGGTGGCACCGCGGGCATCCACCAACAGCTCGTCTTCCGACCGCTGCCCGGCACCGGACGGCCGGAGACACCGCTGCGCGGCCTGTTCCTCGCCTCGGCGAGCGCCCATCCCGGTGGCGGCGTGCACGGCGCGCCGGGCGCGAACGCGGCCCGAGCGGCGCTGCGCCGGCACCGGTCGCCGGGACTGGTGCACCTCCAGCGCGCCCTCACCCACCGGGACCGAGCGGGCCACGCCCGGCCCACCTGAGGCCGACAGAGCCGGCTGACGATCGGAGCGAGCCATGGCGCAGGCACACAGCCCCCTGGAGAACCGCACCGTCGTCGTCACCGGTGCCGCGCGGGGGGTGGGCGCCGCCCAGGCGCGGGCCCTCGCCCGGCGCGGCGCCCGCCTGGCCCTGCTCGGCCACGAGCGGCCCTCCCTGGAAGCCGTCGCGGCCTCGCTGCCCGCGTCCGCCATCGCCGTCGAGACCGACGTCACGGACCAGGAGGCACTGATGGACGCCGCCCGGACCGTCCGTACCCGGCTGGGCCCGCCGTCGGCCGTCGTCGCCAATGCCGGCATCGCCGAGGGCGGGCCCTTCGCACGCCAGGACATGGCCTCCTGGCGTCGCGTCGTCGACGTGAACCTCGTCGGCAGCGCCCTCACGGCCTACGCGTTCCTGCCGGACCTGCGGGAGACGGCGGGCTACTACCTTCAGATCGCCTCCCTGGCCGCCCTGGGCGCCGCCCCGTTGATGAGCGCCTACAGCGCCTCCAAGGCCGGCGTGGAGGCCTTCGCGCACGCACTGGGGGCGGAGGAGGCGCACCGTGGTGTCGCGGTCGGCATCGCCTATCTGAACTGGACCGACACCGACATGATCCGGGACGGGGACCAGCACGCCGTCCTGCGGGAGCTGCGCGCGCACATGCCGGCGCCGGCACGGCGGGTGCACCCCGTCGAAACCGTCGCGGAGGCCCTCGCCCGCGCCGTCGAACGCCGCAGCCCCGCCGTCTACGTGCCCGCCTGGCTGCGCTTCGCGCAGCTCGCCCGGACCGCGCTGCCACCTGTGGTCCTGCGTGTGTCCCGCCGCGAACTGTCGCGGCGGGAGGCGGTGGCGCCCCTACGCCCCACCGGTCTGCTCGGGGCCGGAGGCCGGGCCGACCGTGCTGCCCGGCCCCTGCCCTGACCCTGTTCCGCCGTTGCGGGGTGTGCGGGTCGGGAACGGTTCAGAAGGCGTAGCGGATGCGCAGCCACGGCGCGTGGACGCCGACCAGGTCGCGCAGGGCACTCAACGCCTCGGCCTTGATCGCGTTGCGGTAGCGGACGTTCGACGCGCCGTTCTCGGAACGTTTCGCCTGCTGAAGATCCGGCTGCCACAGCACCTGCTCGGCACGGGGATGCCAGCCCAGGTTCACGTCATGCAGTTCCCGGTTGTGAGTGAGCATGATCACCTCGGCGGCCGCCTGCCGCTTGACCCTCTCGGGCAGCACGTCGTCCAGATGTCGGAGCAGGTCCCCCCAGGCCTCCCGCCAGCCCGGCCGCAGGACGACGGGCGAGAAGTTGAAGTGCACCTCGTAACCGGCGTCGAGGAAGTCGGCTGCCGCGGCGACACGGGCGGCGACCGGTGAGGTGCGCACGTCCAGGAGACGGGCATCGATCTCGGGCATCAGGGAGAAGCGGATCCGGGTGCGGCCCCGCGGCTCCAGTGCGAGCAGGTCGGGATTGACGAACTTCGTCGCGAAGGACGCCTTGGCCGTCGGCCAGTGGCGGAAGGCACGTACCAGGTCGGCGGTGTTGTCGCAGACGAGGGCGTCGACCGAGCAGTCGCCGTTCTCCCCGATGTCGTACACCCACGCCGTCGGATCGCACTGGTTGGGCTCCCGTTTGGGACCCTGCCGTGCGATGTGCCGGCCCAGATGGGCGATGATCCGGTCGAGGTTGGTGAACACGGTGATCGGGTTGGCGTAGCCCTTGCGGCGCGGCACATAGCAGTAGGCACACGCCAGGGCGCATCCGTTGGAGGGGCCGGGGGCGATCCAGTCCGCCGAGCGCCCGTTGGGGCGCGTGCTGAGCGTCTTCCTCTCGCCCAGTACGAGTGTCTCGCCCTTGACGCGCACCCACCGTTCGACGTTCCCCTCGTTGCCGTGCAGTCCGGGAACACGCCAGTGGGAGGCGACCTCGACCAACCGGGCCTCGGGGAAGCGGGCGATGATCCGGCGGCCGCGCGCAGAGGCCGCGGCTGCCGGTTCGGCGTAGATCTCCCGCACGGGCAGCAGGCGACGGGCGGTGACGGAGTCGCGGAACGACGGGCCGGCGGAGGACGGGGGCGGCTCGAGGGCGTCCAGTCCGAACAGCGCGTCCAGCTCGCCGTCCGGGCCGACCGATGGGACGGGCATGAGGGCTCCGGAAAAGGGAATCGCGTGGGTCCGCGCGGCATACCACTCTACGCATACCGGGCACGTGGCTGCCGACCGGTGTGAGCGGCGCGCGGTCGGGCGACGGCAAAGGCCCCGACCGCCGGGGAGCACGGCCGGGGCTCGTCAGTCGACCTCGCCGAGCGGCCGCCTCCGCAGCACCATCAACGCCGTGTCGTCGCCCGGCGTGCCCGCCGCGTGGCGTCGCACGTCGCGGTAGACCGTCGTCGGCAGCTCGCCGGGGCGGACGTCGTCCCAGGCCGCGGCGCGCTCCTCCAGTGGATAGAACGTCCCCGACGGATCCCGTGCCTCGGTGACTCCGTCGGTGCACAGCAGCAGCGTGCCGCCCTGCGGGAAGGCGAACCACTCGACCGTACGGGGCTCCGGAGAGAGCGCGTCGAGACCGAGCGGAACGTGGGGCTCGCCCTTGAGTACCGGACCGTCCCGGTCGCCGTGCAGCATCAGCGGCGCGACGTGGCCGCAGTTGATCGCCTGGACCTCCGTGTCGGGACCGATGCCGAGGACCAGCGCCGTCACGAACCGCTCGCTCTCGCCGGCCTGCGCCGCGAAGGAGTTGTGCCGCAGCACCGCGTCCTCCAGGGCGTCGACGACCGCGGTCAGCGTGGGCTCGGCCACGGCCGCCTCACGAAAGGCACTGAGCACCGAGAAGGCCGCGCTGATGGCGGGCAACCCCTTGCCCTGGACATCCGCGATGAAGACCCGGCTGCCGTACGGCGAGGACACGACCTCGTACACGTCGCCGCCCACCCGGCTGTCCTCCTCCACCGGCTGGTAGAGGCCGTGCACGATGAGCTGGTCCGTCATCAGCGGGAACGGCCGCAGCAACTGCCGCTGGAGCGCCGCCGCGGCGGACCGCAGCCGGGCGATCTCCCGCTCGCTGCGGACCCGCTGGGCCGCCCGCGCGACGCTGAGCCCGTTGAAGACGACCGCGAAGACGACGGTGGCCGTCGCGGCGCCGATCGTGTCGTCCGCGGTGTCGAACAGGGCGGCGGCGATCATCACCGTGACCCAGGTGGAGGCGACAGCGGTCTGGCGCACGCCGCCCCGTCCGGCGATCAGCGCGGGCAGCACCACGAGAAACGGCGCGAGCCTGGTCTCGCGGTCCAGGAAGACCCCGATGACCGCCAGGACCACCGTGACGAGGACCAGCCAGAACACCACGACCGACCAGCGCAGCGGCGCCGTACGGCGCTCCCCGCTCGCCGCGGACGACCCGTTGGGCTCTCTCGACGCGTCCACCGTCTCTCCCGCTCCGTGTCCGGCCGTCGGCGTCCCGCCCGGGAACGGGAACACCCTCCTCCTCAATATCCGCCTCCCACGCCCCGCCCGCCGATCGCGGCATGGTGATCACATGACCGTGCTCGCCGTCCTGTTCGCCGTACTCGGTGCAGCCAGCAACGCCGTGGGGACGGCGTTCCAGCGAAAGGCCGCCGCCACGGTGCCGCGCGGCGGCAGCCTGCGACTGCTGCGCGCCCTGGTGAGACGGCCCGCCTGGGTCGTCGGTATCGCCGGTGTCATCGGCGCCGCGCTCTTTCAGGCCCTCGCCCTGGTCAACGGGCCCCTGGCCCTCGTGCAGCCCCTCTTCATCCTGGAACTGCCCTTCGCACTGCTGCTGGCCGGGCCCCTGCTGCACCGCCGCCTCTCCCCCGAGGGCTGGCGGGCGGTCGGGGCACTGGTGGCCGGTCTGGCCCTGCTCCTGCTGGCTGCGGCTCCCTCCGGCGCCCGCGACCAGGCGCCCATGACGCACTGGATCCCGGTACTGATGCTCTGCCTGGGCGCGATGGCCGGAGCCGTCGCTGTCGCCCGCCCCACCCGCTCACCCCTCTTCCGGGCGGCGGCGCTGGCGACGGCCGCCGCGATCGGCAACGCCCTGACCGCCGCGCTGATGAAGTCCGCCACCGGCCGCTTGGCCGACGCCGGCCTCCCCGGCTTCCTGACCGCCTGGCAGACCTACGGCTTCGCCCTTGCCGGCGTCTGCGCGCTCCTGCTGCTGGAGAACGCCCTCCAGGCCGGCCCGCTGGTCGCCTCGCAACCCGCGCTGACCATCGGCGACGCCACCGTGAGCCTCCTGCTCGGCATCACCCTTTTCGGCGAGCAGGTCCGCACCGGCTGGTGGTTCCTCCCGGAGGCCGCGGGAGCCCTCCTGCTCGTGTGGGGCGTCATCCAGCTGACCCGCGTCGTGCCGCACCTGGCCGACATCGTCCGGTAGGCTCCGCCGCCCTGCGGAAGCCGACGAGCGGTGTGAGACTTCGGCGAAGTGATCACACGAGCATGTGGTGGGTGAGGACATGGCGGCCGAAGCAAGCGACGAGCACGTGCTGGACTTCCTCGCCGACCCCGTCAACTCCACCTCGGAACTGTCCGCCGCCTGCGCCCGCTGCACCAAGGCGCTCGCCGGCGGGATGGGCGTACCGTACGCAGTCGCTGCGCGTCGGGGGATCCGGGACGGGCGGGATCACCGCGTGGTTCCCGCTGCTGGACGGGGCCGAACGCCTGGGCGTCCTCGCCGTCCACGCCCCCGCCCTCACCGCGGCGTCCCTCACCAGCGGCAGGGCCCTGGCCGCGCTCCTCGGCATGATGACCACGTCCAAGCGGGCGTACAAGGACTCCTTCGCGCGCCGGACCCGCACCGAGCCGATGCAACTGCCCGCCGAACTGCTGCAGGCCTTCCTCCCCCCCTCCCGCATGATCGGCAACGGTCACGTCGTGTCAACGGCGGTCCTGGAACCCGCGTACGAGCTGGGCGGCGACGCCTTCGACCACTGCCTCACCGACACGACGCTGCACGCCACCGTCATCGACGCCAAGGGCAGGGCCGAGCGGTCCCCGGCTCAGCCGCGACCGCGCCGTTCTGCCCGCTGGGCCTGCCCTTGGCGTCGATGAC
>NZ_MUBA01000431.1 GCF_002154575.1 Streptomyces bobili
AAGGTCGCCTCGGACCGGCACGAGGCCCTGCTGCGGGAGGCGTTGGAGTCGGTGGGGGTGCCGGTCCGAGGCGACCTTGTTCAGGATCACGCCCCCGATCCGCACCTCGGGGTCGAAGGACACGAACCCGTGCACAAGCGCCGCCACCGACCGCGACTGCGACGACGCGTCCACGACCAGCACGACCGGAGCCCGCAGCACCTTCGCCACCTGCGCCGTCGACGCCAGTTCACCCTGCCCCGCCGCCCCGTCGTACAGCCCCATCACGCCCTCGACGACGGCGATGTCGCAGCCCCGCGCCCCGTGCAGGAACAGCGGAGCGAGCAGCTCGGGACCGCACAGGTACGCGTCGAGGTTGCGCCCCACCCGCCCGGTGGCGAGCGCGTGGTACCCGGGGTCGATGTAGTCCGGCCCGACCTTGTGCGGGGACACGGCGAGCCCCCGCGCGGCGAGCGCGGCCATCAGCCCCGTGGCGACGGTGGTCTTGCCGCTGCCCGAGGAGGGAGCGGCGATGACCAGCCGTGGGACGGAGGACGTCACCACTCGATGCCCCTCTGCCCCTTCTGCCCCACGTCCATGGGGTGCTTGACCTTGGACATGTCGGTCACCAGGTCCGCGAACCCCACCAGCTTCTCGGGCGCGTTGCGCCCGGTGATCACGACGTGCTGGTTCCCCGGCCGCTCCCGCAGCACGGACACCACCTCGTCGGTGTCGATCCACCCCCAGTGCATGGGGTAGGCGAACTCGTCCAGCACATACAGCTGGTACGTCTGCGCGGCGAGGTCCCGCTTGACCTGCTCCCAGCCTTCGCGGGCCTTCTCCTCGTTGTCCATCTGGGAGTCCCGCTGGACCCAGGACCAGCCCTCGCCCATCTTGTGCCAGGCGACGGACCCGCCCTCCCCGGAGTCCCCGAGCACCCGCAGCGCCCGCTCCTCGCCGACCTTCCACTTCGCCGACTTGACGAACTGGAACACCCCGATGGGCCACCCCTGGTTCCAGGCCCGCAGGGCGAGCCCGAACGCCGCGGTCGACTTCCCCTTGCCCACCCCTGTGTGCACGATCACCAACGGCCGGTTCCGCCGCTGACGCGTCGTCAGTCCGTCGTCCGGTACGACACTCGGCTGCCCCTGCGGCATTACGCGGCCCTCCTCGAAGTCCCCTGCACGTCCCTGACCAGCCCGGCGATCGAGTCCGCCCGCAGCTCGTCGAGCGTGACGGCGGTGCCGCCCAGCTCGCCCGCCAGCTGCCCGGCGAGTCCCAGCCGTACGGGCCCCGACTCGCAGTCCACGACGACGGAGGCGACCCCGTCGGCCGCGAACAGCCGGGCCGCCCGCCCGGCGAGGGCGACGGGTTCGGGCCCGCCGGTCGCCCGCCCGTCCGTCACCACGACGACCAGCGCTCGCCGGGCGGGGTCCCGCAGCCGCTCCACCCGCAGCACCTCGTGCGCCCTGAGCAGCCCGGCCGCGAGCGGCGTACGCCCCCCGGTCGGCAGCGACTCCAGCCGTACGGCCGCCGCGTCCACGGACGAGGTCGGCGGCAGCGCCACCTCGGCGGCCGAGCCGCGGAACGTCACCAGCCCCACCTTGTCCCGCCGCTGGTAGGCGTCGAGCAGCAGCGAGAGCACGGCACCCTTCACCGCACCCATCCGCTGCCGGGCCGCCATGGACCCCGACGCGTCGACGACGAACAGCACGAGGTTCCCCTCGCGCCCCTCCCTCGTCGCCTGCCGCAGATCGTCCCGGCGCACGACGAGACCACGCCCGGAGCGCCCGCGCGCCCGCTGGTGCGGCGCCGCCGCCTGCACGGTCGCCGCCAGGTGCAGCTTGGTCAGCGTCCCGCGGGGCCGCCGGGCCCCGGTGGTCCGCCCGTGCTCGGTCCGCGCCCGCGAGCGCCGCCCGGCGGCACCCTCGCCGAGGCCGGGCACGCTCAGCACCTTCGTCCGGAAGGGCTCGGCGGCAGGCGCGGGCTGCCGCTCACCGGCGCCGCCCGCCGAGGTCTGCGGCTCACCGCTGTCCCCGGACTCGGGACGCGCTCCCGTGTCACCGCCCTCGGGCCCCTCCGACGGCGGCTGCCCGCCACCGCCACCGCCCCCGTCACCGCCGCCGGGCCCGTCCGGGTCAGGGTCCTCGTCGCCGTCCCCGGAGTTCTCCTCCAGCGTCTGGTCGAGCTTGTCCTCGTCAAGTCCCGGCGCGTCGAAGGGATTACGCCGGCGCCGGTGCGGCAGCGCGAGCAGCGCGGCCTGCCGCACATCCTCCGCGAGCACCTCGGTCCGCCCGGCCCAGGCCGCCAGCGCCGTCGCCGTCCGCGCCATCACGATGTCGGCTCGCATGCCGTCCACCTCGAACGCGGCACAGGTCGCCGCGATCTGCCGCAACGCCCCGTCGCCCAGCAGCACCGACGGCAGCAACGTGCGCGCCGCCACGATCCGCGCCCGTACGGAGGCCTCCTCGTCCGCCCACCGCCCGGCGAAACCGGCCGGATCGTCGTCGTAGGCCAGCCGCCGCCGTACGACCTCCACGCGCTGGTCGGGCTCCCGCGAGGCGGCGACCTCGACGGTCAGGCCGAACCGGTCGAGCAACTGCGGCCGCAGCTCGCCCTCTTCCGGGTTCATGGTCCCGACGAGCAGGAACTTCGACGCGTGCCGTACGGAGACGCCCTCGCGTTCGACGTACGACGCGCCCATGGCCGCCGCGTCCAGCAGCAGGTCGACCAGATGGTCGTGGAGGAGGTTGACCTCGTCGACGTACAGGATCCCGCGGTGAGCGTCGGCGAGCAGGCCGGGCTCGAAGGATTTCACGCCCTCCGACAGCGCCCGTTCGATGTCGAGGGCGCCCACGAGCCGGTCCTCGGAGGCACCGACGGGCAACTCGACCATCCGGGCGGGCCGTTCGACCCCCGCCCCCGGCTCGTGCGGCCCGTCGGGACACCCGGCGTCGGGGCGGGCGGGATCGCAGGAGAAACGGCATCCGGAAACGACGGGAACCGCCGGCAGCAGCACCGAGAGGGCGCGCACGGCCGTCGACTTGGCGGTGCCCTTCTCGCCGCGCACCAGCACCCCGCCGACCGCCGGGGAGACGGCGTTCAGGAGCAGAGCCAACCGCAGGTCGTCCTGGCCGACGACGGCCGTGAACGGAAAGGGGGTACTCACTTGTCGTCGCCCTCCAAGTCGCCTTCAAGCTCCAGGTAGGTGGCCCGGAGCCGCTCGATCGTGTCCGCGTCCGGCTCGGCCCACAGACCGCGCTCGGCGGCCTCCAGGAGCCGCTCGGTGATGCCGCGCAGGGCCCACGGGTTGGACGTCTTCATGAAGTCCCGGTTCTCCGGGTCGAAGACGTACTCGGCCGACAACTTCTCGTACATCCAGTCGTCCACGACCCCGGCCGTCGCGTCGTACCCGAAGAGGTAGTCGACGGTCGCCGCCATCTCGAAGGCACCCTTGTAGCCGTGCCGCCGCATCGCCGCCATCCAGCGCGGGTTGACCACTCGCGCGCGGAACACGCGGTGCGTCTCCTCACCGAGCGTGCGGGTCTTCACCTGGTCCGGAGTGGCCGAGTCGCCGACGTACGCCTCCGGACTCGCCCCCGTCAGGTGCCGCACCATGGCGACCATGCCGCCGTGGTACTGGAAGTAGTCGTCGGCGTCGACGAGGTCGTGCTCGCGCGTGTCGACGTTCTTCGCGGCGACCGCGATCCGCCGGAACGCCGTCTCCATGTCCCCCCGCGCCGCCCGGCCGTCGAGCCCGCGCCCGTAGGCGTACCCGCCCCAGACGGCGTACACCTCGGCGAGGTCGGCATCAGACCGCCAGTTCCGCGCATCGATCAACGGCAGCAATCCAGCCCCGTAAGCCCCCGGCTTGGAGCCGAAGACACGGGCCGTGGCCCGGCGCCGGTCGCCGTGCTCGGCGGTGTCCTCGTCGGCGTGCGCCTTGATGTAGTTCACGTCGGCGGGCTCGTCCAGTTCGGCCACCGCCCGCACCGCGTCGTCGATCAGGGCGACGACATGCGGGAAGGCGTCCCGGAAGAACCCGGAGATGCGGACCGTCACATCGATGCGGGGCCGGCCCAGCTCGGCGGCCGGCACGATCTCGAAGCCGGTCACCCGCCTCGACGCGTCGTCCCACACTGGACGGCAGCCCAGCAGCGCGAGGATCTCGGCGATGTCGTCGCCCTGGGTGCGCATGGCGGACGTGCCCCACACCGTGAGGCCGACCGACTTCGGGTACGCGCCGGTGTCCTGGAGGTAGCGCTGCACGAGTGAGTCGGCGAGGGCCTGCCCGACCTCCCAGCTCAGCCGGGAAGGAATGGCCTTGGGGTCGACGGAGTAGAAGTTGCGTCCGGTCGGCAGGACGTTGACGAGTCCGCGCGTCGGCGAACCGGAGGGACCGGCCGGGACGTAACCGCCGTTGAGGGCCTTGAGGATGTGCCCGATCTCGTCGGTGGTCTTCTCCAGCCGGGGCACGACCTCCGTGCAGGCGAACTCCACCACCGAGACGGCGTCGGGGAGTTCGGTGCCCAGTACCTCACCGACGAGCGCCCGGCTCTCGCCGGCCGCCCATTCCCGTGCCTCCATGCCCTCCGCGATCCGCCGGCACAACTGCTCCAGCAGGTCGATCGCGTCGGCGGCCGAGCGGGCCGGTCCGTCCACGAGGTCCGTCAGCTCCACCGGGACCTTGACCGGCGCCCCCGGCTCGGCGAGCAGCTCTTTCTCGACGAGCCCGAAGTGCTCCGCGAGGCAGGCCCGCAGACCGGGCAGCGCGTTCGCCTGCCCTCCCCACACCTGCGAGGCCCGCAGCACGGCCAGCACCAGGTTCACGCGGGGTTCGCCGACGGGTCCGCCGCCGAGGATGTGGAGGCCGTCGCGGATCTGCACGTCCTTGATCTCACACAGATAGCCGTCGATGTGCATGACGAACTCGTCGAACGCCGCGTCGTCGGGCTGGTCGTCGACATGCAGGTCGTGGTGCAGCTCGGCCGCCTTCACCAGCGTCCAGATCTGCGCCCGCACGGCCGGCGTCTTCGTCGGGTCCAGGTCGGAGACGAGCGCGTACTCGTCGAGGAGCTGCTCCAGCTTGGCCAGGTCGCCGTAGGTGTCGGCGCGCGCCATCGGCGGCACCAGGTGGTCGACGACGGTGGCGTGCCCGCGCCGCTTGGCCTGCGTGCCCTCACCGGGGTCGTTGACGATGAACGGGTAGATCAGCGGGAGTTCACCGAGTACGGCGTCCGGCGCACAGCCTCCGCTCAGCCCCAGCCCCTTGCCCGGCAGCCACTCCATCGTGCCGTGCTTGCCCATGTGGACGATGGCGTCGGCGCCGAAACTGTTCTCCAGCCACCGGTAGGCCGCCATGTAGTGGTGCGAGGGCGGCATGTCGGGGTCGTGGTAGATCGCGATGGGGTTCTCGCCGAAGCCGCGCGGCGGCTGGATCATCACGACGACGTTCCCGAACTGCAGGGACGCCAGCACGATGTCGTCGCCGTCGACGTAGAGGCTGCCCGGCGGCTCGCCCCACGCGTCCAGCATGCCCTGCCGGAGGTCGGGGTCGAGCTGGTCGAACCAGGTCCGGTAGTCGGCCAGCGGCACCCGCGCCGGCGCGGCGGCGAGCTGCTCCTCGGTGAGCCATTCGACGTCGTGGCCACCGGCGTTGATCAGCCGGTGGATCAACTCGTCGCCGTTGTCGGGGTATTCGGTGAGCGCGTAACCGGCCGCCTTGAGGGCGTCCAGGACCCGGACGGCCGAGGCGGGCGTGTCGAGGCCGACCGCGTTGCCGACCCGCGAGTGCTTGGTCGGGTAGGCGGTGAAGACCAGCGCGAGCTTTTTGTCGGCGTTCGCCTTGTGCTTCAGCCGGGCGTGCCGTACGGCGATCCCGGCGACCCGCGCGGCCCGCTCGGGGTCGGCGACGTACACCGGAACGTCGTCCGGTCCCTGCTCCTTGAAGGAGAACGGGACCGTGATCAGCCGCCCGTCGAACTCCGGGATCGCGACCTGCATCGCCGCGTCCATGGGGGACAGGGCGGCGTCGGAGGCGTCCCAGGCGGCCTTCGACGAGGTCAGGCAGAGTCCTTGCAGGACGGGCACGTCGAGGTCGGCGAGGGCGCCGATGTCCCAGGCCTCCTCGTCGCCGCCGGCCGAGGCATGCGAGGCGTGGGTGCCGCCCGCGGCGAGGACCGTGGCGACCAGGGTGTCCGCCGCGCCGAGGATCTCGTACAGGCCGGGGTCGGCGTCGCGCAGCGAACCGCAGTACACCGGGAGGGCGTTGGACCCGGTGGCCTCGATCGCGTCGCACAGCGTGTCCACGAAGGCGGTGTTGCCGCTCAGTTCATGGGCGCGGTAGAAGAGCACCCCGACGGTCGGACGGCCGTCCTGGAACACCCGGTCCCCGTGGACGCCGTACCCGGGCATCGTGTGCGGCTCCTCGAACCCCTCGCCCGTCAGCAGCACGGTGTCGGAGAGGAACCGGGCCAGCTCGGTGAGGTTGGCGGGCCCGCCCTCGACGAGATACCTGAGCGCCTCCGCCACCACGCCCGCGGGCACGGACGACTCGGCCATCAACTCCGCGTCGGGCACGGCCTCCCCGCCGAGCAGCACGGTCGGGATGCCCGACGCCCTCAGCGCGGCGAGCCCGTCCTCCCAGGCCCGCTTCCCGCCGAGCAGCCGTACGACGGCGACGTCCGAGCCCGCGATCAGGCCAGGAAGCTCCTCCGCGACATCGACGCGGGTCGGATTGCCGATCCGGTAGGTGGCACCGGTGGCGGCACGGGCCGCCAGCAGATCGGTGTCGGCGGTCGACAACAACAACACTGTGCTCATGCGGGCGCTCCCGGTGGAATGAAAGGCAGTCCTTGCGGCGCGCCCGACTCGATGAGCCGCCACAGCGCGTCCGTGTCCGCGTGCTGTTCGATGAGGTCGCCGAGCCGGTCGAGCTGCTCCTCGCGCAGCGCGGCGAACGAGGTGTCGGCGGCCGGCACGAAACGGCGGCCCGCGGCGGTCGCCACCTCCCGCAGGAACGCCCGGCGGAAACCGTCCGACTCCAGTGAGCCGTGCCAGTGGGTGCCCCAGGTCTGGCCGACCCGGCAGCCGTCGAGGAAGGGGGTTCCTCCACTGATATCGGCGACCCCGTGATGGATCTCGTACCCCTCGACATGCTCGCCGAGGGCCCGGCCGACGGGCCGGGTGAGGGTCTTCTCGCGGGCGAACCGCACCCGGACGGGCAGGACGCCGAGCCCGTCGACATGACCGCGCCGGCTCTCGACCTCGTCGTCGATGTGCTCCCCGAGGATCTGGAAGCCGCCGCAGATGCCGAGGACCGGCCGGCCTTCGGCGGCTCTGCGCCGGACGGCTTCCGCCAGCCCGCGCTCGTGCAGCCACTCCAGGGCCCGGACCGTCCCCCGGGTCCCCGGCAGGACGACGAGATCGGCGTCGGCCAGTTCCTCCGGCCGGTCCACGAACCGCACGACGACGCCCGGTTCGGCGGCCAGCGCGTCCACGTCGGTGAAGTTGGACATGAGCGGCACCGCGCACACGGCGACCCGCAGCACGTCCTCCCCGACGGGCGGGGAGACGTTCGACTCCCGGACGGTGCCGCGCAGCGAGACGCGCAGTCCGTCCTCCTCGTCGATCCCCAGCCCGTGCCGGAACGGCAGCACGCCGTACGTCCGCCGCCCGGTCAGCCCGTGCAGCATGTCCAGGCCCGGCTCCAGCAGCGAGACGTCACCGCGGAACTTGTTCACCAGGAACCCGGCGACCAGCTCCTGGTCCTGCGGCGAGAGCAGCGCGACGGTCCCGAAGAACGAGGCGAAGACGCCGCCCCGGTCGATGTCCCCGACCACCAGCACGGGCAGCCGCGCCCCCCGCGCGATGCCCATGTTCACGATGTCGGTCCGCCGCAGATTGATCTCGGCGGGACTGCCCGCCCCCTCACAGATCACCGCGTCATACGTGCCCCGCAACTCGGCGAGACAGTCGAGAACGGTTCCCAGGAGTTTCTGCTGCCGCCCGCCGTGATAGCCCCGCGCGCTCATCTCACCGACCGGCTTCCCCAGCAGCACCACCTGGCTGCTCTGTTCACCGCCGGGCTTGAGCAGCACCGGGTTCATCAGCGCGGTCGGTTCGACCCGGCAGGCCTGTGCCTGCATGGCCTGCGCCCGCCCGATCTCGGCGCCCTCGCGGGTCACGAACGAGTTGAGGGACATGTTCTGCGCCTTGAAGGGCGCGACCTTGACCCCCTGGCGCACCAGCCACCGGCAGATCCCGGCCGTGACGACGCTCTTGCCCGCGTCGGAGGTGGTGCCGGCCACGAGGAGACCCCCGCTCATGACGTACGCCCCTTTGCTACGAGTCGCGTTGCTACGAGTCGCGCGGCGACACTGACACCGAGCGCGAGCAGGCCGACCCGCCGCGAGAGTCGTACGGCCCGTTCGACGTCGCGTGTGGTGACGTCACGCCCTTCGGTGTTCAGCACAGGCCGCTGCTCGACCCGCCCTCCGTACGACAACGTCCCGCCCAGCCTGACCCCGAGCGCCCCCGCGAACGACGCCTCCACGGGCCCGGCGTTGGGACTCGGGTGCTTCGCCGCGTCCGCCCGCCAGGCGCGCACGGCACCCCGCGGATCCGGACCCGCCAGCGCCGCGAGGACGGCGGTGAGTCGTGCTCCCGGCCACCCGGCGAGGTCGTCGAGCCGGGCCGAGGCCCACCCGTACCGCCGATAGCGGGGCGACCGGTGGCCGACCATGGCGTCCAGGGTGTTGACGGCCCGGAACCCGAGCAGCCCCGGCACACCGCCGATGGCCCCCCACACCAACGCCCCCACGACGGCGTCGGACGTGTTCTCAGCGACGGATTCGACCACCGCCCGAGCGATCCCACCGGCATCAAGAGCCTGAGGATCCCGCCCACACAGATGCGGCAGCCGCATCCGGGCGGCCTCGACGTCCCCCGCCTCCAGCGCACGCCCGATGCCACGCGCCTCCCGGACGAGCGAAGTCCCGCCCACGACGGCCCAGGTGGCGGCACCGGTCAGCGCGACGGAGGCGGCAGGGGACGTCCGTACGGCACGAGAGGCGACGGAGCCGAGCGCAACCGCACCACCCGCGCACACGAGGGCATGCAGCGCGCCCCACCCCCGGTGGTCCCGCCACAACACCCGTTCCACGGCACCCGCGGCCCGCCCGAACACGGCGACCGGATGCCCCCGGCGCGGATCGCCGAGAAGCAGGTCCCCCAGGAGGCCGGCGGCGGCACCGTACGCGTAGCGGCGATCGGCACCCACCGGCTCAGCCGGCCGACGGGTCGGTCAACGACCTGGTGCGGAACCTCGAACGGCAGCCGAGCATGGCGATATGTCCTCACTCAGGGTGTCCACGCCCTGGTTCGACGAGACCGGCGACGAGAGTTCCTGGCTCCCGGGGAGTGTCTACCCCGGTGACAGTGGCGGGACCGCGCCGGAATCACACCGGCTTCCTCTTCTGTCGCCGTACATGGCTCCGGCAGTCCACCACGTGCCCGGAACGGCCGTCAACTCGCTGTTGACCTGCGGCGGGACAGTGTGCAGAACCCCACATACCTCCGGTCACGCCCGTCACGCACGCGTGGGGCGCGGGACGGTGATCCGTCCCGCGCCCCACGCGCGTGTGCGCCGTCCGTCAGGCGACGATCAGCGAGATCCCGTACGCCACCGCCGCGGCGCAGGCCGCGAAGCAGGCGTACGCGCCGGTGACCGCCAGGGTGGCCGAGTCGCCCTGGGCCGCGGCCCGCTCGCGGCGGGAGAGGCCCATGATGCCGAGGGTGAACAGGGCCACGAGGGCCACGGTGATGACGAGGCTGACACCGAAGACGGAGCCGAGAGACGCCCAGTCGATCTTCATGCTGCTTCTTCCTTCGTACCGGTCGGGCGGGACTCAGACGCTGGTGGTGGCCGGCGGGGCCGGCTCCGCCACGGGGGCCGCGATGGTGGCCGTCAGGTCCTCGGTGATGGTGCCCGTGGGGGGCGGGGTCACGGCGGCGATCGCGGTGGTCACCACGCCGGCCGGCTCCTCGGGCACGTCGACGACGTTGGTGTGGTCGATGACCTCGCGGCGCGAGATCTTCCAGATCGCGGCGCTGGAGGCGATGAGGAACACCGCGACGAGCGCGGTGCCCCAGCTGCCGAAGCCGGTCACGTACTCGGCGATCGCGGCGACCAGGGCCGCGGCGGGCAGCGTCAGGCCCCAGGCGACGAACATCCGGGTGGCGGTCGACCAGCGGACGACTCCGCCCTTGCGGCCCAGGCCCGCGCCCATCACCGATCCGGAGACCGAGTGCGTGGTGGAGAGGGAGAAGCCGAGGTGGGAGGAGGCCAGGATGACGGTCGCCGCGCTGGTCTGGGCGGCGAAGCCCTGCTGCGGCTGGAGGTCGGTCAGGCCCTTGCCCATGGTGCGGATGATGCGCCAGCCGCCGAGGTAGGTGCCCAGCGCGATGGCCAGACCCGCGGACAGGATGACCCACATCGGCGGGTCGGAGTCGGGAGCGACGGCGCCGCCGGCGACCAGGGCGAGGGTGATGATGCCCATCGTCTTCTGCGCGTCGTTGGTGCCGTGGGCCAGCGAGACCAGGCCCGCGGAGGCGATCTGGCCGGTGCGGTAGCCCTTCGCGGCGGCCTTGCCGTCGGCCTTCTTGCCCAGCGTGTAGGACAGCCGGGTCGCGAGCATCGCGGCGAGGCCCGCCACGATCGGTGCGGCGATGGCCGGGATCAGGACCTTGGTGACCAGCACGTCACCATGGACCGCGCCGACGCCGGCGGAGGCGATGGTGGCGCCGATCAGGCCGCCCATCAGGGCGTGCGAGGAGCTGGACGGGAGGCCGACCAGCCAGGTCACCAGATTCCAGAGGATCGCGCCGACCAGCGCGGCGAAGATGACCTCGGGACGGATGCCGGTCTCGTCGACGAGACCCTTGGAGATCGTGTTCGCGACCTCCACGGAGAGGAAGGCGCCTACAAGGTTCAGTACGGCGGACATGGCCACCGCGACCTTGGGCTTGAGCGCACCGGTCGAGATGGTGGTGGCCATCGCGTTGGCGGTGTCGTGGAAACCGTTCGTGAAATCGAACGCAAGTGCGGTTACTACCACAATCGCGAGGATCAGCGAGAAGCTTTCCATTTACCCAGGCAATCGTTCGAGGTCATTGGCTGGATGAACGTAGGGAACCTGAGTGAACGGAAGGTGAACTGGGCGGGGCTTCACGGTGTCCGCAATCGGCGGGACTCGTTCCACTCCGGCACGCGGTCCCAGGCGCCGCACGGGCCGGG
Source organism: Streptomyces bobili (assembly GCF_002154575.1). Lineage (GTDB taxonomy): Bacteria > Actinomycetota > Actinomycetes > Streptomycetales > Streptomycetaceae > Streptomyces > Streptomyces bobili. The sequence goes on from NZ_MUBA01000431.1 coordinate 11,276, forward strand.
GTCCCGGGGGTGGCTCCCGGCAGGGTCCCGGGGGCCCTGAATGAGACGTTCGTCACCTGGCAGGATCACGGTATGACCGACCAGCCGCGCGACCTCGACGACAACACCTGTGACCTGCGGAAAGGGGAGATCGCACGGGCCTGGGAACAGCTCGTGACCACGGCACGCCGCACCGTCGCCGACCGGCTCGTCGTCGGCACCTCGGGCAACGTCTCGGTCCGCGTCGGTGACCTCGTCCTGGTCACCCCCTCGGGCGTCCCCTACGACCGGCTCGCCCCCGCCGACATCACCGGCGTCGACCTCGACGGCCGACAGGTCCTCGGCACCCTCACCCCGACCAGCGAACTGCCCATGCACCTCGCCGTCCACCGCACCACCGACGCCCGCGCCGTCGTCCACACCCACGCCGTGCACGCCACCGCCGTCTCCACCCTGCTCACCGAACTCCCGCCCGTCCACTACATGACGGGCGCCCTCGGCGGCCCCGTCCGCGTCGCCCCCTACGCGACCTACGGCACCGAGGAACTCGCCCGCAACCTCCTCGACGCCCTCACCGGCCGCACCGCCTGCCTCCTCCAGAACCACGGCACCCTCACCTACGGCGCCACCCTCGACCAGGCCTACGACCGCACGGCCCAGCTGGAGTGGATGTGCCACCTGTGGCTGACCGCGGCGTCGGTCCCCGGCCGGACGCCGAACCTGCTGACCGAGGAACAGGTCAGAGAGGCGGGCGAGAAACTGAGCGGCTACGGCCAACGAGACGCGAGGTGACGTCGTCCACGCACCCTAAGCCCGCCCATCACGTCCCGAACCCCCACCACTGGCCGCAAAGTGGATCGGCCAGGACACTGGACGGGTGCGCACCGTCACCGCAACCGCAGTCACCGCAGCCGCGGCCCTCGCCGCGGGCGCGGCGAGCGTGGCCGCAGGCCGCCTCGCCAGCGACGCGGCGCTCAGGGCGTCACCCGGCCGCCCCCTGCCCACCGAACCCCGGCTCACCGTGCACGGCACAGCCCCCGACCAGGTGACCCTCACCCGCCACCTGGCCGCCCTGCGCCCCGGCACCTACGGCCTCGCGGGCGACGGCTCCCACGCGGTCGTCGGCCCCGTCCTGGCCACCGCCCCGCACACCGCCGACACGGTCGTACGCCGCCTGGAGCGCCTCACCCACGGCACCCTGAGCGCGGGCGACGCGGTATGGCTGACGCCGAACCTGTACGTCGGCAACCCGGACACCGCGCTCGGCCTCGAACACGCCGACGTCGACGTGCCCGGCGAGCTGG
>NZ_MUBA01000432.1 GCF_002154575.1 Streptomyces bobili
GGCGGCGTCCTCGGCCCCGGCGGGCGGGCCCTCGGCCGCGTAGGTGCTCAGCCGGGGCCGAGGACGCCGCCGAGGATCTCGGACACGCCCCGACCCGGGTCGTTACGGGCGACGGTGAACCCCGGTGAGCCGTGAGACGAGCCTGTTCTCCGGCCGGCCCTCCGACCTGACCGGCCGGCAGGTGGCGGGATACCGCATCGAACGGGAGATCGGGCGTGGCGGCATGGCCGTCGTCTACCGCGCCCGCGACCTGCGCCTGGAACGGACCGTCGCGCTCAAACTGCTCGCCCCCGAGCTGGCCCGCAACGACACCTTCCGCAAACGCTTCACCCACGAGTCTCGCGTCGCCGCCGCGATCGACCACCCGCACATCGTGCCGGTCTTCGAGGCCGACGAGACCGACGGACTGCTCTACATCGCCATGCGCTACGTCGCCGGCAGCGACCTGCGCCACCTCCTCGACGGCCGCGGACCGCTGCCGCCGGACACCGCCGCCCGCATCGCCGCGCAGGTCGCCTCCGCCCTCGACGCCGCCCACGAACACGGCCTGGTCCACCGCGACGTCAAGCCCGGCAACATCCTCGTCGACCGCGGCACCGACAGCGACCACCCCGAGCACGTCTACCTCACCGACTTCGGCCTGACGAAGAAGTCGCTGTCCCTCACCGGCTTCACCACCGTCGGCCAGTTCGTCGGCACCCTCGACTACGTGGCCCCCGAGCAGATCTCCGGCCGCCCGGTCGACGGCCGCTGCGACGTGTACGGCCTGGCCTGCGTCGTCTACGAGACCCTCGCGGGCCACCCGCCGTTCCGCCGCGACGACGACATGGCCCTGCTCTGGGCCCACCAGTACGACGAGCCGCCCCACCTCACCGCGATCCGCACCGACCTTCCGCCCGCCGTCGACGAGGTGTTCGCGCAGGCCCTCGCCAAGACGCCCGACGCCCGCCACGCCACCTGCCTCACGTTCGTCGCCGCGCTGCGGACGGCCCTCCTGGGCGGACCGCCCGAACGGCACCCGCCGACGGAGGTGGACCGAAGGATCGCGGCGGCGGACGAGGAACGGCCGAAGCCACCGCCCCGCTGGGCGGCGCCGGTGTTCGAACCGCCGGGCGGCCCGGCCTGAAGCGGCCTACCCGCTGCCGTCGCCGACCCTGCCCCGACCGGCCGTCCGCCGTGCCAGCAGCCCGCCCAGGAACCCGGCGACCAGCCCCCCCAGGGCTGCGAGGCCCAGCGCCGACCACAGCCGGGGGCGCAGGAACAGCTCACCGCCGAGCCCCGCGCCGCCCAGGTCGCTGATGCCGAACAGCGTCAGGCCGTAGTGCGCGGAGACCCGGCCGACGAGGCAGATCATCAGCACCGTCAGCACCAGCGCCACCGCCATGTGCACCGCGCTGCGCCAGGCCGGCGTCCGGGCCGGGGAACGGGCCGCCATGACGAACGCCGCCGCCGACAGCAGCACCGCGTCCACGACGACGAGCCACCACACCCGGCCGTCCTGCTCGGCGAGCGTCCGCAGGTTCAGCGTGGCGGTCTCCGAGCCGCGCAGCACCTCGTCCAGCACCTGCGGCATCGGCAGCCCGAACGGCCCCTCCACCCGGCCCTCCCAGGTGACGCCCAGCCCGATGGTCAACGCGAGCCACACCAGGTTGGGCAGGCCGAGGAGCACCACCGCGAGAGTCTGCGGGGCATGGCCGCGGGTCACCGCGGTCACGAGCGCGATGACGACACCCAGCGCGACGCACGCGAGCAGCAGCACGACCATCGCGTACGCCGCCGGCCGCACCGACTCCTGGAAGCGCAGCAGCCGCGGCGGCAGCGGAGCCCCGCGGGAGACCAGCAGCGCCAGGACGAAGACGCCGGCCAGCCACACCAGCCCGAACAGCAGCGTGAGCGGTACGTCGGTGGCGAAGCCGGCCCTCGGGGTCACACCGAACACCTCGCCGAGGTCGTCCAGCGTGTCGTCGCCCAGGGACACCGCGAACGTCTGGCGGCCGGCGAGGGCCAGGGCCAGCAGGCCGAGCAGCCACACCACGGCGATCCGGGCTGCCCAGCCGGCCAGTTCGGCCGCCGAGGCGACGGCCCGGTGCCGCAGTGGCCGCAGGAACCCGGCGGCCGTCACCAGGGCGCCGACGAGCGTCACGGACAGCGGGATCACCGTGAGGCCCGCCCGCGTGTCCGCGATTCCGCCGGCGTCACCGGAGAGGTCGACCGAACCCCCGACGGCAGTGACGACGGTCGCCGCGACCACCCTCGGGTAGGCCCCGTCGGGCAGATCGGCGGCGCCGGCCCCCCACAGTCCCAGCGCGGCCGTGATGCCCATGGCGATCAGCCCGGCCAGTGCCGTGGCGACCGCCCGCACCCAGCCGTGACGGGCCACCGCCCGTCCGGAGGAGAGGTTCGATCTCACGCTCGTCACGCTAGGCAGCGCCCGGCCCGCACGCCTGCCGGGAGGGCCGTCCGCGCCCATGTGTGGGCGAAGCGTGACAAAAACGCACATGATGGTTGTTATGCAGCAAGTGGCGCACGCGGTCAGCTGAAGTGCGTCGCGCGAGACCCACCTGGGGAGTGTCGTGAGCGTCGAACCGCCCTCGTCCGGCCGTCCCACCGGACCGCCCTCAGGGCCGCTTTCGGGCCCCTCGCAGCCACCCTCGGGACCGCCCACCCCGCCTCCGGGCGGGCCCTCCGGCGGCGCGACCTCGTCCGGCGGCGGGCCCGGACCGCACCGGCCGTGGTGGCGGTCCGCATCCCGTATCGCGCTGCTCACCACCGCCCTCCTCGTCGCCCTGGCCGTCGCGCTCGTCCTGACGACCCGCTCCGGCGGCGGCTCCGGCGGCGACAGCGAGGTCTTCCTCCAGGCCGCGGGAAAGACAGGCCCGGACCCCTTCACCGAGTCCACCGCCACCGACGCCTCGGCCCCGCCCGCCTCCACCGCCCCGGCGACCACCTCCGCACCCGCCAACGCCGTACGGGGCGTCGACGGCGGCGCCCCCGGACTGTACGGCGGCACCCGCGACGTCACCGCCTGCGACGTGGAGAAGCAGATCAGGGCACTCGGGGCGGACCCCGCCAAGAACCGGGCGTTCGCGTCCGTCCCCGGCATCGACCCCGCCGAGGTCCCCGCCCACCTGCGCTCCCTCACCCCCGTGCAGCTGCGCATGGACACCCGCGTCACCAACCACGGCTACCGCGACGGAGCCGCCACCCCCTACCAGGCCGTCCTCCAGTCCGGCACCGCCGTCCTCGTCGACGGCCACGGAGTGCCCCGCGTGCGCTGCGCCTGCGGCAACCCGCTCACCCCGCCCGTCGCCCAGCGGACCACCCCGAAGCGCACCGGCGACTCCTGGCCGTCGTACCACCCCTCCGACGTCGTCGTGGTCACCCCGTCCACGACCGTGATCAAGGCCTTCGTCCTCTACGACGCCGACGGCGACCGCTGGTTCGCCCGGCACCGCGGCGACACCGGCGGCAAGGACCGGCCCGCCAAGCCCCCGGTGACCCCGCCGAAACCGTCCGCGAGCGTCTCCTCGCCCACCGCGCCGTCGAGCACGCCGCCCACCTCGCCGTCGACCTCGCACAGCCCCGGCCCGCCGGACTCGACCAGCCCCGCGCCACCCACCGGCTCCGAGGAGCCGCCTCCGTCGCCGGGGCCGTCGAGCGCACCGCCGTCGGAGGACGGGACGCCCTCCGACGCCACCGACACCACCTCCCGGTCCGAGCCAGCCTCGCCCCCCGCGCGGTCCGCCGGCAGCCCACCCGTACTGTGAGAGAGCCCATGCCGACCGGGCCGGCGGCGGGGGACTGCGCGGCCCGGAACGGGGTAGCAGCATGGGTGCAGCAGCGTCCGGCCAGTCCGGCCTCCGAGAGAGAACAGCATGATCAAGCACCTGGGCGGGGCAGCGATACCGACCGGCTTCGACGTACCCGTGGAACCGCTCCGCCGAGCCGCCCACTACACCGGTGAGACCGGTTCCATCGCCGAGGCCCGCGACTTCGCCGCCCACTTCGTCGAGCAGCTCAGGACGGAGTGGTGCGCCCGCATGGACGACCGCTTCAGCGACGACGTGATGCTCGTCGTCAGCGAGCTGATCACCAACGCCGACCGGCACAGCAACGGCCCGTACATCCTGGAGCTCGAGGGCACCGACACCTCGGTGACGGTCGCCGTGTACGACAGCAGCGACGCCCTGCCCCTGCGGTTCCCCAAGGACCCCCGGCGCATCGGGCGGCACGGACTGGAGATCGTGCACGCCCTCGCCGCGGAGGTCACCGCCGAACGCATCCCGGTCGGCAAACGCGTCCGCGCCGTCCTCGGGCTCGCCGCCGGCTGAGCCGCCTCGCCGGGGATGGCCTCAGGCGCAGCCCAGCTCCCCCAGCATCCCCTCGCGCAACCGCACGATGATCCGCTTGATCAGGCGGGAGACGTGCATCTGCGAGCAGCCGAGCTGCTCACCGATCTCCGCCTGGGTGGCTTCCTCCACGAACCGCATATGGAGGATCTGCCGGTCCCGCTCACTCAGCTCCGCCATCAGCGGGGCCAGCGAGTGGAAGTCCTCCACGAGGCGCAGCCCGTCCTCCTCCACACCGATGAAGTCGGCCAGCACCGCCTCGCCGCCCTCCGGGCCGTCGCCGGTGAGGGCGGCGTCCAGCGAGGAGGAGTTGTAGCCGTTGGACGCGATCTGCGCCTCGACCACCTCGCGCTCCTCGAGGTTCATCAGCGTGGCCAGCTCCGCGACCGTCGGCTCCCGGTCCAGGCGGCTGGCGAGTTCGTCGCGCGCCTTGGCCAGTTCCACCCGCAGCTCCTGGAGCCGCCGCGGCACGTGCACGGCCCAGGTCGTGTCCCGGAAGAAGCGCTTGATCTCGCCCACGATGTAGGGCAGCGCGAAGGAGGTGAACTCGACCTCGCGCGAGATCTCGAACCGGTCGATGGCCTTGATCAGGCCGATCATCCCGGTCTGGACGATGTCCTCCATGTCGTCGCCGCGGCCCCGGAACCGTCCGGCCGCGAACCGTACCAGCGACATGTTCATCTCGATGAGGGTGTTGCGCGCGTACTGGTACTCGTGCGTCCCCTCGTCCAGCTCCGTCAGCCGCCTGAAGAACTGACGCGACAGCTCTCGCGCGTCGCGCGGCGCCACGCGCCTGGGATCCGCGACTCCAGGCAGCGGCGTGCCACCCGTGCCGGTCCCGGCGGTGTCCTCGACGACCTGTGCCTGCGACCCGATCACGGCGGTGTGCATTACCTCTCCCAGAAAGTCACGGTTCGACGTCTGCTGTACCCGGTCCGTGAGCGGACCCGTATGACGCAAGCCCGCTCAAGGAGCCGAATACCCCGAGTCGGCGAACACATGCCCTTTCGAAGCGTCACGGATGAGATCCGGCCCACCCGGCGTGTGGCAGCGGAGGGTGTAGCCCTGGCCGCGTCGTACGGTCACGCCCTGGTCGAAGGCGGCGCGTTCGGAAGGCTCCAGGCGGGCCGCGCGGAGGAAGTCCGCGACCTTGCCCGGCATGTCGAGGACGACCGGCAGCTCCGGAGCCGGGGCGTCCTGGTCGACGACGGTCTGCTCGGGCATGAGGTCGGCGACGGCGGTACGGATGGCGCCGCGGCTGACGTGATGGTCGCGGGCCAGTCCGGCGATGGACCGGCCGCCGAGGTACGCGGCGCGCACGGCGGCGGCCTTCGCTGCTGTGATGACTGGGCGGCGGCCGCCCTTGTTGCCCTTGG
>NZ_MUBA01000433.1 GCF_002154575.1 Streptomyces bobili
CGCGACCGGGGGGTGGGACGGGTTCTGGGGACGGTTCGACGGGGTCGCCGATTCGGTCAAATTCCGTCAGGAGCGCGCCGTAAAGCAGATGGGAACGCTCGGATCCGGAAACCACTACATCGAGCTGCTGCTCGATGGTGCGGGGGCGGTCTGGCTCACGCTGCACTCCGGCTCCCGGAACATCGGCAAGGAACTCGCCGAGTTCCACATCGGCGTGGCGCAGAAGCTCCCGCACAACCAGGGCCTGATCGACCGTGATCTCGCAGTCTTCGTCGCCGACACCCCGCAGATGGCGGCGTACCGCAATGACCTGTTCTGGGCGCAGGAGTACGCGAAGTACAACCGCACGATCATGATGGCGCTCCTGAAAGACGTGGTCGGCAAGGAGTTCAAGAAGGCGAAGCCGACCTTCGAGCAGGAGATCTCGTGCCACCACAACTACGTGGCGGAGGAACGCTACGAGGGCATGGACCTGCTGGTCACACGGAAGGGTGCGATCCGGGCGGGTTCCGGTGAGTACGGGATCATTCCCGGCTCCATGGGCACGAGTTCGTACATCGTGAAGGGTCTCGGGAACGAGAAGGCCTTCAACTCGGCTTCCCATGGGGCGGGTCGGCGGATGAGCCGGAGCGCGGCCAAGCGTCGCTTCACGACGAAGGACCTGGAGGAGCAGACGCGGGGTGTGGAGTGCCGCAAGGACTCCGGCGTCGTGGACGAGATCCCGGGTGCCTACAAGCCGATCGAGCAGGTCATCGATCAGCAGCGGGACCTCGTCGAGGTGGTGGCGAAGCTGAAGCAGTTCGTCTGCGTGAAGGGCTGAGCGGCCCTGCCAGGTGGCTGGTGTCGAGGCGAGGGGGCCGGGCCGGGTGGCCCGGACCCCTTCGCTACGGGGAGATGCGCCGCGTCGTCATCCGGCGGTGGGGGCGGGCTCCAGGAGGTTCGTGCGCAGGGTCGTGGCGAGTGCCTCCGGGTCCAGGCCCAAGGCCTTTTCCACGTAGGCCTCTTGGGAGCCGTAGCGGGTGGTCAGGGCTGTCAGGTAGAGGCGCATGACCGACTCGGGGGCGTGCAGGTGGTGCGGCCAGGTGGGGGAGTCGCCGTTGTGGCGGGTGCGCCAGTCGGCGAGGAGGGCCGGGCGGGCGAGTTCGGTGAGGGTGTAGTCCTCGGTGATCTGGTCGTCGTCGATGCCCAGGAGGCCGAGGACCAGGGCGGCGAGCTGGCCGGTGCGGTCCTTGCCGGAGGCGCAGTGGAAGACGGCGGGGGCGTCCGTCCCGGCGATGAGGCGCAGGGCCTCGCGGATCTCCTGGGTGCCGTCCTCCGCGACTTCCATGTACCGCTCGGCCAGGTAGGGGCCGGGTTCGACGTCGGGTGTCTGGGCCGGCTGGTCGTAGGGGCGGTGCTCGATACTGAGGTTGCGGTACGTGAAGGAGGGGTGGGCGGGGACGCGGCCGGCGCGGTCGGCTTCCCAGGGGTGGCGCAGGTCGATGACGGTGCGGATGCCGAGGGAGAGGAAGAGGTCCCAGTCGGGGGTGTCCGGGGTCAGCTTGCCGAGGGAGTCGGAGCGGAAGAGGCGGCCGGGGCGCACGCGGTGGCGGCCGTCCGGGGTGGTGTAGCCGCCCAGGTCGCGGAAGTTGTGCAGGGCGTCGAAGGAGAGGTGTCTGTCCACGCCGGTGAGGACCGGTGAGGGCGTGGGGTCAGTTCCCGTGTTTGACGGCGTAGATCATCACGAAGGCGATGATGTGGATGCCGAAGAGGAAGTACGCGAGGAAGTACCAGACCTTGCGTTCGTCCTTGGTCTCCTGGGCCAGGCGGCGTTTCTCCGCCGCCCGTTCGGGGGTGTCCGGGGGTGCGTCGTCGCGTTCGTCCGTCATGACAGGTCCCGGTGGACCTTGGTGTTGGAGGCCTGGGCGCGGGGGCGCAGGACCAGCAGGTCGACGTTGACGTGGCTGGGGCGGGTCACGGCCCAGGTGATGGTCTCGGCGACGTCGTCGGCGGTGAGGGGCTCGGCCACGCCTTCGTAGACCTTCGCGGCGCGGTCCTCGTCCCCGCCGAAGCGGGTGAGGGCGAACTCGTCGGTCCTGACCATGCCGGGGGCGATCTCGATGACGCGGACGGGCTGCCCGACGATCTCCAGGCGGAGGGTTTCGGCGAGGACGTGGGCGCCGTGCTTGGCGGCGACGTAGCCTCCGCCGCCTTCGTAGGTGCCGTGGCCGGCGGTGGAGGAGACGACGACGACCGTGCCGTCGCCGCTCGCGATCAGCTGGGGGAGGAGGGCCTGGGTGAGGTTGAGGGTGCCGAGGACGTTCGTCTCGTACATGGTGCGCCAGTCGGCGGGGTCGCCGGTGGCGACCGGGTCGGCGCCGAGTGCTCCGCCCGCGTTGTTGACGAGGACGCCGATGGTGCGGAACGCGGTGGCGAACTCGTCGACGGCGGTCCGGTCGGTGACGTCGAGCGGGTACGCCGTGGCGGAGCCGCCCGCCGCGGTGATCTCCTCGGCCAGTGCCTCGATGCGGTCCTTGCGGCGGGCGGTGAGGACGACGCGGTAGCCGGCCGCGGCGAGCTGCCGGGCGGTGGCGGCGCCGATGCCGCTGCTCGCACCCGTGACGACGGCGATGCGGGATGCGGCGGACGGGGCGGCGGTGGCCATGGGGGCTGCTCCTCGGTTCCTCGGGCGCGATGAAAGGGGTCGAAAGCCTGCCCGGTCAGGATAGGCGGGTCAGGTCCGTGGACGGTCCGTGATCTCGGTCTCCGGACGGGCCGTGGCCGCGGCCTCTCCCGCGAGCCCGAGCGGTGCCCCGGTGGGAGACTTGAGACGGGTGATCCTCTGTTCTGGAGGAGGAGCGATGGGGCAGGCACGAGAAGTCATGGACCGGCTCACCGAGGCGCTGACGACGCGGCGGGATCTCAAGGTGATCGGCGAGCTGTACGCGCAGGACGCCGTCGCGGTGACGCCCGACGCGGGCGAGGTCCGGGGGCGGGACGACATCGTCGAGTACTGGCGGCAGATGACGGACGCGGTGCCCGACGCCACGTTCGAGTCGCTCGCGGCCTGGGAAGTGGGCGATACGGCCATCGACGAGGGACTCTTCAGCGGGCGCAACACCGGGCCGCTCCGGCTGCCCGACGGGGAGACGCTGCCCGCGACGGGCCGGGAGATCACGATCCGGGGCGTGGACATCGCGTCGGTGGAGGACGGGCGGATCGTCAGCTACCGGCTGTACTTCGACCAGCTGGACTTCCTGGGGCAGCTGGGGCTGCTGCCCGACGAGACGCCCTGAGCGACGCGCTCTGGCCATTCTTGAGTGACATGCCCTGTGTCAGACGCCCCGAGCGGGGCCTGCGGGTTGTCACTGTCCGCGGGGTGCCCACATGATCACTGCCATGCCGGCGAGGCAGATGAGGGCGCCGGTGATGTCCCAGCGGTCGGGGCGGAAGCCGTCGGCGACCATGCCCCAGGCCAGTGAACCGGCGACGAAGACACCGCCGTAGGCGGCGAGGATGCGGCCGAAGTGGGCGTCGGGCTGGAGGGTGGCGACGAATCCGTAGGCGCCGAGGGCCATGACGCCGGCGCCGATCCACAGCCGGCCGCGGTGTTCGCGGACGCCTTGCCAGACGAGCCAGGCGCCGCCGATCTCCAGGAGCG
>NZ_MUBA01000434.1 GCF_002154575.1 Streptomyces bobili
GCAGTGACAGCAGTGACAGCAATGACAGCCATGACGGCAACGTCAGCAATCGACAGCAGGAGAACACCATGACCGTCGCCGTGGAAACCGGACTGTGGCAGCTCGACGCGGGGGCCTCCACCGTCGCGCTCCGGCACAAGACGATGTGGAACCTGGTTACGGTCAAGGGCACCTTCACCGCCGTGACCGGGCAGGGCGAGGTCCGTTCCGACGGGTCCGCCGTCGGAACCGTCACGATCGACGTGGCCTCCCTGGACACCAAGAACGTCAAGCGCGACACGCATCTGCGCGGGGCCGACTTCTTCGACGCCGACCACCACCCCCAGATCACCTTCGCCGTCCGCAGTGCGGAACTCCGCGACGGCGACGCCGTACACGTCGTCGGTCAGCTGACCGTGCGGGGCATCAGCAGGCCGCTCTCCTTCACGGCGCTCCTGGTGGGAGCCGACGCCGACGCGCTCACGCTGGACGGCGAATTCACCGTGGACCGGGGCGAGTTCGGCATGGGCTGGAACCAGATGGGCATGATCCGCGGCCTGACCACGGTCGCCATGTCGCTCCGCTTCACCCGCACGACCGGCTGACGAGTTCGTGGTGTGCCGCGAGAGGAGTGTCAGCCCTGGTAGCGGCCGGCCCCCTCGGCGCACCGGCCTGACCGCGCGCGTCCCGCCCCGCCGGCGCTGTCGGCGAATCCCGTCAGGCCGAGCAACAGGCCGAGCAACAGGCCGAGCAACAGGCCGGGCGACAGGCCGAACAATTGGCAGATTCGGGCCGGAGAAACGCCGTAGAACCGGCGGTTCGCCGGCCCGAATCTGCCAATTGGCGTCTGCCGCGCGGATTCGCCGGCAGCGTCCCGGGGGAGTCGCCGCCCGGCGCAGGAGCGCGCCCACGCACCCGGCCGGCGCCGGCCCCGGTGCGCCGGCCGGCCGCCCACGTCACCCCAGCGGTACGGCCGCCGCCCCGACGGATCCGGGACCGCGCACCATCACCACCACCACCATCACCGGTCGCCGCATGCCCCCAAAGCTCCGGCAGCCGCACGGAATCCACGGAATCTCGGAGAACGCGGACGACCCGGCCGGCCGGATTCGCCGCGCGGGTGTCATCGGCGGGACTTCTGCCAAGTACACGGCGCCGGACGGTAATCGGGGCCGGTGAGCCGACTGGGCGCGGAGGCGAGGGCTGCGGAGCGAGGCGGGTGAGGAGCCGCCCGGTTGCTCCTGAAGCTGTCGCGGACCGTGTCGCTGTTGGGCCGAACGGGTGACTTGGCGTAAGAATGGCTGGTGCAGGCAGTAAAAGCGAGTCAGTTCGGGGGGGTGCCGGTGAACCGTTACGACGTCACCGATGAACAGTGGGAAGGGCTCGCTCAGGTCGTTCCGTTGCGCGGCCGGGACGCCTGGCCGTCGGCGGTGAGCCACCGCTCGCTGCCGGACGCGGAGACGGAGACCCGGCGGCGTTTCGTCGTCCTGCGGGTCAACGTCTTCGCGGACGCCCGCGAGGTCGCCGAGACGCTGATGGCGGGCATCCCGGTGCTGCTCGACCTGAGCAGCGCGGAGACGGACGTCGCCAAGCGCGTCCTGGACTTCTCCACCGGCGTGGTCTTCGGCCTCGCCAGCGGGATGCACCGGGTCGACCGCAACGTGTTCCTGCTGACCCCGCCGGGCACCGAGGTGAGCGGGCTCATGGAGGGCGCGGGGGTGTGAGCCGGCGCGTCGGGCGGTGACGGAGACTCACCGGGGCCGCCCCGCGCGCGCCGTCGCCCGTTCGTAGGAAGCTGACGGGGGCGGAACGGTTCGCCAGACCGGCGGAGTCCTACGGTCCGCATATGGCCGTGCCGCTGACATCCTCCGTGTCCTCGCCCTCCTCCGTTCCCTTGCCTTCCGTCGGGCCTGAGCCCGCCGCCGGGTCGGCCCCGTCCGTCGCGCCTGCGCCCGCCGCCGGGTCCGTCCCTCCCGTCGGGCGACCGTCCCGCCCCGCCCGTCCAGGTCTCACCGAGTTGCGGCTCTCCGCCTTCGCCCGGCACCGGCGGGCCGTTCATCCGCTCGGCGCGGTCACTCTCTTCGCCGGACCCAGCGGCAGCGGGAAGACGAGTGCCCTGCGGGCGTACGAGGCGCTGGCCCGGCTCGCGGGCGGCGGCGCGGTCTGGGAGGTGTTCCCGGATCCGGCTGCCTGCGTACCGGAGTGGTCCCGGCCCGACGCCCAGCACCGGCGCGGATTCCGCATCGGCTGCACGGCCGACGGACCCGAGGGGCAGGTCCGGCTCGATGTCGCCGTGCAGGCCGAACCGGCGCTGCGGATCGTGGGGGAGCGGCTGAGCGCGGGCGGGCTGGTGCTGCTGGAGACCGCGCTGCGCGACCCGGGCCGGGGCACGGTGCAGGCCGCCTGGCACACCGCCGGCTCCTCGTCGGTCACCCGTGCCCCGCTGCCCGACGACCGCCTCGCCACCGCCCTGCTGCCGCTGCGCGTGGCCGGTAAGACCGACGGCCAGCGCCAGGTGCTCGCCGCCGCCGAACAGATGGTGGTCGCGCTGCGTTCCGTCTTCGCCTGCGATCCACGGCCTGACCGGATGCGCGCCCCCGCCCGCACGGGCTCCGGGCACCTGCTGGGCGGCTGCGACAACCTCGCCGACGTCCTGTGGCGCACCCGTGAGGAGTGCGTACGGCGGCACGCGCAGCTCGTCGCCGCCGTACGGGGCGGCTGCGCGGGGCCGGTGACCGACGTACTCGCCGAGCCCCTCGGTGACGGGACCGTCCGTGCCCTGCTCGACCGGGGTGCTGGGCCGCGTACCGAACTGGCCCGCCTCGGTGACGGCGAACTGCGCCACCTCGCCCTCACCCTGGTCCTGCTGACCGGCCCCGGTGTCCTGGACGTGGACCCGCCCGGCGAGGTGCCGGACGCGATGCGCGCCCTCACCGTGCTCGCCGACGGCTTCGACCGGGACCTGGACCCGCGCCAGCGCGGCGAACTGCTGCGGCTGGCCGTCCGGATGAGCGAGCGGGGCCATATCCGCTGTGTCGGCGCGGTGAGCGACGCCTCCTGGGCCGCGGGGACGGCCGGGGTCACGGTGGTACACCTGGAGCCGTGACCGAACCTCTCGACGTGGCGAAGCTCCAGCGCAGGCTGGCCGAGTTCGCGGCCGCCCGGAACTGGCAGCCCTACCACACCCCCAAGAACCTCGTCTCCGCGCTCAGTGTGGAGGCCTCCGAACTGGTGGAGATCTTCCAGTGGTTGACGCCGGAGGAGTCGACGCGCGTGATGGACGACCCGGACAGCGCGCACCGGGTGACCGACGAGGTCGCCGACGTGCTCGCCTATCTGCTGCAACTGTGCGAGGTGCTCGGCATCGACCCGCTGGCGGCACTGGACGCGAAGATCGACCGCAACGAGCGGCGGTTTCCGGCGCCTTGACCGTGGGCGGAGAGCCGGTCGTCGTCGGCAGCCAGGGGAACCGACGACTCCGATATCACTCCGCGTAATCGTTCAGCCGTCCGAAACCGATTTGTTGTCCACAGATTTCCGTCTTCCTCTGGCTTTTCGTCCCACAGACCTTCACTCTGGGTAGTGAAGCAGTGACGTGGACGTGCGCGGAGCACGTCGGGACAGACGGGGGCACCCCATGGACGCGGTGCGGCTCATCCTGACGAGTAGCCGGGCTCTCGCGAGCAGTGTCGGCGGGAGACGGACCCTGACCGAGGTCTGGCAGGCCCAGGCCCTGGCCCAGGCGATAGGCAGTCGCCTCGCGGTTTCGGGCCCGCCCGAACTGCGCGGCGAGGCCCTGGGCCTGACCGAGCTGGCGGGCCGGGGCTGCGGGGTGCTGGACACCCCGGACCTCGACACCGGCGACCTGCTCGCCGCCCGGCTCACCAAGCTGGACGACGCCCGCGAGGCTCTCCTGCGCCTGGCCGACCTGCTCGGCGAGGTCGGCATCGCCCTCGTCGGAGTCGCCAGCTCGGCGGCCGACGAGGGGACGTACTGGCAGTGCATGGAAGCCATCGACGCGGCGGACGAGTCCAGGGACCGGGTCCTGGAGATGCTGCGCAAGCTGGCGGCACGGGAAGGGGCGTTGCGAGAAGGCTGAGCCCGCTCGTGCAGGATGGAGACATGGATCTCCGCATCTTCACCGAACCCCAGCAGGGCGCCACCTACGACACCCTCCTCACGGTGGCCAAGGCCACCGAAGACCTCGGCTTCGATGCCTTCTTCCGCTCGGACCATTATGTGGCGATGGGCGACTCGGACGGCCTGCCCGGCCCCACCGACGCCTGGATCACCCTCGCCGGACTGGCCCGCGAGACCAAGCGCATCCGCCTCGGCACGCTCATGACCGCCGCCACCTTCCGGCTGCCCGGCGTGCTCGCCATCCAGGTCGCCCAGGTCGACCAGATGTCCGGCGGCCGTGTCGAACTCGGCCTGGGCGCGGGCTGGTTCGCGGAGGAGCACGCGGCGTACGGCATCCCCTTCCCGAAGGAGAAGTTCGGCCGACTGGAGGAGCAGCTGGAGATCGTCACCGGACTGTGGGCCACCGACGCCGGCAAGACCTTCGACTTCGACGGCGAGCACTACCAGCTCAAGGACTCGCCCGGCCTGCCCAAGCCCGCCCAGGCGAAGATCCCCGTACTCATCGGCGGCCACGGCGCGAGCCGTACGCCCCGGCTGGCGGCCCGCTACGCCGACGAGTTCAACATGCCGTTCAGCTCGGTGGAGGACACCGAGCGCCAGTTCGGCCGGGTCCGTGCCGCCGCCGAGAAGGCCGGACGCGCCGCCGACGACCTCACCTACTCCAGCGCCCTCGTCGTCTGCGTCGGCAAGGACGACCAGGAGGTCGCCCGCCGGGCCGCGTCGATCGGCCGCGAGGTCGACGAGCTGAAGGAGAACGGCCTGGCGGGCACCCCGGCCGAGGTCGTCGAGAAGATCGGCCGCTACGCCGAGGCCGGCTCCACCCGCCTCTACCTCCAGGTCCTCGACCTGCACGACCTGGACCACCTGGAGCTGATCTCCGCCCAGGTGCAGTCGCAGCTGCCGTAGACGACGCCCGTGAGCCGCACGGTTCACGGCTCACCGCACACGGCTCACTGCCTGCCGCACACGGCGTACGACACGTGGCCCACGCGTTCCGGGCGCCGGACAACGATGTCCGGTGCACCGGGACGCGAAGGTGAGCCGCCGCAAGCGATCGCGCGCACCTGTGACAGCCCTGTGACCGGAATTATGGCCTCCACCACAGTCGCCGGGGCGGCCCCCTGATGAGGTGACGGGATGCGCAGACCCGCCCCCCTCCTCCTTCCGGCCCTCGCCGCCGCCCTGTTGCTCTCGGCGTGCGGCACCGAACGTGCCGACACCGGGACGGGCGGCCCCGGCGAGGGGACGCCGTCCTCCGCGACCCAGGTGACCGATCCCGGCATCGACGGCGTCCGCATCACCTCGGTGACCATCCCGTCGCCGTCCCCGTCGCCGGAGCGCAGCGTCTCGGTCGTCCCCGACCGGCTGCCCGCCGACTCCGGCATCTCCGCCGCCTACGAGGTCACCAACCAGGGCACCGAGGCGATGACGTACACGATCAGCGTCACCTTCACCAACAGTGCCGGTGAGTCCATGGGGAACAAGCGTGAGACCGTGCGCGCGGTCGGAGCCGGGAAGACCGTGCGTGGCACCGTCCGCCTCGGGGTGGTGGCGCCGGGGTCGTCGTCGGTCACGCGGGCCGTGGTCTCCGATGTCACCAAGGTGCCCGCGGACGAGGCACCGGCCGAGACGGGCGACTGCCCGGCCTCCGGTGTCCGGGTCTTCGCCGACGAGGGCGACGCGGCGATGGGCCTGCGTGTCGTGGGACTGCACCTGCAGAACTGCGGAACGCGCGACTACTCCGTCCACGGCTACCCGCTGCTGGAGCTGCTGGACGACAACCGTGAGCCGGTCGACGGCGTCCAGATCCTCAAGGGCAGCGGCGAGATCACCACCGGGGCGGGGCCCGACGAGGCGCCCGAGCCCGTCACCCTGAAGCCGGGCGAGACGGCCCTCGCGAGCCTGGTGTGGCGCAACACCACCCAGTCCGGGACGGCGGTGAACGTCCCCTACGTCCGGGTCCGGGCGAAGGAAGGCGCCGACCCGGTCGTCGTGACGCCGGGACTGGACCTCGGCACGACCGGCAAGCTCGGTGTCCGGCCGTGGAAGAGGGCGACGGAGTAGCTCGGGAAAATCCCTGGGTGCCGGTGCGCCCCTGTCTGTACGTTGGAGGGGCGCGCAGGCGCACCACCAGCGCTTTCGCTCCTTCCGAACCCTTTTCGAGGCAACCACCGTGTTCCTGACGATCACCACCACCGGCACCCGCGAACGCCCCGCCACCGACCTCGGTTTCCTGCTCCACAAGCATCCCGAGAAATCGCAGGCGTTCTCCACCTCCTACGGCAAGGCGCACGTCCTCTACCCCCAGGCGGACGCCGAACGCTGCACGGCGGCGCTGCTGCTGGAGGTCGATGCCGTGGCGCTGGTCCGCCGGGGCAAGGGCAAGGGCCGCGGTGGCGCCCCCGACGCGGCCCTGGCGCAGTACGTCAACGACCGCCCCTACGCGGCCTCTTCGCTGCTCGCGGTCGCGCTGAGCGCCGTCTTCTCCAGCGCCATGCGCGGCGTCTGCACGGCCAAGCCCGAACTGCCCGCGCAGGTACGCCCGTTGCGCATCGAGGTGCCCGCGCTGCCCGCGCGCGGCGGCCCCGACCTCGTACGGGCTCTGTTCGAGCCGCTCGGCTGGACGGTGAGCGCCGAACCAGTCCCGCTGGACACGGAGTTCCCCGCCTGGGGCGACTCCCGGTACGTGCGTCTCGTGCTGGAGTCCGAGACGCTGACGCTCGCCGAGGCCCTGCGGCACCTGTACGTCCTGCTGCCCGTCCTCGACGACGCCAAGCACTACTGGGTCGCTCCCGACGAGGTCGACAAGCTACTGCGCGCCGGGGACGGCTGGCTGCCCGGCCACCCCGAACAGAAGCTGATCACCAGCCGGTTCCTGTCGCGCCGCTGGTCGCTGACCCGGCAGGCGATGGAGCGCCTGGAGCTGGTTCGGCTCGCCGAGACCGACGACAGCGTGGTCGAGGAGATCGACAACGCGGTCGAGGCGGAGGCGGAGACCGAGGAGAAGCCGACCCCGCTCGCCGTGCAGCGCCGGGACGCGATCATGGCCGCGCTCGGCGAGTCCGGTGCCGCCCGCGTCCTCGACCTCGGGTGCGGGCAGGGCCAGTTGGTGCAGGCGCTGCTGAAGGACCCGCGGTTCACCGAGATCGTCGGCGTCGACGTGTCGATGCGCGCCCTGACCATCGCCTCCCGGCGGCTCAAGCTGGACCGCATGGGCGAGCGGCAGGCCTCCCGCGTCACCCTGTTCCAGGGCTCGCTCGCCTACACCGACTCCCGGCTCAAGGGCTATGACGCGGCCGTGCTCAGTGAGGTGATCGAGCACCTCGACCTGCCGCGGCTGCCCGCCCTGGAGTACGCGGTGTTCGGCTCGGCCCGGCCCCGCACGGTCCTGGTGACCACCCCGAACGTCGAGTACAACGTCCGCTGGGAGACCCTCCCGGCAGGCCACGTCCGGCACGGCGACCACCGCTTCGAGTGGACGCGCGCGCAGTTCCGCACCTGGGCCACCGAGGTCGCCGGACGGCACGGCTACGAGGTGGACTTCGTGCCCGTCGGCCCGGACGACCCCGAGGTCGGCCCCCCGACCCAGATGGCCGTCTTCTCCATGGGCGCAGCCTCCGTGGACACGGCCTCCCCGAGTACAACCACCCCGACCCCGACCCCGGCCGCACCGAACGAGAAGGAGGCGAAGGCAGCATGACCGACATCCAGGTATCCGAGACCCCGAAGCGGGCCCGCGCGCTGCCCGTCACCGACCTCTCCCTCGTCGTGCTGGTGGGCGCGTCCGGGTCGGGCAAGTCCACCTTCGCCAGGCGGCACTTCAAGCCCACAGAGGTCATCTCGTCCGACTTCTGCCGCGGCCTGGTCGCCGACGACGAGAACGACCAGAGCGCCTCGCGGGACGCCTTCGACGTCCTGCACTACATCGCGGGCAAGCGTCTCGCGGCCGGCCGGCGCACCGTCGTCGACGCGACCAGCGTGCAGCAGGACTCCCGGCGCCAGCTGATCGACCTGGCCCGGCAGTACGACGTGCTGCCCATCGCCATCGTGCTGGACGTGCCGGAGGAGGTGTGCGCCGAGCGCAACGCGGCCCGCGCCGACCGGGCCGGCATGCCCCGCCGGGTCATCCAGCGGCACATCCGCGAACTGCGCCGCTCACTGCGGCAGTTGGAGCGCGAGGGCTTCCGCAAGGTGCACATCCTGCGGGGCGTGGAGGACATCGAGAGCGCCACGGTCGTCACCGAGAAGCGCTTCAACGACCTGACCCACCTCACCGGCCCCTTCGACATCGTCGGCGACATCCACGGCTGCGCCTCCGAACTGGAGGGCCTGCTCGGCAAGCTGGGCTACGTCGACGGCGTCCACCCGGAGGGCCGCCAGGCCGTCTTCGTCGGCGACCTCGTCGACCGCGGCCCCGACAGCCCCGGCGTGCTGCGCCGTGTGATGGGCATGGTCGGGTCGGGCAACGCGCTGTGCGTGCCCGGCAACCACGAGAACAAGTACGGCCGCTTTCTGCGCGGCCGCAAGGTCCAGCACACCCACGGACTCGCCGAGACCATCGAGCAGATGGAGGGCGAGAGCGAGGAGTTCCGCGCCGAGGTCCGTGAGTTCCTCGACGGCCTCGTCAGCCACTACGTCCTCGACGGCGGCAAGCTGGTGGTCTGCCACGCCGGTCTGCCGGAGAAGTACCACGGCCGCACCTCGGGCCGGGTCCGCTCGCACGCCCTGTACGGCGACACCACCGGCGAGACCGACGAGTTCGGCCTGCCGGTGCGCTACCCGTGGGCGGAGGACTACCGGGGCCGGGCCGCCGTCGTCTACGGCCACACCCCGGTCCCGGAGGCGAGCTGGCTCAACAACACCATCTGCCTGGACACCGGCGCCGTGTTCGGCGGCAAGCTGACCGCGCTGCGCTGGCCGGAGCGCGAACTGGTCGACGTACCGGCCGAGCGGGTCTGGTACGAGCCGGTGAAGCCGCTGCGGGCGGAGGCGCCGGGCGGGCACGACGGCCGGCCGCTGGACCTGAAGGACGTGCACGGCCGACGGGTGGTCGAGACCCGGCACGCGGGACGGGTGTCCGTGCGGGAGGAGAACGCGGCGGCGGCCCTGGAGGTCATGAGCCGCTTCGCCGTCGAC
Organism: Streptomyces bobili; assembly: GCF_002154575.1. Classification (GTDB taxonomy): domain Bacteria; phylum Actinomycetota; class Actinomycetes; order Streptomycetales; family Streptomycetaceae; genus Streptomyces; species Streptomyces bobili. The sequence goes on from NZ_MUBA01000434.1 coordinate 9,256, forward strand.
CCGCGCCTGCTGCCGTACCTGCCGCCGACCATGGCGCCGACGGCGACCAGCCGGGTCGAGGGGTACCTGGAGCACCCGGCGGAGGCGTTCGCGCAGTACGCCGAGGACGGTGTCGCGCGGGTCGTGTGCGAGGAGAAGCACATGGGCTCGCGGGCCGTGGCCCTGGTGTGCCGGGACGCGGAGACGGCACGGAAGCGGTTCGGGGTGGAGGGGCCGACCGGCTCGCTCTACACGCGCACCGGGCGGCCGTTCTTCGACGACGTCGCGGTCACCGAGGAGATCCTCGGCCGGGTCCGAGCGGCGGTCGCCGAGGCCGGCCTGTGGGACGAACTCGACACCGACTGGCTGCTGCTGGACGCGGAGCTGATGCCGTGGTCGCTGAAGGCGGCCGGGCTGCTGCGCTCGCAGTACGCGGCCGTCGGCGCCGCGTCCGGCGCGGTCTTCCCAGGCGCCCTGGCGGCCCTGGAGGGGGCTGCCGCCCGCGGTGTCGACGTGTCGGACCTGCTGTCCCGGCAGCGCGAACGTGCCTCGGACGCGGCGGCGTTCACCGAGGCGTACCGCCGCTACTGCTGGACCACGGACGGCCTGGACGGCGTGCGCCTGGCACCGTTCCAGATCCTCGCGGTCCAGGGCCGCAGCCTCGCGGCCCTGCCCCACGACGACCAGCTGGCCCTGCTGGACCGGCTCGTGGAGCACGACGGCACGGGTCTCCTGCACACGACCCGACGCCTGTACGTCGACACGGCCGATCCCGAGTCGGTGCGGGCCGGCGTCGACTGGTGGCTGGAGATGACGGGCCGCGGCGGCGAGGGCATGGTCGTCAAGCCGCTGGAGGCGGTGGTCCGCGGCGCGGCGGGCCGCCTGGTCCAGCCGGGCATCAAGTGCCGGGGACGTGAGTACCTGCGGATCATCTACGGCCCGGAGTACACCCGCCCCGACAACCTCGCCCGGCTGCGGCAGCGCTTCCTCAACCACAAGCGCTCCCTGGCGATCCGCGAGTACGCCCTCGGCCTGGAGGCCCTGGACCGGCTGGCGGAGGGCGAGCCCCTGTGGCGCGTCCACGAGGCGGTGTTCGGCGTACTGGCGCTGGAGTCGGAGCCGGTGGACCCACGGCTGTGATCCGCCCCCGCCGCCCCTTCCCG